>JAIRTP010000036.1 GCA_031254805.1 Bacteroidales bacterium
TGCCATTGGGAGGCAATACCGTATTAACCTATTGGGTAAAAGTAATAGATCCACTTTATGCACTTGATACTTACGGAGTATATGTATCACAAGGTAGTACCGACCCGAACGATTTTACGCAAGTATTTCAAGAAACTCTCAATTCCTCTTTTGCGGACTGGACTGAACGTACTATTGAAATTCCGCAAACAGGTAATTGCCGGATTGCATTTCGTCATTTTGACAGTTACGACCAGTATATCTTCTGTATAGACGACATTATCGTTGTATCAGACGATCCCGGCAGCAATCCATGTCCTGCGGTAACTAATCTGAAAGCCGAGGTTCAAGGCGCCGACGTAGTTCTCACATGGGATGCGGCGGAAGGTTCTCCGACAGGATATACGGTATACTTGGATTCTGAGGAAAAAACTACTGTTACTATCCTTGAACATGTGCTTACCGATATTCCAGGTGGAAAACATACTGCTTCTGTTAGAGCAAATTATAGCGATGATTGTACTCCCCAAAAAGTAACTACTCCCGAATTTGAAATTGGAAATTGCGACGGAGTCGAAAATTTCACAGTTGCATATAATGCTGATTGCGAAGCGGTTTTGTCTTGGGACGCTCCTGCAAAGAAAACTATGCACGGAGTTTATGCAACGCCTACCGCACTTATCCATTCGGAAGGATTTGAAGGCGCGAGCGATCCATATCCTGCAGTTACCAATAAAGTGAGAAGCGAAGTATTATGGGACAATGCTATGCCCACAACTACTTCAGGATTAATTTCTGTATATTGGGAAGGTACTGATGACTTAGTTCAAATCGCTGATGATTTTGATGCGGAAGCAGGTTGGTCCATTGAATCCATTACAACTAGCGGGTTTAATAATAACGATTTCTTTCCATATAAATTCGGCGTACGTTTTTATACTGATGATGGTGGAAAACCGGGTGAAGAAATCTGGATTGATGAATTCTGTACAGGTACGGAAGGCGACAATATTCTAATAACGCTAAGCGAGCCATTTGAAATAGCTACGGCAGGAAAATACTGGATGTCAATGTATGGAATGCGTACACAAAGTCAAGATTTCAATTATCGTTGGGATTTTTATACAAGTACTACCGGTAAGGGCGAAAAATTATATTTAAGAGACCATTCCAATCTTTTTGGATCTGGTACCAATTGGATGCCAGTTGATCCATCATTAGTACCAGGAGTTCTTTCAGTGACATTTGTTCTTAATGGAACAGCAGGAGGGCCTGCAAATCCGGAGTATAATGTATACAGAGATGGCGTAAAAGTTGCAGGTCCTATCACTGAAACTACTTATACTGATAAAAATTTTGATACATCGGCAGAGCATGAATGGGCTGTAGCAGTTGTATGTAAGTCTAATGCAGATTCTGAATGGAACCGTAACAAGTTGGACGCGTGCGATCCTGCTGAACCTTGCGATCCTCCGACAAATGTAAAAGCCGAGATATCCGATTACAATCATCTTACGCTGACGTGGGAAGGCAATGCCGACGCTTACAAAATAACTGAAAATGGAGTAGAACTTGCAGGAACTCACACAAGTCCATACACAGCTACTCTTGAGTCCGGAGAATATGAATATTGCGTAATTTCCGTATGCGGAGAAGAAGAATCCGAACCTATGTGCGCTGAGAAATTCATAATTGAGGTAGGCATCGCCGATCACAATATGACAAACGTACGTATCTATCCTAACCCCGCTACTTCTACTATAAATATCGCTGGAGATGATATCGTAAAAGTAGAGATATATAACGTTGTAGGACAAATGGTTGAAGTAAAAACAGGCGTTATTGCTACCATAGACGTATCTGCTTACAACAATGGAATCTATCTATTCAGAGTATACGATTCTAACAATAAGGTAACCACGCAACGTATCATGGTATCTAAATAATTTCACTTATTCATTTTATGCAAAAGAGGGTGCGTCAAGAGTTCGACGCATCCTTTTTTCTTTTCGGAAGAAATCCACGGATCAATGCAATCTCCGGTGAAGAAGTTTTACATGAATCTTGCAAAATAAAAATTGCTTTTTTCCTGACTTCGTCATCGCGTCGCCTGAAAACATTGTTGATTTGGGAGAGTTTGCCTTGTTGTTCATTCATTTTTAGGAATTGACGTTTTGTGCATTTGGTTTTAGAAAATATGTATTATTTCGGCGATTCATTTTAGTAACGATGCTAATTTTGAGTTTCAACCATACATATGAACATGCAGTAAATGCAAGCAAATACGCATGAAAAACAGCATCCGAACTTGCTCCCATGGTTCTTATCTCTCAAAATCTCCAAACGCTTATGCTGTCTGACTTGTTTTTTTCTCTGTACAAACATGTCTCAAAGACAGTTATTTTTTTATTTTCGTCGCCTAAATCGAGCGACGAAAATAAAAAAATAATACTGTATTGCAAATAATTACATGCTTTTTTTGAAAAATTGCATTGGAGAAAAGTGACGAAGTCAGGAGTTTTACATGAATCCTGCAAAATAATTTTTTTTTATTCATAGCAATGAATAAAAAAAGTAATTACCTTTGCAGGGTTATATATTACATATTATTTGTAGTATCAAGAGAAGATTTTTTTTAAAACTAAATTTAATAACTTAAAAAATTTAATGATTATGTCAAAGTTTATTACAAAAACAATTTGCATAACGCTTGCTATTATATCATATGCCGGCGTTATTAGTGCACAGAAAACATTCGCCAACTCCACGGTTCCCGTAAAAGGGCAATCGATAAATTTAACTGAACAAACAGGCGAAAAAACAAGAGCGGAAAAAGTATTATGGAATAATACGAATATCCATCAAACACTGGATGCCGGATATCATTCCGTATCTTGGACAGACGAAGAAGTTATTCAAGCCGACGATTTTGAAGTTATGAGTCCATGGATTATCAGCAAAGTAACCGTGAAATCATTTGTTAATGGAGTTGATGGCGGACCGGCTGCGGAATATCCGGACAATGTAATAATTGTATTCTATAAAGATGATAATGGAAAGCCAGGTGCAGAAATATATTCGAAAACCTTACCGGGAGGACAATCCTCTACGGGACAACCCGCTACTTTGGTATTATCTGAACCTTGCGAAATAAATGAACCGGGAAGATATTGGGTTTCTGTTTATGGCAAGTATAATAGCAGTTCTGCGGATAATAAGATTTATCGTTTGTATGTTGGTGATAAAGAAATAGGAGAATGCGTGCATTTGCGCGGCAAGGATATAACCGGATGGATAACGCCCGGAGAATATTATCCAGGTCTTGCCGCTGTTAAATCATTTTCATTTACTTTAATAGGCGAAGCTCCCGGCGCATGTCCGGAAGTCACTAATTTAGCGGCAGAAAAGCAGGGAGAAGATGTGCGCCTTACTTGGAAAGCTCCTTCGGAAGGGACTCCGACCGGATATCGAATATATAAAGATGGTTCGCCCGAAGCAACAGTTCAAGATATGTTTTATGTTCTTAAAGGAGTAGGAACAGGAGAATATGTTTTTGGCGTGGCAGCATTATTCGATGGCGAAGATTGCGATCCCGTTAACGTAACGATTTCTGTTAAAATTAATGCCGATGGTTTCCCCATTAAGAATTTATCGTTGGAAAGCACTTCTAATTGCGTAGCTGATTTGTCTTGGGAAGCTCCGGACGAAGCTCCCGATTATGAAGGATGGATATCTTATTCAACTGATCAAATAACCGGTAGATTAGGCTATCAAGAAAATGATCCGATGGAAATGTGGGAAATCTCAAGATATACTCCCGACGATCTGAATACCTATGGCGTAAATACAGGGCAAACAATTACAAAAGTTTCTATAGGATTAGGTACTGACAAAGCAAAAATACTTTCATATAAAGTATGTATATGGCAAGGCGGCACATCGCCTACAGAACCGGGCGATTTGTTAGTGGAGCAAGACGTGACTCCTTCATCTCTTACCGAAATGGCCATGAATGAGATCGCCCTAAGCGTTCCATACGAAATAGACGCGTCCAAAGAACTTTGGATTGGATGTAAAATTAATAATGAAGGAGGATTCCCAATGACAAGGGACGTCGGCCCGGGTGTAAATGGCAAGGGAAATATTGTATATTTTAACCATCCACAAATTGGTTGGCAAACAATACAAAGCGCTTATGATGTAGATGCTAATTTTAATATTAAAGCGTTTATCGCTGCGCAAGATAAAAAAACCATCATTTTAGGCGGCGGAGCCAAAGTTCCTACCAGGTACGATATTTATTGCGATGATGTGAACGTTGGCAATACGACAGAACTTTCCTATCAACATAGATTAGAACAAGATGGAGAGCATGAATTATGCGTAGTAGCCGTTTACGGAGAAAAACAGTCTCCAAAAGTATGCGATATTGTTACTGTTTCTTGTGATTGCGAACCGCCCACTAATCTTAAAATTGAATTGGAAGATATAACGTGCGATTTATTGCTTTCTTGGGATGGATTTGGCTCTGCCTATAATGTGTATAAGAATGACGAATTACTTGCTGAAAAAGTAACCAGTCCTCACCTGGTAAATATTGAGCTAGGTGTTGAAGTAGAATTTTGTATTTCTACTATTTGTGCGGATCAAGAATCAGAAAAAGCATGTTTAGATCCTGTAAAATGTACCGGCGGCGCTATTAATAATCCTCTTTCTGAAACGCTTCATATTTATCCTAACCCCGCTACATCTACTATAAATATCGTTGGAGATAATATCGTAAAAGTAGAGGTATATAACGTTGTAGGACAAAAGGTTGAAGTAAAAACCGGAGCCATTACTACTATAGACGTATCTGCTTACAACAACGGAATCTATCTATTCAGAGTATACGATTCTAATAATAATGTAGCTACGCAACGTATCATGGTATCTAAATAATTATTCACTTATCCATTTTAAACAAAAGAGGGTGCGTCAAAAGTTCGACGCATCCTCTTTTTTGTATATTGGGCAAAAGCAAGCAAAGGAGGAGAACACTGATCAATATTGAAAACGCCTAAAATTCAATCGTAACTTACGCGTAAATCAGGCAAGACGTGGAGAAAGTTCAATATCATATCCCGGAAAGGTCTTGCAGTCTGCTCAAACGAGCTATGAATTTGGCGACAAACTCGAAAGGGCTGCAAGAAATCGGCAGAAGTCATAGTAGCGAGAGCAGAAACAACGCTCACGAAGGGTTGATTTAAAGCATTAAAAAACAGTTAGTTTAAGATTTTATTTGTGGGACGACAGCAAAGAATAGCGTATCTGTTATCTCTTTTCGATGAAAAAGTTAAAGCATCTATTCCCTTTCTCTTTGTCCAGATCAGAAGGATTAAAGGAGTTGCAACTTTATAAACTTTCGGTTATCTGCCATCTTTTTGTTGAAAATTTCTGCCAAACTTTCGCCGCTTCCTGCTCGATAACTCTAAGTTTTTCTTTGTAAATGCGAATAATTCTGTCGCCTTTTTCGTCGTTCTACACATTTGGTCAGTCGAAACTGTTTTTTGAGTTCTTTCCACGTTTTCTACGGAAGTAATAGTTAATTTTACACCTTCCGCGTTTCTTCCAGTTGCAGTTCTTGCAAAATCTCCGTTACTTCTTGCTCGGTAACTTTCAATTTTTCTTTGCAAATGCGTATCAATTCTGCCGCTTTTTTTACTTTTTCCGACATCTGATCAATTGAAACAGTATCTTCTTCAAGTTCTTTTACTATCGTAACAAGCTCGTCGTAAGCCTCTTGATAACTCTTCTTTTTAGCCATTTGATTTTATATTTTTAATTATACTTGCTATTTCTCCGTTTTTTAACTTCGTATGAATGGTATCTCCTGTTTTTAATTGAGATAGATCCGATATGATTTTTTTATTGAAACGCGTAATGGAAAATCCTCTATCCAAAACTACGTGCAAATCGAAAGTAGATAGTTTGACGCTCTTCATCTCCAATTTATTTTCTGCATTTTTCATCAAAATCATCGGCGTTTGCGTCAACATTATTCTTTGCGACTTCAACCGGCGTTCAGCGGTCCTTATGCCATTCTGAGAACAGTCGCTTAATTGTCGCAAAGCATTTTCTAATTTATATTTCCTATAATATAAATTACTATTTATAAATGATTTAATACTATTAATTTGAAGCGATAGTCGATGTAATGAGCTTAAATTTCTATGTCGAATATTATTTTTGAGCGATTCCGCTTGATTTTGCAATATTGTATTCTCACGCTCTATAAGATCTTGCGCCATACTAATTACCGCGCTTGAAATTTTCTGGATTGATTTCTCGTATTCGGAAAAACGTTCCATTAAAAAATAAGCCGTCTCGGTCGGCGTGATCATATTCCTCCACGAAACCATTTCCGTTACAGTTTCATTGGTAGAATGCCCTATTCCTGTTATGATCGGCAACGGAAAATTAGCGACAACGGCCGCTAACTCGTAGTCGTCATAACAATTCAATCCGATATCGCTACCGCCGCCTCGTAATATCAATACGGCGTCAAACAGATGCGAATGTTTGCCGATTTCAAACAATGCGTTCATCAAAGATTCCACAGCGCGATCTCCTTGCAAAAGCGCAGGAAAAAGCCGAATAAACGGCCGATAACGATTTGTATAATCGGAAAGCACATTATTAAAATCTTGAAATCCCTTGCTGGTTTGCACGGAAACAATAGCAAGTTTGCGCGGTAACACAGGAAGATGTAGCGTTTTATTTTTTCCAAAAAGTTGCTCTTTTTTCAAACGTTCAATAGCCATATTTTTCTCGCGCAACATATCGCCCATTGTATAAGCAGGATCAATGTCGTTAATATTCAATGAAAAACCATGCAAAGGATTGAAATCGACGCGCACCGACAAAACAACCATCATGCCCTCCTTAAGAGTTGTTTTGGTCTCGTTTTCAAATTTTTGGCGAATCTCCTTGTAAGTTGAAGCCCAAATGACGCCTCGAACTTGCGCTACAACTTTTCCGTTTTGTTTCTCGACAAACTCTGGATAACAGTGTCCGCTATATTTATATTCATTCAACTTGGCAATTTCCGCCTTAATCCAATAAGAACGCGCATAAGTTTTTGATATTACGGCCCCTACGCTTTGCAATAATTGCAATAATGAAAAAACTTTTTTAGAAGTTGTCGTCATTGTTGGTGATTTTGGCTGTAAAAGTAAAGAAAAAATAAATACCTCCACACGAAAATTTGAATAATTTTGCAAAAAGTCAGAATCACATGTTACAACCTAAATCAGATCAACGGTTTTTGGAAAAATTTAATCGATTTTTCAAAAAAGCAGTCAATATTTACCAATTAATCCCGCGCGGTTCTGTTGTAACGGTCGGACTCTCCGGAGGAAAAGATAGTTTAGCGTTGTTGGATCAACTTTCTGATTTTCATTATCGCAAGCAATTAAATATAACCATCGTCGCCGCGCATATTCAAATGGAAAATATATCATATCAGGCAAATATGGATTATCTTCAGAATTTCTGCGACGAACGGGACGTTTCTTTCATTGTGCAAAAAAGCGCGTTTGATCCGGAAAATGACCGCCGAAAATCGCCTTGCTTTCTCTGTTCATGGCAACGCCGGAAAGCGTTGTTCGAGATCGCCAAATTCCATCACAGCAATATTATCGCATTAGGGCATCATCAAGACGATATGATTGAAACACTGTTGATGAATATGGCTTTTCAAGGCAGCATCGCATCAATGCCTCCGAAACTCACCATGGATAAATTTGACATGAATATCATTCGGCCTATGGCGTTGCTTACCGAAGCAGATGTAAAAAGATATGCCGCCATTAAAGAATTTATCCCCGTAACAAAGAATTGTCCTTACGAACAAAGCTCTTTTCGTTTGAATATTAAGAATATTATTGGTCAACTGGAAACTTTAAATCCAAAAGTGCGAAGTTCTATTTATGCATCCATGCAAAATATTAAGAAAGATTATTTACCGAAAATATAGATAAAATCATCTACTAATATTTGCATAATATATCAAAAAAACGCATATCGCTATTACTTTCTGTCAACTCGGCGTATTCACATACTTTTGCAGGTGAGCCGAGCCGAGTCCATTATTATGCTCGTTATACAAAAAAAGAACCGCCCCTAAGGGCGGTTCCTCCCAACACTATGAAAAATTTTACGATTATGAAAGAAACGAATCACTAACCTTCTCAGGTGTGGATGTGACCCTTTTCAAGGTTTCTTCCAGATTGCAAAAATGCGCAATTATCATGCCAAAATATTCATTAAGGAATATTATTTATAATAACTTGGTTATAAATGATATTTTTTGTCGTAGAATCTATTTTGAATAGCCGACATCCGGTAAAATGTAAGATTATTTACATCGTGCGCAAAAAAAATCATTTTTTGCTCCATCCGAAATAACATCGTTCAAGAATAATGAGAATAATTATATACATAGTATAAGGAAAAGATTGCGGAAATAATCCGGTTACGCTCAATAAAGCAAATAGCGCCATATATCCAGCTGTAATAATCAACCATATCCTGTTCCCTTTCTTAGACGTCAGCGCAATTAACGGAAAAATCAATAATGGATTTAACCATAGAATATTAAAATTGTTATATGTTTCCTGATGATCTGTAAATCCCCATAAGAATATGATGATCAGTCCGAAAAATATCAATATGCTAAAAAACAAAATATCCAATACTTTTATGAAACGTTCTCCTTTTTTTAGATAATCTAATATTAGATAAACAAAAAACAACGCTAAAAAAAATATCTGGGGCGCAAGCATTATCGGCGTATGCTTTAGCGGCGTTTTTTCCACAACTACAGTCGGTTCGCCCAACAATGGATGCGGAACAAGGTCAATCACATCTGCTTGCGATAGACCTTGTTCTAAATATTCGGGTATGAACATTTGTTGGCGAAAATCGGCAATTTTGTCAATCGGAGAACCTAATATAATATCTATTAAAAGATTATACCATAGATTCGCCTGCTGGTATTGATGTAATATATCTCTGAATGTCAAAGCGCTTTCAACGTTTGGATAACATAAAGATTCTCCTACGGCAGCTTCCAGCAAATCACGCGGCCGGGTGGCGCAATTATCTTGGATAAATTTGTAATAATAGTCGCGATTTTCAGGCATGAGATTGTAACTGATCAGCATCCATAAATTTTCTTTCTGTCCGTCGTTCAACAAAATTTCTCGAGAAACGACGCCTTTGTCATGAAGATCGTTCAGCATGACAAAACGTTCGTAAAGCTGCGTATTTGTCGTATATAGCATCTTTCCTCTGGCAAAGTTGATATAAAAATTGGGTTGGCCAAAGTCGAAAACGCCCCAATCAACAATAAAATCCATATTGAGCGAGGTATCTACGATGCGAATAGCGCTATGCCCATACATGGCGTAAGGTTCTCTGCTTTCGCCGACCGTTAAAAGATAAAAATCAGGAACGCCTATTACTTTCGTAATAGACGCCGCGATTAAAAATATGATTGTTACAAAAGTTTTTTTCATGGTATTCATATTATTTTATATGCTTACAAATTCTCGAAAGTAAATATTTTAGAATCAACATTTCTAAAATTTAATTCACAAAAATATAAATTCCGCTCGTCGCCCTCTTCATTATAACGAATCAAAGGTAATTCATGCGTACGGCATATTAACGGACGATATTGGTAAATAGTACAACTTCTGACTTTTAAAAAGATACATTTTTCATTATCCGGAGTGTAAAATTTATAATTCAGATCGTCGGCAATACATAAATATTCTATAGGAAAAATATTAAAATCTTCACAGCAAGCGTCATGTTCCTTTTTGCATTGCATATAAATCTGATGCGATCCCGAAATCCTGACAATTTCTTGGACGATTTCTGATCGAAAATTCCAATATTTTTCTAAATACTCTTTTGAAAGAATCATGCGAACAAAGTTACGTATAAAAAAGCGACAAAACATGCTTTTTTTAGATAACCATTTTATTCTCTTAGAATTTATACGAAGTAAAAGCAAAGCCTACGCTAATGGTAAAGGTTTGAAGATTATCTCCGTCGCTCCATAGTCCCTGAAGACATTTTGCTTTCACATGAAAATTAAGATTATTAACCAACGGAATAATCACGCCAACTTCCGGAGCTAATGCAAACATCCAATTTTTGTCATATATTTGATATAAAACTGCATTTTTTACATTTTCAACCCATGCGGCGCCAAGTCCGACGCCCAAATAAGGTCTTATATGGTCAGAACTTCCAAAATAATATTCTCCATTGAATAGCAAAGGGATAAAATTAAGATATTTTTGTTGAGGTCCCGTAAAAGTTATGTTTCCGCCTTCAAGAACCTCGGTGATTTTATCCGTCTTTTCATAAAACAATCCCCAGCCAACCGTACCGCCCAAAGCAAAATTATCATTCAAAAACCAACTCGCATCTATGGAAACTCCTCTGACGGAAAATTTATTGATGAAATCGGACGATTGCCTTGCCGGCGCATTCATATCCCAATTTACTTTCCACACATTTGTTTGTGCCATAACTGTAAAACTCGCCGCTATGATCAAAGCTATAACGATATATTTTTTCATGATCTAATCCCTTTCAAATTTATTTTCAAAAGAATCCTTATAACATTGATTCATGCTCGATGTTATGCGATTTTCAATATTTGGATTATCGTTCAAAACGCCGTCGATAATTCCGACTCATAAAACGGAAAATTTCCCGGCGTCATCGAACCGAATTGGAATTCATTTGAACGCAAACGGTTCCTTCCAAATAATTATAACTGATTCCTCCATAGCGCCATGGATAATAAGAATAGTAATAATCATAACAAATATACTCCATCTTATTTTTTTCTTTATAATCCGTCTTAATTTATAATTTAGCTATATAATTGTTGCTTAAATAGATTTACCTAAAATAATCAATGCTTTTTTCTGCAAATATTATGAAAGACAGGAAAAAATAATCAGGAATAGATAACTGACAATTATTGATATGTGAATAATTGAATCATCTCGCGCGACATCCGTAACTTGCAATTTTCTTTTTGCGAAACGTTTTCGTTCTCTTACTTCTTCTCCCCTTTTTTAACCTTTGAGTCTTGATTTTTTTTTGCATTTATCTAACAATTTCATGACTTTAAAAATGGCTTTATCCTTCGCTTTTTGTAACTTTGCCAAAAAATTATAATGTATAAGATATATGTTGAAATTGGTTTTACTTCGCCACGGCGAGAGCGTGTGGAATAAAGAAAATAGATTTACGGGATGGACGGACGTCGCTTTATCGGAAAAAGGTATTGAAGAGGCAAAAGAAGCGGGACGCGCCTTGAAAAAGGAAGGTTTTGTGCCGGAAGTAGCATATACTTCTTACCTGTCAAGAGCCATTAAAACTTTATGGTTAGCTCTTGAAGAAATGAATATGACATATCTGCCTGTATATAAAACGTGGCGTTTGAATGAGAAACATTACGGCGAACTACAAGGGTTGAATAAAGCCGAAACAGCTAAAAAATTTGGCGATGAACAAGTTTTGATTTGGCGCCGCAGTTTTGATGTTCCGCCGCAACCTATTGCTGAAAATGACGATCGTAATGCAAAATTTGACCCGAGATATAAAAACTTATTGAATAAAGAAATTCCGCGCACGGAGTCTCTAAAAGATACGGTTGAACGCATTGTGCCATATTGGCAGGTAGAAATGGCTCCTATGTTGAAGGATAAGAAACATGTATTGGTTGCAGCGCATGGAAACAGCTTACGCGGAATCGTGATGTATTTAAAAAATATGTCGCAGGAAGATATTATTAGTTTTAATATCCCAACCGGAATACCTTACGTTTTTGAATTTGACGATGATCTCCATTTACAAAGAGATTATTTCTTGGGCGATCCTGAAGTGATCAAACAATTGATGGAAGCCGTCGCCAATCAGGGAAAAGCTAAATAGAGAAATCTGGCGTGATTTTTTTCCGCCTTTTTTCTCACAAAATAAAACATAATGAAACTGAATCCGAAAACAAAAATCATTGCGACAGTCGGTCCGGCTTCAGACTCTTTGGAAAAGTTGGAGACGTTATTATTGTCTGGAGTGGATATATTCCGAATCAATTATTCTCACGGGTCGCATGAGAATGTTGCCGCGATCATCAAAAATATAGAATCATTAAATCTTAAACATAAAAAACACGCTACGACTCTTTGCGATTTGCAAGGCCCTAAATTGCGTATTGGCGAAGTAGAAAATAACGGCATATTATTGAATAGAAATGATCAAGTTGTTTTTGTGACAAAGCCTTGTATAGGAAGCAAAGAACGCCTTTACATGAGTTATCAAGAGTTCCCGAAAGACGTCAAGGCCGGAGAATCCATTTTAATTGACGATGGAAAGATAAAATTGGAAGTTATTGACACAAACGGAACAGACAAAGTAACCGCCAAGGTTATTTACGGCGGACTTTTATCATCAAGAAAGGGCGTCAATTTACCAAACACCGCCATTTCTCTTCCTGCTTTGACGGAGAAAGATCTTATCGACGCCGCTTTTGCTTTACAATCGGGCGTGACATGGATCGGGCTTTCTTTTGTTCGTAAGGCCTCCGATTTGAAACCGTTGCGCGATCTTATTCATAAGATGGATAAATCGGCCTATATTATTGCAAAAATAGAAAAGCCGGAAGCGCTGGCGGAACTGGAACAGATCATTTCCGCTGCCGACGGGATTATGGTTGCAAGAGGAGATCTGGGCGTAGAAGTCCCTTTTGATCAAGTTCCTATGATTCAAAAAGAGATAGTCAAAAGATGTTTGATACATGCCAAACCGGTTATTATTGCCACTCAAATGTTGGAGAGCATGATCGAAAATTTTCGTCCTACGCGCGCAGAAGCCAATGATGTTGCTAATGCCGTAATGGATGGAGCGGACGCTATTATGTTGAGCGGAGAAACTTCCGTAGGAGATTTTCCCATAGAAGCTGTACAAGCAATGGATAGAATTGCTCATTGGACTGAAAATCATGGATTTTTATATTATCAGAATATGATTGCGCCGGATCATCGACATAAATTCTTTTTGCGCGATTCCATTTGTTACAACGCCTGCCGAATGGCGCAACAAATTGGCGTCAAAGCCATTGTCGTTTTTACTCATTCAGGATATACCGCCATGAGAGTCGCTTCTTATCGTCCCGAAGCCAATGTCTATGTTTTTACCAATAATGCGTATTTATTAGACAAAATGCAACTTCTATGGGGAACGCAGTCATTTTATTGTCCGGAACTTGGAAATACAGACGAAGCGGTAACTTTATCGATAGATATTTTGAAAAAAGAGAAATTGCTTTGCTTGCATGATACGGTATTACATATCGGAAGTATGCCGGTTGAAATGCACGGATCGGCCAATATGATTCGATTAAGCAAGATATAATATTACTTAAAATCAAATATTTATAAATGTCGGAACTGATAAAACACGAATGCGGTATAGCGTTTATTCGTTTGTTGAAACCATTAGAGTATTACGCTAAAAAATATGGAACGGCTTTTTATGCATTAAATAAAATGCAGCTTTTGATGGAAAAACAACATAATCGCGGACAAGATGGAGCCGGCGTTGTGAATGTTAAGTTGAATATGCGTCCCGGAAATCATTACATCAGCCGCATTCGTTCAAATACTTCTACGCCCATAAAAGACGTTTTCGCCAACATTTACGCTCCTTTTAAAAAAATGCAAGCCAAAACGCCGGAACGCCTTGCCGACGTACAATGGATGAAAAATAATATGGAGTTTACGGGAGAGATATTTTTAGGACATCTTCGTTATGGGACGTTCGGCGGAAACAATATTAATTATCTTCATCCTGTTACGCGAGAAAATAACTGGAAAACAAGAAGTTTGGCATTGGCGGGAAACTTCAATATGACTAACGTCGACGAATTGATCCAAAAATTAGTAGAAAGGGGACAATTTCCTGTAGAAACAAGCGATACGGTTACAATCTTGGAAAAGATCGGCTATTATCTGGACCGTGAAAATGAAAAGATATATTCCGAATATAAGCAAAAGGGTTATTCTAAGCAAGATATAACGCCCTATATTATCGAGCATTTAGACATTCTCGATATCTTGAAAAAAGCTTCGAGAAATTGGGATGGCGGTTATGTGATTGGCGGTATAGTCGGGCATGGCGACGCTTTTGTGATGCGCGACCCAAATGGAATTCGTCCCGCTTTTTATTATTATGACGACGAAGTGGTAGTTGCGGCTTCGGAACGTCCTGTTATTCAAACAACTTTCAACTTAAGAATTGAACAAATACAAGAACTTTCTCCTGCGCATGCTTTAATCGTAAAACACGACGGCGGAATTAGCGTCAGAGAATTCAAAGAAGAAGAACCCAAAAAAGCTTGTTCTTTTGAACGGATATATTTTTCTCGTGGAACAGACAAATCTATCTATCATGAGCGCAAAGAGTTAGGCAGACTGCTGGCTCCCGATATTTTGAAAGAAATTGATTATGATCTTCAAAATAGCGTGTTTTCATATATTCCTAATACTGCGGCGGTTTCATTCTACGGCTTAAAAAGCGCGTTACATGATTATTGCAACAATATCAAAGCGACCAAAATTAAAGAAGCGAACTCTTTGGATGAAAATATAGTCAAAGATATTTTGTCGCTTGAACCGAGAATAGAGATATTGGCGGTGAAAGATGCCAAGCTTCGTACTTTTATCACGGAAGATACTGAACGCGACGATTTGGTTGAACATGTCTATGACGTTACGTACGGCATTATAAAGACCGGCGAAGATAATATTGTGGTTGTCGACGACTCTATCGTTCGCGGTACGACGTTACAAAAAAGCGTTATCAGAATTTTAGATCGTCTCGCTCCAAAAAAAATCGTGATCGCTTCATCAGCTCCGCAGGTTCGATATCCTGATTGTTACGGCATCGACATGGCAAAATTGGGCGACTTTATAGCTTTTCGAGCGACCGTCGAATTGTTGAAAGAACATCATTTGGAAGGGATTATCGACGAGACTTATCAAAAATGCAAAGCACAGGAATATCTTCCTAAAGAAAAGATAATCAATCATGTACGCGATATTTACAAGCCATTTACCGCCGACCGGATTTCCCGTAAAATAGCACAGTTATTAACCGATGAAGATATTAATGCAGAAGTGTCTATCGTATACAATTCCATTGAAAATTTACATCAAGCTATTCCAGATCATATCGGCGATTGGTATTTTACAGGCAACTATCCGACGCCGGGAGGCAATAAAGTAGTTAATAAGTCATTTATAAACTACATTGAAGGTAGAAATGAAAGAGCCTATTGATATATTTAAAAGAGGAAATAGACTTCCATAATAATTCCTTGCAAAGATTATCGGAAATTTATCTTGTAAACATATTTGTTTTCAATGACTTGAAAGTCATAAACTACAACTCTTCTTTAACCTTTTCAGCAATGGCCTGTCCAACCTCTTGTTTTGCTTTGGTTCTATAAATACGATAGATCGCATAGCACAGCAAAGCAATGATAATGAATAGAAAAATCACAATTTTATTGGAATAATTCATTTGAACCGCATCAAATCCGATACTTAATAATCCGATATTTTGCATCAACTTGGCTATTGGTTCAGGCATAAAAGCAAATAAAAATCCCAAAATAAGCGACACAATGGCGCCTCCCCACGCTAAATATTGAATGATTGTCGTTAAAATTTTCGGTTTAACTTGATATCCCTTTGCGTTTACTTTTGCATTTTCAAAATTACTCATAATATCTAATTTTTTACAAAAATATGCTTTTTTAATAAAGCAACAATAGTTTCAGTTTTTTTGTTCAATATTTTTTATAAAATCTTAAGCGAACATAACGCTTTTTTGTTAGCTTTGCGCAAAAATAATATGAAATGATGAAGATCAGAAATCTTATTTTTATATTCTTTGTAATGATTTTATGGACAAGTTGCGGAAAAGATTCTGAAAAAGAGATACAACGCGCTTTGATGAAACAATTGGAATTATATCCGAAATCAACGTTGCAAGATATTTATAAACATTTTTATCAAGATTATTTCGGCCCGGAGCATGCCATTTCGGACACCGCTTCGGCGCGACGTTATCTTCAAAATGAATTGAATACGTTTTCATCGTCTAATAATCCCATGATTGAAGAATTGGGATATCGAAATAATTTTGTTAGAATTAATCTTGACGCCGTCAAAAATGAAATTATCACGGAAGACGATCTGTTTCACGCTTTTATTGAAAGTACAGATTTTAAATCAGACGATCAATGGGTTATGGAATGGAAACAGATCTTAACGATAATTAAAAAGACGAATATCTCAATTTCCAATTTAGAGCAAGATGAATTCAAAATAGACAGCATATTACAACTATATCCGAATGCGGCATTGCATCACAGCAATATTTTTCGGGAGAACTACCATCCGCATTATCGCATTGTGAAAACGTCTATTTATGAACAGCGTTTGAAAAAATATTTTTAACGACGAGGAAAATATTATTCGCTTACTTCTGTCATCCAAATAGAAAATCAAATATTTATTAAAAGAGTGGAACATGAAAAAGTTTTTCAAAGAGTTTAAAGATTTTGCCATGCGCGGTAACGTGGTTGATATGGCGGCGGGTATCATTATTGGCAGCGCATTTGGTAAAATAGTGTCGTCGTTGGTGGCCGACGTTATTATGCCGGCAATCGGTTTGCTGATCGGCGGCGTCAATTTCTCGGAATTAGTTATTACATTGAAACCTGCCGTAGGAGATGTAGCCGCGGTAACGTTGAATTACGGAATTTTTATTCAAACAATTTTTGATTTTATCATTATCGCTTTCTGTATCTTTATGATGATTAAAGCATTAAATAGATTCATACATAAGAAAAATACAGAAGAATCCGCTTCTGCTCCTCTTCCGGAACCATCAGATGAAGTTAAATTGTTAACTCAAATCAGAGATTTACTTGAAAAAGAGAAGTAAATCATTACTTGTAAAAGGAAAAAGAGGATGCGTCGAAAGTCCGGCACATCCTCTTATATAATACAGTATGAATAATTTTTTATATTAGTGTCCGGTAAAACTCAAAACCACAAAAACACCTGTCCGAAACGCCGATGAAACGGTATTTCGGTCTTGTTTTGAAAAAGTAAGCCCCCTACTCAAAAAAGAGTGAATATTGG
>JAIRTP010000099.1 GCA_031254805.1 Bacteroidales bacterium
GCAATACATCCGGTTCCAACATCGAAAATACCCGCCGGAAGGTATCGTGAGACGGTATCCCATTGGGTAAGGATACATACGATGTTAAAAACTCTTTGTGTGTTTGGGCAAATAATACCATGTCTTCATAATCTTCCCCATTACTCAAATACGTAAACAATCCTATCGTCAATAGGTCTGACAACAAGTGGGAACATTTTTTCTCCATCCGAAAATCCTCTATTCCGGACAGGTATTCCTGTAGCGTTTTCATCATACAAAGTTAATTATTTCGTGCGTTTGCCCTGATAAAACAAACAGGAGCGCTTAAAATTTTATTAAAAAAAATTATGCAATTAAAAAAATATGTACATTTGCAGATGAAATAATAAATTTAAAAATATTAAAATTAATTAATCATGAAAAAATTTACTTTTACAGGATTGTTGACGTTTCTGATGTTATTTTCAGGCGTTACATTTGGACAAGATGTTGTGATTTCGGACGGCTTTGAAGACTATGCAGACGGATCAAAAATTGCTCAAGCCGCTCAAGCTATGGGACGAGATTATTGGACTACTTGGGATGGCAATGTGGGAGGAGCGGAAGACGGCACCGTTACTGTTGCTCAAGCATTCGAGGGGACTAAATCTCTGAAAATAGAGAATGATAATGATGTCGTATTATTATTAGGAGATAAAAAAGGCGGCGTTTATAAAATTTCTATTCAGGCTTATATCCCTACGGGAAAAAGTGGATATTTCAACTTGCTTCATGATTTTGCAGGAGCGGCCAGCGAACATGCGGTAGAGATGTATTTTAATGCAAACGGGTCTACGACTACTAAAGTCGCTAAACAAACTTTAACTACTGCTACATATCCTAAAGATACGTGGTTTCCAATTGTTTTGGATGTTGATATGAATAATGATACTGCTGTTTATACATTAAATGGAGTAGAAGTATATGGATGGAAATTTAGTTTAACACCAGGCGGCGGAGCAGGACTCAGACAAATAGCGGCTCTTGACCTTTATGGGGCGCCAACGGATGGTAGTGGCGTTACTACTACTAATGAAATGTATTTTGATGCGATTGTTTATGAACAAATGGAACCGGAAATTCCGCCTGTTATTACGGTAACTCCTACGGAGATTTATAAATCTCTAAAACCCGGAGATATAGGATCAGAGACGGTGACTATAAAAAATGAAGGGGATGGATCTGCCGCAGATGTTAGCGTTTATATAGAATATACGCCTGATGAAGAAGCTCCAACTGAGTCGGTTCTGTTAAAAAAATATCAGGGAATTATAGTTCAAGGAGGAATAGGAGCAGGGCCGGATGCTACACGGGATCTTGAAAGAGAAATTGCAATCTCCTTAACTACTAAAGATTATAAAATTGGTAGCGTGATTAAAAGCGTTAGATATTATATTGATAATGAAACGAGTTCTACGGGGGTTCCTAATATTCCTATTAGCGATATTGTAGTTAACATATATGGGCAAGGAAATGCGGCAAATATGGAAGGCGATCTTTTAGCTACAAAAGTTTATCCAATGAGTGAATTTATTCCGAATGATTGGAATACTATTCATTTAGATGAAAGTGATTGGGTTACGCTTACTGGAGAACAAGTATGGATAGCGGTAGCTTTCACAGAAAAGGCGAAATCATATCCGTTGAGTGTTGACTCTGGACCGGTTCAAGAAGGTGGCGATTGGATACGTCTTCAAGGGGGAATTTGGTCAAGATTGAGTGATGGAGAAAATCAACTAAGTTATAATTGGGCTATTGAAGCTATTGGAGAAGGACAATTATCAAATGCTTGGGCAGATTGTGATAAAATGTATCATGAAATATTTGCCAGAGCATCCTCTGACTTGAAGGTGAATTTTGATGGAAGAAATTTAGATCTGGGTATTTATAACGCTACTCTTATTGTTTTATCTACTGACGTGGATAATCCTGAAATTAGAATTCCTATAATTATGGATATTAATGATCATACGCCCGGAACAAATACTTCTATTAAAGGCATTTTTGTTGACGGCGTAGCCGCAGAGTTGGCTTCCGGTGGCAAAACGGAATATTGGATAGAGATAGATTATACGGAAAAAGTAGATATAACTATTGAAACCGAAGATGATGCCGCTACAGTAACAGGAGATATTGGCGAACAACCTGTAGAAGCGGGAGAAAGAAATATTTTTGCTTTTAAAGTTATTGCTGAAGACGAAATTCATGAAACAGAATACTTATTAGAAGTAACCGTTGCCAAAAAGCCTGATGCAATAAATGAAGTAGAAGCTATTGTAACTGTTCATCCAAACCCTGTGCAAGATATGTTATACTTGGAAAGCGGAGCTACTATTGAATTGGTTCAAATTTACGATTTGAATGGAAAAATGATTCAAGAAATCAAAACTTCTACTAAATCCGTCAACTTGCAAACACTTTCAACAGGTATCTATTTGATAAAAATCGGCACTTCTCAAGGGGAAGTTGTACGTAAAATTATCAAACAATAATTAAGAGATATCATTTCTGAATAATAAAGAAGCCGGCGATTAAGCCGGCTTTTTTGTTTTCGCTATTTTGAGCCCGTCTTTCCAAGTCGCGTTACATCCGAAATTTTTCTATATTTGCACATAATAAAAAGCATAAGCGTTTATGGTTTTGCATATAGCTTTAATATTAGCCTTTGCGTTTCAATTGGTTGCTTCGGTGATCTCTATCCGGTTAGTTCGAGAAACGAAATATAGCGCTACATGGATTTTACTCTCCATTGGCTTGCTCTTGATGGCGGCCTTACGTTTTTGGGATATTATTTCTCGCGTCGTTTACGGCGGTATGTTCTCGGAAGTATATGTATGGATTGGAGTAATTTCCTCTTTTTGTTTTACAGTAAGCGCTTTTTTTATTAGAAAGGTATTATTTCACATTAAAGATTTGGAAGAAGCAAGACGTCAATTGGAAAAAAGATTTCTGACTTCCATCATTCAAGCGGAAGAAAAAGAACGTTCTCGTTTTGCGAAAGAGATGCACGACGGAATCGGACCGTTGCTTTCTACTGTAAAATTATCCATCAGTACGCTTTCCCGTATGGAATCCGACGAAAATAAAAAGACCCTGATAAAAAATAGCGACAATCTTATAAATGAAGCTATTAAAAGCATTAAAGAGATATCCAATAATTTGACGCCTCATGTATTGACCAATTTTGGGCTTGAAAAAGCTTTGGATAATTTTATTAATAAGGTAAATAATAATGGCGTTTTGCAAATAAGTTTCAGAAGCAGCGTCAAAAATCATCGATTTGACTCAAACCTTGAAATCACGCTTTACCGGATTGTAAGTGAATTGATAAACAACACGATAAAACATGCAAACGCTACATCAGTAGCTATAGATCTACGATTGACTTATAGCGAAATGCGACTTATATATACAGATGACGGAATTGGTTTTGATCCGGAAAAGGTAAGAAAGTCCGATTCAGGAATGGGACTCTCTAATATATTTTTTCGGGTTGATTACCTGAAAGGAAAAATAGACATCCAAAGCGCCGCTAAAGAAGGGGTTATAGTTATAATTTCAATTCCTTTAAAAGATGAAAAATTCAACAATAAACATTATTTTAGTAGATGATCATAAGCTTTTCAGAAATGGAATGAAAACGCTTTTGGAGAGCATCGGCAATTATAAAATCATAGCTGAAGCTTCTAATGGAGAAGAATTTATAGAGTTGCTTGATTCGATGGATCCCGATATCGTGTTATTAGATATTTCCATGCCGATTATGGATGGATTAGAAGCTGCTCCTTTAGCGCTGGAAAAAAATCCTGATTTGAAGATCATCGTACTAAGTATGTATGGCGATGAAGAATACTATCATAAAATGTCGGCAATAGGAGTGAAGGGATTTCTGTTGAAAGATTCAGAAATTGACGAAGTGCAATTAGCCATAGATACTGTTTATCAAGAAGGGTGTTATTTTTCTCAGAAATTATTGATGTCGATTCTTACGACAATGAAAAATTCTTCTCAAAACAACATCATCGCGGTTGAATTATCCGAACGAGAACGGGAAGTTTTGGGATTGATTTGTCGCGGGATGTCAAATAATGAGATAGGCGACCAGCTTTTTATCAGTAAAAGGACTGTAGAAAAGCATAGAGCTAATCTTTTAGAGAAAACACAATGCAACAACACAGCTTCTTTAGTTATGTGGGCTATTCGTAACAAAATGGTCGAAATCTAAAAAATCTACGCTTCAAATCTTATAGAGAACATCATATTTTACTTATAATAAGATATTTACAGTATTGATTATGATAATGAAATGTTATTTTCCAATAAAAGCGATTACTTTATTAAGATTCCTTATAAATTTGCAAGATGGTTAAGATGGGTAAAAGTTTTTAAACAAAAACAGCATAATTATGCAACACAAACAAAAAACATGGGATTTAAAAAAGAGGATGCAAGCGGCGCTTCAAGGCGGAGGCATAACGGCCGTTGAGAAGCAGAAGCAAAGCGGTAAATTAACCGCGAGGGAACGCATAGTTGCGATTCTTGATCCTCGATCGTTTCATGAATATGACTTATTTGTAGAGCAAGCGGGAAAAGATTTTAATATGGATAAAAAATTCCTTCCGGGCGACGGCGTCGTAACCGGAACAGGAACAATTGGAGGGCATCCCGTATGTATCTATGCGCAAGATTTTACAGTTGCAGGAGGTTCGTTAGGATATGCTCATGCAAAAAAAATAACAAAGATCATGGATCATGCCATGAGTTTGGGCGTTCCAATTATTGGTATCAACGATTCCGGGGGCGCTCGTATTCAAGAGGGGGTCAACGCTCTTGCCGGTTATGGAGAAATATTTTTCAGAAATACGGCGGCTTCGGGCGTAATTCCTCAAATTTCGGTTATTTTAGGGCCTTGCGCAGGCGGAGCCGTCTATTCTCCGGCGTTAACTGATTTTGTATTTGTGGTAGACAAAATCTCTAAAATGTTCATTACCGGACCGGAAGTCATCAAAACCGTTTTAGGCGAAGAAATAACGCAAGAAGAATTGGGCGGGGCCAGAACGCATGCAGAAATTACAGGAAACGCTCATTTCTTCGCTAATAGCGAAGAAGAATGTTTCCATCAGATAAAAACGTTGTTATCTTTCATACCTTGGAATAATCGTAAAAAAGCTGACGCGTTTTCACCCAAACAGCCTCTGAAAGAGTATAAAATCGCAAATATTGTTCCGACAGATCCGACGTCGCCATACGATGTAAGAGATGTAATACGTTCTATTGCAGACGGTTCGGAATTTTTAGAATCACAGGAATTATTTGCAAGAAATGTAATCACAGGTTTCGGTCGCGTTGACGGTAAAACAGTAGGATTTGTCGCCAATCAGCCTTTGGTATTGGCCGGCGTATTAGATGTCGATTCTTCCGATAAAGCGGCGCGGTTTGTGCGTTTTTGCGATGCGTTCAATATTCCATTGGTTACTTTAGTCGATCTTCCGGGATATCTTCCTGGTATTGACCAGGAACATGCCGGCGTAATTCGTCACGGAGCAAAATTATTGTACGCTTATTCTGAAGCGACTGTTCCTAAATTAACGGTTATTCTGCGCAAAGCATACGGGGGCGGATATATCGCTATGTGTTCGCATCATTTGCGCGCAGATTTTGTGTTTGCTTGGCCGAGCGCCGAGATAGCGGTGATGGGATCTGAGGGAGCTGCAAACATCATTTTCCGGAGCGAGATCAAAAACGCGGAAAATCCCGAAGAGATGCGTAAACAAAAAGTGGAAGAATATAAGCAAAAATTTGCAAATCCTTATGTAGCGGCGGCTTATGGTTATGTAGATGCCGTCATAGAACCTAAAGAAACGCGCCATTTTCTCTCTCATGCGCTCTCTATTTCTGATGGTAAAACTGAAAAAAGTCCCGAAAGAAAGCATGGAATTCCTCCATTCTAAAAATGATAGATTATGGCGACAAAGAAAAATAGTAAACCTAAAGGAAAAAGTAAAGATACGACATCGACCAAAGCAACTTATGAAGCTTTGGAGATAGACGATGTGTTGTATCAGACTACATTACCGGAATGGTTCAAACATCGTAAAACTTGGAAACCACAGGAAGAGGGCGTAATAGCTTCTCAAATTGCAGGTATTGTGCGCGATATTTTTATTAAAGAGGGCGATAGCGTCGACATCGGAACCCGGTTATTGGTACTTGAAGCAATGAAAATGTACAACGAAATATTATCTCCTGTCGTCGGCGTTGTCGAAGCGGTTTCCGTGCAACCGAACTGTAATATTCCTAAAGGAACCGTGATGATAAAAATTAAGCCGAATCCGGAAAAAGGCGAAAAAAAGGAGTAAAAGTATATAGGAAAAAAGAAAGCGTGCATCAAAAGTTTGACGCACGCTCTTTGGATATATGCGGTAAAATCAGCGACATAGCTCTAATGTTTGATGGAAAAACCACTACAAACTCTCCAGCATTATACTGGCGGATAGATTATCTATCGTATTCGGGGCGTTTTTTATGCTGTTTTTTAACAAAGATACATTTATAAAAAGACAACTGTTTATTCCACAAATTTTAACCTTTGTAATTTATTCCATGCTCCGCGGGTAAAATCTGGAAT
>JAIRTP010000102.1 GCA_031254805.1 Bacteroidales bacterium
ATCATTAACTCGATTATTCTTGACTTTTTATCTGATATCAGTATGATATTGAACGCTTTTCTCAGGCAAAATGAACGATTTAACGAGATAATCCTCATCGTTGGCAAAAATGAGCGGCAAAGTTCCATTTTTGATAGCGTCAATAATGGAACAGGCAAGCGCGACGGACATAGCATAGTGGAAGATCTAAAACTTCTTCCAAATCGTCTTAAATGAGAAATACAAGAAAGATTGGCATAGTCGACGTCATGTATCACGACCGCTCTTTTTTTAGTGCGGTCGTTAATTCTGTTTTCCAATCCAATATTTTTTAAATCAAAGACATAGCGCGCTCTTCTGTGAACAGTTTTGTAAAATTAATTAATGTCGCAATATCGCTATTGGGAATATCTATTTTGCAATCCTCTTCAATTGCCTGTTTAAATGTATTATAATTAACTATATGTTTCAAACTCATTATCCAGATAAAGTTGGCGTATATCGTTGAAATAATGTATCAGGAAATCATTGCTGATGAGAAATGCCGAAAAGAGCCCAAAAAAATAATAAATAGAAGCAATCTAAATATACTGAAAAAACAGGACTGAGGAGAAAAAATAGTTGAGGGATGCGTCAAAAGCCATTTTTAGGCCAATTATCCACCTTACAGATTGTAACGGATAAAATCACGGATTTATAATTTTTGATACGCTCTCTTTGCATTCTTGACGCTTAACAAGCTGTTAGTTATGACGCGCAATTCTTAACTTTCAAACTTTCTAAAAACAAGCAATGGAATATTAAATCGGTAGATATTCTTTTTAATTACCGAGCGGTGAAAAAAACGGTAAAATATGTTTCTATCGTGTTCATGAAAAGAGATTAATCCGATCTCTTTATCGTCGGTAAGCTCTTCCAACGCTTCTTCTACATCGTTGGTTTCGATGATCTTAAAAACGATCTTACCGATTTCCTCTTCAGCGAGAAAGGCATTTTTCAAATCTTCCATTTTGACGACCGCTTCGCTGATCTCTTTTCCTCGAAAACTTAAATGGCAACAATACAGCCGGTTGACGTTCCCAAGGAAATGATCAGAAATAAATTGTATTTCATCTTGCGCTACATCCGAAAAATCGGTTGCATACAAGATGTTTCTGAAAAGCGCATCGTCTTGATAAACATAATTTTCAGGAATAGCGATGATCGGCGCGGGCGTACTGTCGAATAAACTCGAAGCGGCGCTTCCCGAAAACGAATCTTTCTTTCCTGTTCCCGTTGCACTCATTACAATCATCAAAATATCTTCGTTCTCGCATATTTCTATGATTTTCTCTTTCAATTCCACAGGCGACACAATCGCTTCAACGGAGATATTGGGATATTCGCTCTTTATGAAACTTACCCATTTTTTCATCTCTTTTTCGTTTCGTTCATGCAAAATATTAGTAATATCAGGGTCGATAATGGGAACGGATTCCATACTGGAGGTTATATTGATACTTTGCATCAAAATCATTTCAAAATAGGAATAAAAGAGAATAATATCGCAATTTAACGCCCTTGACAAATCACAGGCGGCTTTAACGGCATTATTTGTATTCTCTGAAAAGTCGACAGGAACTAATATTTTCTTCATGAAACGATATATTTTCAGTTATGAATATTTTCTTACAAAGATAAACGTTCTTTATCTAAAAAACGTATTTTTGCTATGCAATGTTTACGCTGCAAAAATATAAATATAAAAAAAAATAAAAATATTTGGAGAGTAATATTTTCGTTTTAATTTTGCATATGTCAAAGCAAAAAAGGGAAGTTCTTTTTTCGGATAAGACAACCTGTTATGTATTTGACCTTAATTAATAATTTTAAAAAACAGAAATGTCGAAGATTAAGGATGTTGATTTAAAACAACTGCTTAAAAAATATTTCGGATTCAATAGTTTCAAAGGAAATCAAGAAGCTGTGATTCGAAATGTGTTGGAAGGGAAGGATACTTTTGTGATCATGCCGACGGGCGGAGGTAAATCAATGTGTTATCAATTGCCTGCGCTCATGTCGGAAGGCACGGCGATCGTAGTTTCTCCGCTTATCGCCTTGATGAAAAATCAAGTGGATATGATTCGTAACTTCGGAACGGAAGACGGCGTCGCCCACTTTTTAAACTCCATGCTTTCGCGCGGAGAAATAGCTACCGTCAAAGACGACCTTATTTCAGGGAAAACAAAACTTTTGTACGTAGCTCCGGAATCGCTTCATAAAGAAGATTATGTGGAACTTTTGCGTACTATAAAAATATCTTTTTACGCTATCGATGAAGTGCACTGCATTTCCGAATGGGGACACGATTTTCGTCCGGAATATCGCAATCTGCACGCTATTATTCAACATATAGGACACAAAGTTCCTATAATTGCTCTGACGGCGACCGCTACTGTAAAAGTACAGCATGATGTTCAGAAAAACCTAAATATTTTAGACGCTACTGTTTTCAAATCTTCATTCGATAGAGCAAATCTCTATTATGAAATTCGTCCGAAAACAAAAGACGTTATTAAAGATATCATCAGGTTCATCAAGCAACATCCCGGAAAATCGGGAATCATTTACTGTATGAGCCGTAAAAAAGTGGAAATATTGGCTCAAACGTTGCAAATCAATGGTATCAAGGCGTTGCCGTATCATGCGGGACTTGATTCGGCTACGCGTCGTAAAAATCAGGATATGTTTTTGATGGAAGACGTCGATATCATCGTTGCTACTATTGCTTTCGGAATGGGAATCGATAAGCCGGATGTTCGCTATGTGATTCATCACGACATGCCAAAAAGTATTGAAGGATATTATCAGGAGACAGGAAGAGGCGGACGCGACGACGGAGAAGGTTTGTGTATCGCTTATTATTGCTACGACGATATGCTTCGTCTTAAGAAGTTTCTGAAACAGAAAAAAATAGCCGAACAAGAGATCTACGAACAGCTTTTGGAAGAGACTATTGCCTTTTCCGAAAGTACGATGTGCCGTCATAAGTTATTATTGCACTATTTCGGAGAAGAGTATACCAATGATAATTGCGGCTCTTGCGATAATTGTTTGAATCCTAAAGAGAAATTTGAAGCGCAAGATTTGATAGAGATGATACTGAAAGCGGTCGTTGGCGTCAAAGAGTTGTTCAAAGAACCTTACATTATTAATATTCTGACGGGAAAATCGACGGGAAGTATATGCGAAGCGCGTCATGATAAATTAGATGTATTTGCAGAAGGTTCGGAATATGACGAACGTTTTTGGAGTTCTGTGATCAGGCAAGCTATTGTTTTGGATTTTATCTCTAAAGATGTTGAAAATTACGGATTACTCAAAATTACGAAAAAAGGTAAAAATTTTTTGAAAAAACCATATTCAGTTATGCTGACAAAAGATAGAAAAGATGAAATGGACGGCGACGACGACAGCATCGTCGACACTGGCGGTATGAAAGCGTCCGCCACAGACAATGAATTGTTTATACTCTTAAAAGATCTCCGGAAAAATATTTCACGCAAGGAAAACCTTCCGCCATTTGTGATCTTTCAAGATACTTCGCTGGAAGATATGTCCATACAGTATCCTATTACGATGGATGAATTACAGCAAATTACCGGAGTAGGAGCAGGAAAGGCAAAAAAATACGGACAACCGTTCCTTGATTTGATTAAAAATTATGTAGAAGAGAATGAAATTATTCGTCCGCATGACATGGTAGTCAAATCTGTCGTCAACAAATCCGGATTGAAAGTTTATATCATACAAAGCGTCGATAGAAAAGTTCCTCTGGACGATTTGGCCATTGCGAAGGATCTATCCATGGATGAACTTTTGACCGAAGTGGAAAGTATTGTGGCGTCGGGCACGCATCTTGATATTCGCTATTTTGTAGAAGAAGTGGTGGATGAATATCATTTCGAGATGATTTACGAATATTTTAGAGAAGAAGCCGAAACCGATTCCATCCAAAAAGCCGTCAGCGAACTTTGCAGCGATGAAATTACCGAAGAAGAAGTTCGTTTAGTGAGAATTCTTTTTATGTCGGAGCTTGGGAATAAATAAAAGTCAATTTATTGTATGACAGGATAACGTTGCAGCCGCGTAAAAAAATCATGCTCAACGTATCCGCCTTTTATAAGTATATGAAATCTAAGAAAGATAGAAGTAAGATTTATAGTCTTTTGAACTGCTGCATGTAATTTTCGTAATTATGAAACCGTTGAAGTTTATTCTCTTTATACTAACGATTATGCTGTTTCTTAACGCATCGTGCAGTCGTATTGCAAAAAACGAAAAATTGCCTCCAGAGATTTGGGATAAAAGACAAATGGTAGAATTTCTTACTCAAGCGCAATTGGTGGAAGCAAAAATCAAAAATGCTAAAGTTTCGGCGCAACGGCAAGATTCTCTCTCAGAAATATATTATAATGAATTGTTTACACATTTTAATACCGACAAAGAAAGTTGGGAACGCAGTTTGCAATATTACAAGAAGAATCCTGAGAAATTGAACGAAATTTATGCCGACGTACTTACGGAGCTTTCGCTGCTTGAAACGGAATTGCAAAATTCAAATGAAAAGAAGAAATGACTTGTTTAATTTGAACAAACGAATGATTATCGTAGTATGTTAGTAAAACCAATTTAGTTTTAGTTCGCTTTAGTTGACTGAATTTAATTATTTGATTTCAAACGGATTGATTACTATTATTTTAAGAAATGAAAAAGGAAGAAAGTAACGATATTATTGAGCAGGTTGCATTGAGCGAGTATAAATACGGCTTTTATACCGATCTTGATATGGAAACCATTCCTAAAGGATTGAACGAAGATATTATTCGTTTAATATCTTCTAAAAAAAACGAGCCGGAATGGCTTCTGGAATTTCGTCTAAAAGCTTATCGTCAATGGCTTACCATGAAAGAGCCTTCTTGGGCGCACTTGGATTATAAAGCACCTGATTTTCAGGATATCATCTATTATGCTGCTCCAAAAAAACAGCGACAACTTGAAAGTATCGACGAAGTTGATCCGGAATTGATCAAAACATTCGACAAATTAGGAATCTCTCTGGAAGAGCAAAAACGTTTGACAGGTGTTGCCGTAGACGCTGTAATCGACAGTATATCAGTGAAAACGACATTCCAAGATACACTTGAGAAATATGGCGTTATCTTTTGTTCGTTTAGCGAGGCGGTTCAAAAGCATCCCGATTTGGTAAAACAATATTTAGGAAGCGCAGTACCAATCGGCGATAACTTTTATGGAGCTTTGAATTCAGCAGTTTTTAGCGACGGTTCGTTTTGTTATATTCCAAAAGGCGTACGTTGTCCTATGGACTTGAGTACTTATTTTAGAATTAACGCCGCTAATACGGGGCAATTTGAGCGTACTTTGATCGTCGCCGACGAAGGAAGCTACGTAAGTTATATGGAAGGTTGTACGGCTCCACAACGGGATGAAAATCAACTTCATGCTGCAATTGTAGAGATTATTGCCATGAAAGACGCCGAAGTGAAATACAGTACGGTGCAAAATTGGTATCCGGGAGATAAAGAAGGCAAGGGCGGTATTTTTAATTTTGTGACAAAACGCGGTATTTGTAAAGGAAACAATTCTAAAATATCTTGGACGCAGGTGGAAACCGGATCGGCGGTAACTTGGAAATATCCGAGTTGCTTCTTGTTGGGAGATAATTCTATAGGAGAGTTTTACTCTGTGGCCGTTACCAATAATCATCAACAAGCGGATACCGGAACAAAAATGATCCATGTTGGAAAAAATACCAAGAGTAAGATTGTCTCTAAAGGCATTTCGGGCGGTTTTAGCCAAAATAGTTATCGCGGGTTGGTTCGAATAAATAAAAATGCCGTTAATGCCCGCAATCACTCGCAATGCGACAGTCTTTTATTGGGCGATAGATGCGGAGCGCACACTTATCCTTATATTAAGGTTGAAAATAAATCTTCCATAATGGAACATGAAGCGACAACATCTAAAATATCCGAAGATCAACTGTTTTACTGTTTGCAACGAGGAATTGATCCCGAATCAGCCGTCAGTTTGATCGTTAACGGATACGCCAAAGAAGTTTTGAATAAATTACCGATGGAATTTGCCGTCGAAGCGCATAAATTATTATCTATCAGCTTAGAAGGTAGCGTTGGGTAATGAAGAATTAACTCAACGACATAAAAATTCAGGCTATGTAGAAAAAATAGACAGAATCGACAAAATAATCTCGATAAATATAAAAATTTAAAAAGTTTGCAATTTTGGAAAAATAAAAAGCCCCCTACGAACTGTAAGGGGCTGATTTCGTTATTTTAAGGCTGTCGGGGTGAGAGGATTCGAACCTCCGACCTCTTCGTCCCGAACGAAGCACGCTAGCCAGGCTGCGCTACACCCCGAAAAATGCGGTTGCAAAGATATGATTTTTTTAATTATGCGTCTCTTTTTTTGAACTTTTTTTGCGTAGAAGCATTTGAACTATCTTTCATGTTTTGTAAAAACTTAATAATCATATTATTCGTCGTCATACGCATTCTTCTGTCTTTTTGCCCAAGAGCTAAATAAGTTGATCCGGATGCTTAATTGAAAAGATCCCTTAAACTTGTCGTAATGCTTAAATTCAGGAAAGCTTTTGTAATATTGACTGATTCCGGATTTTGCAAAGAAAAACTGAAATTCAGGGTCTATTGAGAAATTTTCCGTAAATAGCAGCCTAAATCCCAATACTCCAAAAATACCATAACCTACGCCTCCTTTATATTGATTATAGGTTGTCCCGTCGGGATTATAAATTGTCCTCATAATATTAAATTGGGCGGTTTTGTTTGTGTTTTGAATAGGGACGTAAATATCATTGCTTTGCACCACTACGTTATTAATATTCACGCCGGCCATAAGATACCACGTTGTGTAATTTCCTGCTGTGAATTCCCTTGAATAACCTAAATTTATATTAAATCTATCTTCTTTCCCGACAATGCTGCATTGCGTTCCGACTTCGTTTCCGAAAGTTGTTCCGGTAATAAAATAAAGCATCAGCACATCGCGCGTTTTTAGATGGTGATAGTCAAATGAGAGCAATATCCTGTTTTTTTTATCAAAAGCATAACCTCCATATAATCCGAAGTTTGGAGACAAATTATATGCCATATCTGCAGGGGTTCCGATATTAGTAGTGTCAAAAGCATGTCCAATAGCACGGGATATAGAATCATATCGGGTTTGATAATAATCTTTCGAAAAGAAATAATAAAGGCTGTTATAATCTTCTTTAGATCCACTGTAATAGTTTGCGGTATAGTTGTTTGGTTTGATCATTCCTAAGCTTATCCCTCCAAACCATCCATTAGATTTTTTACTTTTCTTCTCTCTCGAACTTTCTGAAGAGTTTTTTGACGTTTTTGGTTTTGCGGTAGAGGCAAAAGAACTTCCGCCGCCGCCAAGTCCATATAAAGTGGCAACAACGTCGGTTGTTACATTTTCTTCCACAACGACATTGTTGTTGGTATAATCTTTATATCCTTCTGCAGACAATTTTATTGAATATGTTCCAATTGTTAAGCCTGTGATGATTCGAGGCGTGCCTCCATAAGAGCTATCATTAAGAAAAATTTCCGCTTGCGGCGTACATTTTACATAAATAGAACCTTTTCTATCTTGTATTTTGGTAAAATTGGCAATTACTTCCATTTCATAAACTCGTCCGGACTGTAAAATGGGCGTTTGATATTTTGACGAAGGATAACCCTCGACGTGAAGAGTCAGATTATTTTGTTGCGGAGAGACAAAAACATAGTATCCATCGCTCTCCGGATTAGGACTTTGATATACTACAGGAGGCTCTCCTGAAAATCTTAAGCTTAAAATCTCAGACTTTACCTTGATCAATGCGCACATTCTATTTTGACGATCAAAACGCTTTTCATTTAAAGCCGTAAGATCTTCTTCGTTTGCCCTGAAATGAACGACTTCTATTCCGGCGGCATAAATAACTATAATGTTCAGTACAAGACTGATTGTAAAAAACCATTTTTTCATGTTACAAAAGTAATGAATTTTGAAAATGGATGAGCTTAAAAAAAATCATAGCTGCCGAAAAAAATAAATTATTTAAAATATTATAGTATTATCAATAAACAATTATGTATCTTTGCATGGTATTGCAGAAAATAAGTTTCACTCAAAATATTCGAGATTATGGGAAAAGGAGACAAGAAAACGAAGAGAGGAAAATTAGTTGTTGGTTCTTATGGAGTTAGAAGGCCAAAGAGGAGAAAAAACGCTATTCCGGTTTTTGAAAACCAAGAAAAAGAATCGGAACAAAAGATAGAAACGGCGGCAAAGAAAGCTTCAGTTAAAAAAGAGATCAAATCAAAAGCAGAGAAAAAAACTGCTGCAAAATCTTCTAAAAAAGGTAAAGAAGAGAAAAGCGAATAGAACTTATGAAGTTGTCTCAAATGCCATTTTCAGCAATTTTTACCCCTTCTACAAATAGTTATGGAAAGAGTAAGAGTAAATATGAAATTTTGGAACTTTTGAGACAACCTCATTTCTTGACAAATAATTTCAATCTTGTATTATTGCCTCACAATCTTCTGCGTAACAATATCTTTGTTCTCCAAACAAACTTTTATGATATAAACGCCTTGCAGTAAATATTCGATGCCGAATGTCGTCTCCGACGTCTCAAATACCTTGATGCCGAAAATATTGAATATCTCCGCCTTTCCAATTTTCCTGACTTTGACACTTATTTCCCCTTCAATTTATATCGTATTAATTATTAGCGACTTGCAAAAATTGCGACACCATTTCGAGTGTCGCAAAGAAAAATCGCTAATTTTGCAGCATGTATGTACGCAAAAAACCGAACAGGT
>JAIRTP010000104.1 GCA_031254805.1 Bacteroidales bacterium
ATCTTATACAAATCAATGTCTTCATCAAAATGGGACTTCAAATAATCAACTGTTGCCACTTTGCTCGCCGGTTGGCAAAGTCGGATTACAATCAATTGTTTAAGAATATCATCTGCTATTCCTAACTTTTACACTTGGGTGTCGCAAGGCATTTTTTAACACTGGGAATCGCATATTCGCCATGTTTTCCTCATTTATTTTCAAATATTTAATTCTAATGTGGTTAAATTCATTTTGGATGTCGCATTGTCAAGCTGTTTCAAGAAAACTTATTATTCGAGAATAAGGCGTAATGTGTCTGTTTTATGAAAGAGGACGTTTCCAAAGAGAGGCGTCATCTTTTTGATTCCTTCAAGACTCGATTCCAAAAAAAATATTTCCCTTTTTTAGATGAAAAGCATTTTATATTACCTTTGCATGCAAATTTTTTTTTAAAACTTTATCAAGCGTATTACCGCTGGAAAGAATCATTTTACAATATGTCAAAAAATTTAGTAATAGTTGAGTCTCCGGCAAAAGCCAAAACCATTGAGAAATTTTTAGGTAAAGATTATCAGGTCAAATCAAGTTTCGGGCATATAAGAGATTTGCCAAAGCAAGAATTGAGTATTGATGTTGAAAATAACTATAAGCCGACTTATGAAATCTCGCCTGATAAGAAGAAAATCATTAAAGAGCTTACGGCGTTATCTAAGTCGGCGGAGATCGTGTGGTTGGCATCCGATGAAGACCGCGAAGGAGAGGCGATTGCTTGGCATTTGTCGGAAACTTTAAAGTTGGATAAAGATAAAACAAAACGCATCGCATTTCATGAAATCACGAAACCGGCTATAGAGTACGCCATTCAAAATCCTCGTGCGATTGATGAAAATTTGGTGAATGCGCAGCAAGCGAGACGCGTGTTGGATCGTTTGGTTGGTTATGAACTTTCGCCTGTCCTTTGGCGTAAAGTGAAACCGGCTATTTCTGCCGGACGCGTACAATCCGTGGCCGTACGATTAGTTGTCGAGCGGGAAGAGGAGATCAGGCATTTTAAGCAAGAGATATATTATAAAGTTGTCGCACAATTTATCGTGGACAATAAATTCGGAAAAGGAGTTATTCCCGCCGAATTGTCGCAGCGTTTTTCAACAAAAGAAGAAGCGGTCGCTTTTTTACAGAGCGCAATAGACGCTACCTTTACGGTGTATGACATTGAGAAAAAGCCGGGAAAAAGATCGCCGGCGCCGCCTTTCACAACTTCTACTTTACAACAGGAAGCAAGCAGGAAGTTAGGATTTTCCGTTTCGAAAACGATGATGATAGCACAACAATTGTATGAAAACGGACAGATTACCTATATGCGTACTGATTCCGTCAATCTTTCAGAATTAGCTATAAATGCCGCGAAAGAGGTGATAACAAATCAATTTGGCAATGATTATTTTAAACCGCGGCAATATCAGACCAAATCGAAAGGAGCGCAAGAAGCGCACGAAGCTATCAGACCTACCTATTTGCATAATAGCGAGATTGAAGGCATGCAAGATCATAAAAAACTCTATAATTTGATCTGGAAACGTACCGTCGCTTCGCAGATGAGCGATGCAAAATTGGAGAAAACGACTATTCAAATAAATATTTCAAATAATACGCTCCGTTTTACGGCTCATGGCGAAGTGATTATCTTCGACGGTTTTTTGAAAGTATATCATGAATCGACCGACGAAGAAAATAGCGAAGAAAAGAACGGATTATTACCACAAGTGGTAAAAGGCGAGGAGCTTGATCCGAAGGAGATCAATGCTACGCAACGTTTTACACAATCGCCCGCCCGTTATACAGAAGCGAGCCTTGTAAAGAAGATGGAAGAGTTGGGTATTGGTCGTCCGTCGACTTATGCGCCGACGATAACGACTATTTTGAAACGCGATTATGTTCAGAAATTACTGCGTCCCGCTGTATCTCGCGAATATGATTTTATTCAGTTAAAAGGAAATAGCGTCAAGGCGCAAATAAAAAAAGAGCAGATCGGAGCGGAAAAAGATAAATTGTCGCCCACTGATATGGGAATTTTGGTTAATAACTTTTTAATGGAATACTTTTACAATATCATTGATTATAATTTTACGGCTAACGTAGAGAAAGAATTTGATGAAATTGCAGAGGGAGATATGGAATGGACAAGTATGATAGATCGTTTTTATAAGCCATTTCATAAAACGGTAGATAACGTTATTGAAAATTCGCATCATGTGAGAGGAGAGCGGAATTTGGGCGTTGATCCGGCAACCGGAAAGTCTGTTATTGTCAAAATGGGACGTTTTGGCAGCATTGTGCAGATCGGTACGGCGGCCGATGAAGAGAAACCGCGTTACGCGGCGTTGTTGAAAAACCAAAGTATTGATACGATCATATTGGAGGAGGCGTTGGAGCTTTTCAGATTGCCTCGCGTCATCGGCCATAAAGATAATGAAGAGTTGGTCGCCGCTATTGGGAGATACGGGCCTTATATTCGATTTGAAGGTAAATTTTACTCTTTGGGCAAGCTGTACGATCCTTTAACCATCACGCTTGAGGAGGCAATTGAGGTGATCAATGAAAAGAAAGCCGGCGAAGTAAAGAAAAATATCAAAGAATTTTCGACCGATAATGGCGAAATAAAGGTGTTAAACGGCAGATACGGGCCATATATATCTTTTAATAAGAAAAATTATAAAATTCCAAAAGGGCTTGATCCGCAAACTTTAATATTGGAAGAGTGTTTGGAAATTATAGAAAAAACTGATAAGGAGAAAGGGAAGTAGTCTCTTTTTAAGAATCAATTTAATACGTAATTAATTTCTGAAAAACAATAAAATGGAGTGGAGCGATTTTTTAGATTCCGTAACAATTTGTGATGAAATAAACGTCGGCGGACGAAGCTATGCCGATGTGATGAATATTTATAGAGAAGGGGAGCGGTTTCCTTCGTTGGAGGATGTCAACATCGCTTTGGTTGGCATAGGCGAATCGCGGGCTGCTTTGAACAATAAAAATTGCGCAAAAGCTCCCGACGAAGTGCGGAAATATTTTTATCGTCTTTTTCCGAACAACGACGACGTGAAGATTGTAGATATGGGAAATATTAAATTAGGATTTGAACTTGCCGATACCTATGTCGCAGCGACCGCCGTGATTTCGGAATTGCTAAATAGAAATATCGTTCCGATAATTATTGGAGGAAGCCATGATCTGGCATATGCTAATTATTTAGCTTATGAAACATTGCAGCAAGTGATCAATATAGTCGATGTTGATCCTGTTTTCGATATAGGAAACTCGGAAGACGATGAAGATCACCGCTCGTACTTGACAAAGATCATTCTACATCAACCCAATTATCTTTTCAATTTGACCAATATCGGTTATCAAAGTTATTTGCTTGATCAACAAAAGCTGAAATTGTTCAATAATCTCTTTTTCGACGCTTATCGTTTGGGCGTTCTTACCGCAGATATTGAAGAGGTTGAGCCGATAGTTCGCAATGTCGATATGTTAAGTGTGGATATCTCGGCCGTTCGTCAATCCGACGCGCCGGCTAATGAGAATGCGTTGCCGAACGGTTTTTATGGAGAACAATTATGTCGCATTGCACGTTATGCGGGAATGAGCGACAGGCTGACCTCTTTTGGTATTTATGAGATCAATCCCGATTTTGATGTACGCGGACAAACCGCTCACTTGGCGGCGCAGATTATTTGGTATTTTATCGACGGTTATTACAATCGAAAAGACGATTTTCCCTCCGACGATGTTAATTATCTGAAATATACTGTCTATTCGAAAAACGTATCCGGAGATCTTGTTTTTTATAAAAGCAAGAAGAGCGATCGTTGGTGGATGGAAATCCCATGTTCGGAGCAATTGCGCGAACGTTATCTGCATCAACACATGGCGCCGTGTTCTTATAAAGATTATTTGACGGCTTGCCAAAATGATATTCCCGAAAGACTCTATCGGATTTATGAGAAATTGATGTAGTTTTCATCAAAATAAACGTTCGTCTCTTTCGTTATACGATTAACAAAAGATATATCTGTTTTCAGTAAACAATACGGAATGAATAAAAATCATTATTGCGTTATTATGGCCGGCGGCGTAGGAGAACGTTTTTGGCCGATCAGCAAAGTAGCGCGTCCCAAGCAATTTATTGATATTCTCGGTACAGGACAAACTTTAGCGCAGCAAACTTTTGAAAGATTATCGCGTTTTTGCCCTAAAGAGAACATTTTGATTGTCATTAACGAGCAATATCGTTCGTTGGTAAATGAACAGTTGCCGCAGTTGCCTGATGAAAATATTTTGTGCGAACCTGCCAGAAGAAATACGGCGCCGTGCATAGCGTACGCTTGCCATAAAATTGCCGTAAAAAATCCGAACGCCGTTGTTTTGACGGCTCCGTCCGATCATGTGATCTTGAAAGAAGACGCTTTTATTGAAGCTGCTGAAATTACAATGAAAGCCGCTTCGGAAAATCATTGGCTTCTGACAATGGGAATTGCGCCTTCGCGTCCGGAAACAGGTTACGGATATATAAAATATAGAGATGGCAGCAATCCTATTCCGGATATGCCGCAAATCTATAAAGTGAGCAACTTTACAGAGAAACCTAATATTGAAATAGCCAAACAGTTTTTGGCAAGCGGCGATTATCTTTGGAACGCAGGGATTTTTATCTGGTCGATACCGTCGATTTTGGAAGCGTTGCAACGACATCTTCCCGAAATTAACGAGTTATTCGATCAGATCAAGTCGACTTATTATACGAGCGACGAGAAAACGGCTATTCAACGCGCTTATGCGGAGTCGCGCTCCATTTCGATTGATTACGGAGTTATGGAGAAGGCGGATAATGCGTACGTATTGAAAACCGACTTCGGATGGTCGGATCTGGGAACGTGGGGATCGCTTTACGCTCACCTTAAAAAGAATGGAAACTTAAATGTAATCTTTGGCGATAACGTGTTGGAATACGACACGATGCAATGTCTTGTTCAGGTACCGAACGAAAAACTTGTAGTTCTTCAAGGATTGGAAGGCTACGTAATTGTTGAAAATGAAGGCGTTTTGCTGATCTGTAAGAAAGACGAGGAGAAAAGATTACGGGAAGTGATCAATGAAATTCGGCTACGCGGAGGAGAACGATATTTGTAAAGACAGGCGTTGTCGTCATCGCACCTTTCAGTTCAGCCAATTAATTATATGTTTTATTTATATTTTTTGGCGGTTTAGAATATTTTGTTGTATAATAAAATGCTTACATTTGTGGCAAAATGTAATTAAATTGGGCATGGACTAAAAAAATATTAATCAACATGGAATTCAGCCCAAAGGAGAATACTATTGATGTTTACTCAAAAAAGTATAAGCGCCACGACAGTTATACTATTGATGTTGATTTGGAGAAGAGTACAATCGACTACGGCAATTTAATTACGTCAGACAATGAAACTACACGGAATTTCTCTCAGCCGGAGAATTTTGTTGTTTTAGAATGTGTCGACAGGCCTTTGGAGAGAGGTCATTTTTCAAAACGGCGAATTGAACAAAAAAGAGGCTGATCCTTTTGAGACAGCCTCTTCTATAAATTATAGTATTTTTGCCCTGTAAATCCGTAACGCTTATTTAGGACTAGTCAATATTTTAATAATCTTATACTATACTTAGTGTCATAATAATAACTCTCTTTTCCCGTCAAAAATAACATTTATATTGAGCTGTTCTACATGAATAATGATGTGAGCGCTGTCGTCGTCAAAAGATCCGTCGACCTTGACATCCCATTCCGCTCCCATAAAGGCAAAAGTTGTCGTAGTTGTAATGTAAGGCTTCTCACCGACAAGTGTTACGTCCGATTCGCAGGCGATATCAATTACAATCGGAATAGGCATTCCTGCAACGTTAAGCGTTTGATTCATTGTCAATTCAACTCTATTCAAAGAAAGGTAATTCACGTCAATTCGCGCCGCTTCTTCTACAACGGATCCCGCCATAGACATTGCTCCAATATAAGTTCCGGCAATTTTTTGGGCATAATCTTCGGATTCATCAATTACAGTAATTTTTGTTATTGCTTTAAATCCTCCGTCGTTAGTCTTGCAGGTAATATTTGTCGTTCCCACGCTTTTCGCCGTAACCTTTCCATTGTTATCTACTTCCGCGACGACCGAGTTATCGCTTGTCCATGTTACTAATTTATCATCGGCATCGGCCGGGCTGACCGTGGCGACAATAGATAAGTAGTCATTAATTTTCAGAGTATCCTTTTCCGGATTGACGGAAACGCCCGTTACCTTCACTGGTTTATTATTACATGCGGCAAATGAAACCGCTATCATGACAAAGGCCATGATAATTAATGTTACGCTGTTTTTCTTCATAATTCTATTTTTTTAAATTTGACGCAAAGTTATAAATTTTTTCAAATAAAAAAATCAACTTAAAAAAAATCTCCATGGCAAGCGCATCAAAAATATGTAATTGCGCTATAATACGCAGAAAGTGATTTTATAACTTGAATATCGCATAAAAAATTAGAAACTTTTTATAGAATGCTTATAACAGCTATCCGAAATTTTGATGCGGTTATCCTGATTTTTTTACTTTTTTGATGTTAATAAATTGATTTTTTACTATTTCCCGATCAGTCGCCCCTTTTTACCTTTACGCTTTTTTAGCTGTATTTTAGTTCTTTTACGCGGACGTCATCGTCGAATGGCGGTTAGCGCTTAAACATGCGTAATATTACGCTCTTTTTATGAATAATCAAAATTATATTACAATGTTTTTCTATTTTTGTGACAATCAGCCAAAAATATCGTGGAAATGACGTGAGGATTGAATATTTTTATTTATCTTTGCACCATGTCTTATCAAGAACATTGTCCTGATATACGATTATTGCCTTTTATTAAAACCTATTGGTCGATAGGAGGTTTCACGGAAAAAGAAGATCCGGAAAAAGTTTTCCCTAACGGTTGTATGGATGTTACTTTCATGTTCGACAACCAATGGAAAATTTGCGTCCCGACATTTCCCGGACAAAGACTACGTTTCTTAAAATAAAATATCCGGAGTCTGTATAGGTGTTCGGTATCCGTTTCAAACCTGCCGGAATAGCTGCTTTTACCCGCGTTTCCGTTGATGCATTTACCAATCGAAGCGTGGAATTATCACTGGTTGAAATCCTGCTTGACAACTCTTTTCATGAAATTCTGTACGGAAAGAAATCGACGGGAAAAATGATTGCCTATATTGACAGTTATCTGTTGCATTGGTTACCGTGCATCTATAATACCGAGAAACAGATTATTTGCGCCGTTGATTTGACTTATCTTGCCAAAGGACAGCTGTCGCTTACCAAAACAGTTTCCGGCGTTTGTCTGTGTCCGCAGCATTTTGAACGGAAATTCAAGTCGGCGGTTAGTATTTCTCCCAAAGCATTTGCTTGGGTCGTCCGCTTCAAACATGCATTGCGCTGTTTGGAAAACTATCCTTATAAAGACCTGTTGTCCGTTGTCGTAGCAGGTGGATACTATGACCATGCCCACCTGATTAAAGATTTAATAACATTTTCAGGCGATATTCCTGTCGGTTTTCGACGATAAAAAGTTGTTTTTTACACAATCCGTTCTTCTATTAGCCCTACTTTTGCAAAAAAATCAGGATAAAAATAATATAACATGGAACCAATTTGGAAAACATCTAAAAAGAAAAGAGCGATCATTTCAGTTGGTTTATTTATTCTTTTCATCCTTATAATTGCATCCGCAATAATGATAAGAATAGAGGAAGACAATCCACAATCGCACAGCCTTCACGTATGGGTTGTATTCATGCCGCTTGTGGAATGATATTTATGGGATTTTAATCTATAACTGGAAAGTATTCAGAAGTTACCTTAACTGAAAAAACAGATGACAGCGACAGTTGTAAAAACATACTGCTTATTTTCCCCGGCGCGAAGTTTGCCGATCTCAGCGAGAGACTTGCTGATCTCAATAAATGATTCACCGACTTTGACAAAAGGTCTGAATATGAAATCTGTCATAATTTTATTTACCTATTATAAATTTTCATTCGATGACATATAAAACCGAAAAAATACTTCCTTATAAGGACGACGACGCTCCCAAAGGCGTACAGATAAGAAAAATGTTCGACGCAATCGCCGGACAATACGACCTATTGAACCGTATCTATTCGTTCGGGATTGATTATTATTGGAGAAAAAAAGGCGTTTTAGCCTTAAAAGACGTTTGTCCGGAAAAAATATTGGACATCGCTACGGGAACGGGCGATATGGCCTTATTAGCTTGTAGATTGCTTCGACCAAAACACGTACTGGGCAGTGATATTTCCGAGACGATGATGCTAATCGGACGGCAAAAAGTATCGCGGGCAGGATTGTCGGGTAAAATCAAATTTGAATGGGCGGATTGCATGCAACTGAAATTTGCCGACCAATCGTTTGACGCGGCTATGATCGCTTTCGGAGTCAGAAATTTTGAAAATTTGGATAAGGGATTACAGGAAATCTTTCGGACGCTTCGCCCCAACGGGAAATTAATCATTCTGGAACTTTCTTCACCGGAGTATTTTCCGATGAAACAGGCATACCAACTCTATTCCCGAACAATTATTCCGCTTATCGGATGGATTGTATCAGGCAACAAACCGGCGTATAACTACCTTCCCCGTTCGATTGCGGCTACTCCTCAAGGCCGCCGGATGAAGTCCGTTTTGGAGAAAAGCGGTTTTTGCAACGTGCAATACACGAAGTTGACATTTGGCGTCTGTACTTTGTATTCGGCTTATAAGAAGACGATTCATCAGGCTTTCTAAATTATGAATGTGAATAACTTAGCATTAGCTATTGAGGGATGTAAAATCTGTAATATATACAAAGTTGCCTAAAATGAAGTTTGCATTCTTAAGACGACATATCAAATCAATCGGAATTTTAAACGGAGGAACGACGTTCGTTGGCAACCGGATTAAATCGAAGGCGCAAATTATCGAAAACTTACATTTACTAATGGAACTTGACGCAAATTGACCAAAATTACAGAATTTGAGAGCGCTATCAGAATGCTGCGCGTACATGGGGGCAGATTATCAATGACTTATAACGCTTCGCAACCAATGATAAAGTAGAAGGCTTGAACGGAAAGAGACAACGTTTTATCTCCAACAGATACAAAAAAGATTTGGCCTTTCTTTAAGAGCGTCAAATAATTCAATAATTTCACGTAATTTTGCCGAAAATTTTGAAATAGATGAAAATTGCTCTTTTTGGGAAAAAAATAGACGACAATCTGAAAGATGTTTTTTCTTATATTATAAAAGAATTTGAAAGTCATCGATGCGAAGTATCTATTTATGCTCCTTTTTATTATGAGTTGTCCAAACGCTTAAATATCGATTGTGATTTTCAGCTATTTACGACCAATGAAGAGTTGACGCGCCAAGCGGAGTTGGTTATTGTCTTAGGAGGCGACGGAACGTTGCTCGACGTGGTTGGTTTGGTTCAAGATTCCCAAATTCCCGTTTTAGGCGTAAATATTGGGCGGTTGGGATTTTTGCCTACGGCGTCGGTAGAAGATTTCGGTAAGACTTTACAAATGTTAAGAAGCAGGCAATACGATATAGAAAATCGATCATTATTAAGAATTATTACGGAAGAACCGTTGTTCGGCGAATTGAACTACGCCCTTAACGACATCTCTATCTTGACCAATTATCCTTCGCGCATGCTCTCCATTGCCGCTTGGATTGATGATTGTTTTTTAAATAATTATTGGGGCGACGGTTTGGTCGTCGCTACGCCGACAGGTTCTACCGCTTATAGTTTGAGTTGTGGAGGCGATATTTTAACGCCTTCGTCAAAAAATTTCATTATCACACCGATAGCTCCGCACAATTTGACCGTGCGCTCATTAATCATTTCCGAAGATTCAAAAATTAAAATACGGGCGCATGGCGATAAGAATAATAATTATATAATCGCTTTAGACTCAAGAAGCGTAGTGGTGGATAAACCGATAGATATTTTTATTGAAAAAGAAAAATTCGGTTTTAATTTACTTAGGATGAAGGGTTCCGACTTTTATCAAACTTTACGGTCGAAATTGAATTGGGGATTGGATAAGAGAAATTAGCGTAAAATAGTATGAAACTCCTTATGTCGTTTCTATGAGACATTTTAGATTGTAAAAATAATAAAATAATAGAATTAGAGTTATTCTCTTTGATATGATTAAACGATTAGCGCTATTTTTAATGTTATGTTGTTCGTTTTCGCTTTTTGGACAATATCTTGAGGTTGGGCCTTTTGCAGGTGGTTCTTATTACCTTGGAGATTTGAATCCAGGCAAACATTTCAAGATGACGAACGCTGCTTTTGGAGCCATTGTACGGTGTAATTTTACGCCGAGATGGGTGGCGCGCATCAATTTTATGTACGGCTCGGTCTCGGGCGATGATCTTGTCGTAAAAGCCATGAATAATAGAAATCTGAATTTTGCCTCTAATATTATGGAAGTCTCCGCTCAAGCTGAGGTGAATTTTCTTCCATATTTTACAGGAAGTTATAAAAATAGATTTACGCCGTATATATTTGCGGGAATTGGAATTTTTACCATGAATCCGACGACGATGATCGACGGCGTGAAATATAATTTGGTCGAATTGGGAACGGAAGGACAATTGTCAGGTTCAGAACCTGACCGGGCTACTTATTCATTGACGCAACTTTGTCTTCCTTTCGGAATAGGATTTCGCGTAAGTCTGGGAAGAGCATGGTGTATCGGAGCAGAATGGGGGATGAGAAAAACTTTTACCGATTATCTGGACGATTGCAGCAAAACTTATTATTTGGATAGCGACGCGATTTTTTTTACTACTATATCCGAAAGAGCTTCGGATCCTACGCAAAATCATAAACAGGGAATGCAGCGCGGAAATTCCGAATATAATGATTGGTACAATTTTATGGGGTTTACGGTGACATATAAGATAAATCTTTTTAAAAAGTCTAATTGCAGTAAATTCTTCTCTCCATATAAGGATATGATGAATTAAAAATAGACTTTTTCGTAGTTTAAAAAAGAAAAGTAACTTTGCAAATAGTTTTCAAAATAGTATAAACCGCAATATAATGTATATGGATAATATAGACGTATCAAAAGCGCCATCTCATGTAGCCATTATCATGGATGGAAACGGACGTTGGGCACAACAACGCGGACAAGAACGTCTATATGGGTATCAACATGGAATACGCCCGATCAGAGAGACGATGGAGGCGTGCAAAGAATTAGGTATTAAATATCTGACGCTTTACGCCTTTTCAACGGAAAACTGGAAAAGGCCGGAAGAGGAAGTGAACGGATTGTGGGAACTATTGGTTCGATCCATTCATGAAGAATTTAAAACATTGCGAGAAAATAATATAAGGTTGCATATTATAGGAGATTTGAGCCAATTGAGCGCGAATGTTCGTCAAACTATTGAAGCTTGTCTTGAAGGGACGAAAGAGAATAATGATTTTCATATCATCTTGGCGCTTAATTACGGAGGACGAAGCGAAATTGTTCGCGCAGTCCAAAATATTGCCGAAAAGGTTGCTCAAGGATTATTAAAACCCGAAGCGATCGACAAAAAACTCTTTTCCGACTATTTATATACTGTGGAAATTCCCGATCCGGAGTTTATAATTCGCACAAGCGGAGAAGTTCGCATCAGCAATTTTTTATTGTGGCAAGCCGCTTATGCGGAATTTTATTTTACATCCGTTTTATGGCCTGACTTTGATAAAAAAGCATTTTATGAAGCTATTCTTAATTTTCAAAATAGAGAACGCCGGTTTGGAGCTGCAACAGTAGAACCGTTAAATAAATCTAATAAATAGACATGAGACGCAAGAAATATTTACTTTTACTACTCTTTTTACTGACGCTTATTCCGGCATCGCTTATTTCTCAAACGATAATTGGCGATGTGATTTCTCTTGATTACAACAAGCCAAAGACATACGAAATAGGCGGCGTTACTGTGTCCGGAGTAAAATATTTAGATAAAAATGTTTTGATAATGATCTCCGGCCTTACCGTTGGCGATCAGATATCTATTCCCGGCGACGCTATTACAAAATCCGTCAATAAACTTTGGGATCAAGGATTGTTTGACGATGTGAAAATCTACGCGACCAATGTTCAAGGAAATAAGATATTCCTTGAAATTTATCTACAAGAACGGCCGCGATTGAGTAAATTTAGAATTAATGGATTAAAAAAGTCCGATGTCGATAATCTTCGTGATGAAATAAAACTGACTCGGGGAGACGTGGTGACGGAGAATTTACTCATGCGCACAAAAAATATCATTACACGCTATTTCACTAAAAAAGGATTTTTAGCCGTAGAAGTTGATATTACGGAAGAACCTGATACGACGCGGAGAAATGAAGTAACTTTGGCGATCGATGTTAAGAAGAATAAAAAAGTAAAAATACAAGAGATTAATGTTCATGGAAATGAACAATTTACTGCAACAAGGGTCCGCTCTTTACTAAAGAATACCAAAGAAAAAGGAAGTTTTAAGGTGATCAATTATAGCGATTCTTTGGTAGCGGGCATATTGCGGGGAACTTTTAAACTTAGCCCTTATGAAGTCTTTGATAACGTAGTCAAATGGGGCGAAAATTATGCCAATCCCCGTATTTTTAAATCTTCCAAATATGTCGAAAGCGACTATAGCGAAGATAAAATGAAATTGCTCGGCAAATATAACGAGATGGGATTTCGCGACGCTCAAATTGTGAAAGACAGCGTTTATTTGGTCGATAACCACAATATAGGCATTGACATCTATCTTGACGAAGGCCTGCAATATTATTTTGGCGATTTGAATTGGGTCGGCAATACCAAATATAGCGACGAACAGTTGAATAGTATTTTGCGCATTGAAAAAGGAGAAGTTTACAACCGCAGCAACATGGAAACTAATCTATTCTTCAATCCCAACGGATTCGACGTTAGCTCTTTATATATGGACGACGGTTATCTCTTCTTTAATGTGCAACCTGTGGAAGTTCGCGTCGAAGGCGATACGATCGATATGGAATTGCGCGTATATGAAGGTATTCAGGCGCGTATTAGCAAAGTCGGCGTAAAAGGAAATAACCGTACCAACGATTATGTAATATTGCGCGAAATCCGTTCAAAACCGGGGCAATTATTCAATCGTTCGGCGATCATCCGTACGCAACGCGAGTTAGCGCAAATGCAATATTTTAATCCTGAAAAATTAGGGTTAGATTATAATCCTAATCCCGCGGACGGTTCCGTCGATTTAACTTTCTTGGTAGAAGAAGCTTCTGCCGACCAAATAGAACTATCCGGAGGTTGGGGATATGGAAGGATTATTGGAACATTATCGTTGAGATTGGCTAACTTCTCGATAAAGAACTTCTTTAAGAAAGAGGCGTGGCATCCTTTTCCGTCGGGAGACGGACAACAGTTAACCATAAGTTTTCAAACTTACGGACGCGGTTATTGGAGCGCAGGATTTTCATTTATTGAGCCGTGGTTGGGCGGAAAAAAAGCGAATGCTTTAACTTTGGTCTATTATTATTCACAATATTCCAACGCCGACAGGATAAAAAAATACGATCCCTTATATTTCTCAGTTAGAAACCACAGAACTGAAGTTGGTATTACACATCGGTTGAAATGGCCTGATGACTTTTTCTCGATCTATACGGGGGTGGGGTTGGAGTTTTATAACTTGCAAAACTTCTCGGCTATGTTTCCTGTAGGAAGCGGAACAGGGAATTTTTACAATTTTAACCTCAATTTAGCTTTACGAAGAAACAGTACCGACAACTGGATTTATCCGAGGAGCGGCTCAGACATTACGTTGGGATTGAAATTAACGCCTCCTTGGTCGTTGCTCGGCAATAAAGATTATCAAAGTAGCGATGAAAGTGAAAAATATCGTTGGATTGAGTATCACAAATGGAAACTTAATGCCGCTTTCTATCAAAGGATCGTTGGCGATTTAGTGCTTTCCGCTAAAATAAGATTTGGATTTTTAGGATATTATAATTCAGATATTGGCGCGACGTATTTTGAGCGTTATTTCCTTGGAGGCGACGGGCTCTCCGGGTATAATAATTACGACGGACGCGAAATCGTCTCCATGCGCGGATATACAAATAATTCTATTACGGCAGAATATTCTTACAATACAGATATAGGCGGCACGATTTATGATAGATTTTCAATTGAACTTCGTTATCCGATAACGTTAAATCCTTCAGCTACAATCTATGCGCTGGGGTTTATAGAAGCGGGAAATTGTTGGGATAATTTTAAGACTTTCAACCCCTTCAATACGTATAAATCGGCCGGTTTGGGATTGCGCTTTTATCTTCCTATTTTTGGAATGTTAGGGCTTGACTGGGGATACGGATTTGACGAAGTGCCGGGAAAACCTTCTGCGCATGGAGGTCATTTCCATTTTTCCATTAATAATTCAATTGACTAAAATTAAAATAGTTTAGAAATTATAAATTAAAGTAAAATCATGAAAAATATCATTTCAAAAATTGGATTTATCGGCTTATTATTAATGGCGTCGCTTGCATTTATTCCAACGGCAAACGCTCAGAAATTCGCTTTTGTCGATAGCAATTATATTTTACAAAATATTCCGGAATATAGCGACGCGCAAGCGCAATTGGATGATCTTTCCAGACAATGGCAAAAAGAGATTGATCAAAAATTTGCGGAAGTAGAGAAAATGTATCAGAGCTATCAAGCTGAATATGTGTTGATTCCGGAAGAAATACGTAAACAGAAAGAGAAAGAGATCATTGATGCAGAAAAAGCTGCGCAAAATCTACAAATGCAACGTTTTGGATTGGAAGGAGATCTGTTCAAGAAACGGGAAGAGTTGATAAAGCCCATTCAAGACAAAATATTTTCAGCTATTGAAGCTGTTGCAGCTGAGAAAAATATTGGAATAGTTTTTGACAAGGCAGGGGCTGTTACGATGATGTACGCCAATGTAAAATATGATTTAAGCGACGACGTGCTCTCCAATATGGGTTACGGCTATAATATTCGTCGATAATTATTTTTACGAGTTTTACGTCTAATATCAAATAAATCATTACCTTTGCATCCGATTTTTTAAAGGTTAAAACATTAAATAAATTAATAACAAATGAAAAAAATTATTGTTGTATTATTTGCGCTTGTTTGCTTTGCAGGAGCAAAAAATCTTTCTGCTCAAAAATTCGGACATATAAATTTTGCCGAATTATCTACGTTAATACCCGGCTATGATGCGGCTCAAGCTGCCTTTGAACAGTATTATGCTGAATTGCAAAAGCAATTGGAAGCGATGCATAAAGAATATGAAGCTAAAATGTCGGAATATACGACTAATGTGAATTCTATGACGCAATTGATCAAATCGGCAAAAGAACGCGAAATTGCAGACTTAGAGATGCGTATTACTGAATTTAGTAACTCGGCGACGCAAGACCTGAATGCAAAGCAGGCTGAATTATTGAACCCGATCTTTGAAAAAGCAAAAAAAGCTATAGAAGATGTTGCAAAAGAAAATGGATATACTTATATATTCAATAACACAGAAGGAATTATGCTCTATGCTAATCCTTCGGACGACGTAATGGATTTGGTAAAGAAAAAATTGGGAATATAATATATATTTTTTATGCCGTCTGGTAAATATTTTCTAACCTGCCAAAAAAGAAGCTGTCTCAAAAGGGGCAGCTTCTTTAATGTCTGATCCTGCGAGCATGTTAACGATAAAATTGGCGATGGATCAATGGCGGGAATGTTCGATTTGACAAATATTTTTCAATTCGTCGTTGACAGTTTTGATGATGGAACGTTTGCGAAGCATGATTTTGTCGGCGTACGGTATGATAGAGCCTTTCATATTCTTTTTCAAACTGGTGATGACTTGTATGCCATTGATAAAGAGCATTTCAAAGAGCTCTTTCCCGACATATCCTTTGTTGGGGAAAATTTCTCCGAATATTTTTCTAAGAATCTTTCATTCTTAACCGGCTCTTTATCATCAATATTTCCGGGTGTGATGACAAAATTGAACAACTCGTCTTTGTCGTTAATGACAATGTGTGATTTAAAGCCGTAAAACCATCCCATGGTCGATTTCCCTGCTTCGACAATCTCTTTGAAAATCTTATTTCTTCTGATTCTTTTGTTGTTACAAACGGAAATTTTGACAGAATCAATAAATGAAATGTCGCTGCATTACGACAGGCATCGCGTTTTGACAAATACTGCGAGGGCAAGCATGGCTTTTTGTCGCAATGCAACAAATCAGTTGTAAGACACACCGTTGTTGGGAAAATATTCTTGCATGTGTTTGCAAACATAAAACAGGTAAAAATATTTGAGATTTCGGTACGATTTGATCTGGACAGGAATTAGAGTCAGCATCGCTTCGCTTGTCTTTAAAGGCATGAGAAACTAAATGGAAAGCCTCAAAGAAAATGTTACGTTTCTGGAAAGCTTTCGGTATTTGCATTAGGACGTAGTTTGGAAAATTGCACTAAATTACTTTCTCATAATTTGTTGAACTTTCTCGTAATCTCCGAGATTTGGAAACGACCTGCCGCTGTCAGTTTTTTATGAACGAACAAGATTTTGAACAATATGTCGATGCGCAGATGGATTTTTTGAGAAAGCATCCGGAAGATTATTATAAAATCATGAAAGAGGTTACCATAGAATAAATTCTTAAGCAAAATGATAGA
>JAIRTP010000122.1 GCA_031254805.1 Bacteroidales bacterium
AAAATTATATGTTTTTAAAAAAGTAAATAATCTTGCAATATGTCTCATCCCAAGAAAGTATCTCAAGGTCGCCTTTACCAAATCCACATTGCAAAACCGGTAAAGGCAAAAATAGCAAGATTTGTTTTACATAAAAAGCACACGTTATGCAAAGTTGCATGACTTCTGGAAATGTTACAAAACATCGAATTAAGGAAACAATATTTGATTTTGGATAAATACGTTATTGGAGAAGCATATAGAATTTTTCTTAAACAGCAACTACTTATACTCGTAACAAGGAGAGGAATCAATGAATCGTAAAAATTCAAGTCGAATAATAACATTATCCGTATCTCTCTATTGAAAACAGAGAGCAGCGCTTGTCTCAAACTTCTGATATGAAACATGTTTTACAAATTTTATAAATAAGGTTTTCTAACATCTGTCCCTTCTAAATCTACTCGTAAAAATAGGCTACGAATATACGTATTGATTTTGATTTTGTAAGCTTTTTTAACAATTTTCAAAACAACTGCATCAAAAAAATCTCATATTCTGTTATCCGAATTGTTTATTTCGCTGGTATTCTGTGATATATCTGTCTATCGCAAAAATAGATTGAGCGATATTTACATTCGTCCGAAACTTATTCCATAAGTTATTATATTTATAAAGAGACAGAGCGTCATTCTTTGTATAAGAGTGTCGAAACAATAAATCTTAAAATTATTTCCCGCAGTCTAAACCTGAAATTTATACAATTATGATAATAAAAATAGCACGGATCATTCCATGATTTACAATATCCTTAATTATTGAATTTTTCAATCTTTGAAATAAGTTCGCATAAAACAAATTTATTTCGGCTTTCCGAAAACTTGCACCCAATAGATATCGCTTGCAGCTATGCCCATTTCAGTAAAATCGCCGCACATGATGGTTTTGCAATGCGTGGGACTTTTTAACCATGAATTTACAACTTCTTTTTCGGTTTTAAATCCCAATGCTATGTTTTCCCCAAAAGCGAGCCAGTTATAATCCACTTTATTCAACCTTCCCACGATAGTGCCTCCGTTGCTGCTCTTATGACTAAAAAAGTTGTGCTTCTGCATATCTACGCAGTGGTTCTTGGCGGCTGTTTCTAACTTATTATTCCAAACAACCTCTTTCACCGGAGGATAATAAACTCCGTCGCAATGACATCCCGATTTTCTGGCTTGATTGACTAATCGCAACAACTCGGTTTTATTGAGCGTGACAGGGGCTTTAGCGTAATTTTTATTTTGATAGTACAACCCTGAAAATAAAACAAAAGCGCAAATGGCTAAACATGAAACAAATAACAATTTTCTTCTTTTCATACTAAAAATCAATCTATTAAACGTTAACAAATTTCGTTACATGTAATCGTTTGTCATTTATTATCTTGAAAAATATTTGTTTGTTTTTGATGAAAACGATAAAACATATTTAAAATTGCAGCATCATGAAAAAATATAAGATATGGAGAAAAGAGACAAAAGGCGACTTCGCTAAAAACAAAAAAATCAACCACCTATGAAACAAGCAGTTGAACTTTTATTTCTTTGCAAAATAGAAAAAATAATGTTATAATATGAATTCTCTATGTATAATTCATTAATTATTCAAAGACCCTTAAAAAAGGATTTCCTTCTTTTTTTAGAAAAATAAAAGGAACTATTTTTTTGTTTTTTTCATTTTTTAAACCATAGCTTAATATTTCCATATCAGCATATTTTGGTAGCCGATATTCTTTAATCTTATTATTTTTTCTGTTTATTTTTACAAAAGTATACTCGTCTTTATAGGGTTCAACATTGGATAGGCTTCCGTATCGTACAAGACAATAGACGCTATTTTTTGTTAGTTTAATATCTTCAATAATGCGATAAAAAAATTGATTGTAAGGATTAACATATTCATAAGTGTAAAAACTCAGCGAATCCACCGGCGGAAATTTTTCAATATCTATTTCAAATAGAGAATAATGATTTTTTATTTCATTTAAATCGTCTTTAGAAACGACAAAAAGTTGGCCGGAATAACCATCTGTGAATAAGATTTCATCGCCATTAAAACAGGATACGGGATTAAAATAATAATATCCTGTAAAACTTTTTTAATTAAAAAATAAAAATATAAAAAATTTATCGATATTATAAAATGTTGAAAATAAGCACATTACTGTCTGAGCAAATAATTTTTATCTTTATTGCTTATGAATTGATTACGAGAAAATTGCGATATCGCAACAACATGCTACTTCACTTTATTTATCTCGTTCAATAAGGTCGATTTATCCGCATATCCGAAATGTTTCCAATAAATAATGCCTTTTTTTAAGATAATCAAGGTAGGAACTGATTGAATATGAAATTTCTTTACCAAAGATTGGTTTTTATCAATATCTATTTTTAAAACGCGCGCAAATCCTTGCACCTCTCTTCCTAATTCTTCTATAACAGGAGCTAATGATTGGCAAGGGCCGCACCAAGCGGCATAAAAATCAACCAGCACAGGTTGCTCGCCATTGATGATCTCATTAAACGTTTCCATATATTTCATTTTTCATAAATAACGCTTGAAAGAGATAAAAGTTTAAAAAGCGTCCTGAAAATTCTTAATAATCTTATTAATAACGAAGAAGGAGTATTATTTACGAGGGGGAGATTATAAATTTCTCAAAAAGTCTTCCACGTTTTCATCCGCCGGTAAGTTTATTTTCTTTTTCAACCGATGGCGATTGATTTTCACAGAATCGGGAACCAGATTCAATATCTGAGCAATTTGTTTTGTCGACATGCCGATGCGGATATATGCGGCTAATTTCAGATCATTTTTAGTGAGATTTGGATTTATCTTTCGCAAAGTTTCAAAAAAACGCGGATGCACTTTGTCGAAATGCAACATAAAATCATGCCATTCGCGATCCGTATTAAGATTGCTTTTTACAATATCGTCTATCTTACTCGCATTATCAGTATCTTTTGCCAAATCGGATATTTGCTGTAATAAATGGTTTTTATTCGACAACAGGAGCGAATAAGAGGTTATTTCCCGTACTTGCGACTCCAGTTTTTCTGTTTGCAATTTCTGGATTTCCTGTTCATGCTGCAATTTGTCGAAGAGATCTTTGTTTTCTATCTCTTTCAAAAGAGCGCTTTGATGCATGTTTTTTCTTTTCTGATTGGAAATAATCAGTAGAAATATGATGATGATAATGATGAAAACAGCAAAAAATATGACCAGCGCTATTTGTCTGCTTTTTAACAAAATTTCTTGCTCGGCAATGGTCAACCTGTTTTGAGACGCTTCCATATACATCGTTATATATGATTGAAACACCTCGATAGTATTAGGATTATTGATCAAGTCCGACATTAAATCTTCGTATTGCACCAAATAATAATAAGCGCTGTCATAATATCCAAGTTGTTCGAAAACTTGCGAAAGGCTGTGCAATGAATAAGAAAGTTGCTCCAGATTGTCATCGTCGGAGGCGTACTCTTTTGCTTTTAAATAATGTTGATACGCTTTTTGATAATCTTTTTGCACGGAATAATAAACGCCCAAATTTTGATGAACTGCAATGACAAGTTTGTTGTTATCTATTTTTTCAATAATGTCGGATACAATTTTATAGCATTGATAAGCGCGTTCCATATCATTCGTACTTGAATAACAGCCGCCGAGATTCAAATAAGCGACGGCCAACAAGCCTTGATCGTTGAAGTCCTCAACAACCGGTATAAATTTCAGAAGAGAATCAATAGATTGATCGGGCAATCCTCTTAAAAACAGAAGTCTGCATTGATTGATATAAATTTGATAATATTCGACCTGTTCGGGAGATACTTTTTCGAAAGCGAGATTATAATAATGTTCCGCCATGTTATAGTTTCGAATATAAGGGAAAATATTACCCAAGGAGATCAAAGCTTTGACCGTAAACTCTTCATTATTCAATTTCTCAAATTTTTCCAATGCTACGGTCGTATTGCGGAACGCTTCGGCATAATTCCCATCAGTTATATTGGCCAAAGCTTGAGAATATAGCAACAAGGCATATTCAAACGGATATTGCGATTCGTTACAATTTTGAATTTCTATTTTCAATCTGGCCATCAACGCAGTATCGTTTTCGCCTTGAGAATATCTTGTTCTGGTTTCCCAATATGTCGCCATTATTTGTAAAAATGGTTTTCCCGGATTTTTTTGAGCTATATCGTACAACAGACCAACCGATTGCATGGATTTTGTTCGATAAGAAAAATGGTTCTTCCTGACAAACTGCGCAATAGAATCAAATTCACGCAATGAAGGAGACGCTGTCGCGCTGAAAAATAAATGGAGCATTACAAAACTAAAAAAAGTCGCTTTTCTCATATGTGTAATGGAATATAGTATTTTCTGATTTTCCTAATAATTTTTCATGCAAATTTGGGAAAAAATCAATTATAAACGAAATTTTTCAAGCGCTCCGTCTGGCTATTTTTTAAATACAAGATAATCAGCGAATTATTTTTTGCGATGCTAACCTTTTTTATACGTTTCATATTTGGATATATAATATTTCTTTTACTATCTTTGTTTCAAATTAGTTTAATTATTAAATTTCAACCATCATGGACCGAAACTCATTACAAAGATTGACATTATTTTGTATAATAATGTTTGCATTTTTTACTTCGGCTATAGCGCAAGAGAAAGCCGATGAAACTCGTATTTACGCTTATAAAACGTATGCGAAGGACAATCCGGATTATATTCCGGGTCCGATTTATTTAACAACCGACGATCCGGGAACGATACATCCGATTGCTAACCATAAAGGATTGGGAAATATCTATTCCGGCGCTTATTACAATTACAAATGGTATGCGAGAACTACGCGTCACGGTACGCAAAGCGTAGCCGAAGATTTCATTACTATCGATCTTGAAACAGGCGAAAGAACTAAACTTGCTTCGATAGAAGGATCGGTGCAACTCCATGATATGTCTTTCGACCATTCTACAGGAAAAATGATAGGTATTCGTACAGGCGACAATGGCACTGACTTTTATGAAGTAAATTTGGAAACGGGATTATTAACTCCGTATCCAAGCCAAGGAGCAAATCGAGTAAGCGATTATTTTCTTTTGGCCTTTTCCATCAGTTATGACGGCGAATTCTATGGTATTGCCGTGTATGACAACAGTTTATTTAAAATTGATAAAACTACATTAGAATTTACCCTTGTAGGACAACTTGGCGTACAGACCGCTTTTACTCAATCCATGTCTTTTGACTACAATACCGGAATTTTATACTGGATAAATTCCGGAGACGCGCATCTGTATACGGTAAATACGACGACAGGAGCCGCGACTGATTTGGGAGAACTCGAAGAAGGCAGCGACGCCATGAGTATGTTTACGCGTTATATCGATGTTCCTGTCGGCGCTCCTGATAAAGTTCAAAATGTAACCGTCGCCCCTGATGTGCAAGGAGCTATTGCGGCAACGCTTTCATGGAAAAATCCATCTATCACAGCGCAAGAAGCCGTACTAACATCTTTGATGGGGATTAAAATATACCGCGACGGTTTATTAGCGCAAACAATAACAACCGGCGTAAATGTCGGAGGACAAATGTCATGGACGGATAATGCGGCAAACGGATTGACCGCCGGAGCTCATAAATATAAACTTGTTCCTTATAATGCGGCGGGCGACGGCGGTTGTGAAGGAGAGTTTGATACCTTTATCGGTTACGACGCGCCCGGTCCGGTAAGAAACTTAACTTTGGAGGCGTCGGGAGCTAACGGATTGATCAAATGGGAAGCTCCTAATACGGCTCTATACGGCGGCGCTTATAATCCATCCGATTTACAAGGTTATAAGATTAAAAGAGTAGGAACGACTACCGAGATAAATGTTTCTGCCGGCGCCACTCAATATATGGATGAAACGTTGCCCAACTGGGGATGGTATTCTTATGAAATTTACGCATATAACGCTATCGGAAACGGCGCCGTATCGACAACGCCCAAGGTATTACTGAACGCGGAAGGGATGATCATTATGCAAAACGGCGTTTTTGAAGTGTGCGACGGTACATTTTATGACACGGGAGGTCCCGAAGGATTATATCAAAACAGCGAAGATATTACGATGACTTTAAAACCGTCTACGCCGGGAGCTAAATTACGGGCCGCCTTTACCTATTTAGATATGGACGATGGATATGACTTTCTTTACGTTTACAATTCCGATACAAAAGATGAAAATGCATTGATCGGCGCTTTTACCGGAGAATCCGGCGTTATTCCTGTGGAATTATTAGAAGTTGTCGCCTCCAATCCTACCGGAGCGTTGACTTTTTGGTTCAAATCCGATATTGCTTTTAGAACTGGAGGATGGGCGGCAGATATGAGTTGCATCGTTCCTCTGCAAAAAGATTTGAGAGCCATGTCTTTCAGTGGAACCGAAATGCCTTCATTAATAGGCCTAAACGAATATACCATAGAGATACGAAACGAGGGAATCGACGATGTATCAGGCAGCGAATATACCATCCAAATTCTTGATAATAACCAAAATGTATTAGCTGAAGCTCCCGGTATTGATATTTTATCTTGGGAGACGGAATTTGTAACGGTCGTTTGGAGTCCTGAAGAAGAAAAAGAAATGGACATAGTAGGGCATATCGCATACGACGCTGACTTAAGGCAGGAAAATAATACCACGGAAGTCATCTCTGTAATCATACAGCCAGAAGGGACTTCTGAAATATCCTTTGGAGAAAAAGGACAAAAAATATCAGCGCTTCCTATCGACTTTGTATACAATAACAGCATTACGGAAACCATCTATCCCGCAGAGATATTCGGATCATATCGTGGAAATATAGTTAGCGTCGCTTATGAGGCAACTATTACCAACAGCATCTCTTCAAAGATTACTATATGGATGGGAGAAACCGATAGAACTACTTTTCAAGAAGGCGGCTGGATATTTGCAGATGAATTGACAAAAGTATATGAAGGCGAAGTCGATTTTCCAGCCGGTAATTATCCTTGTAACTTTACATTAGATGTTCCTCATAAATATAATGGAGGAAATTTAATTGTCATGGTTTTTAAAGAAGCAGATGATTGGAAAATGGGGAATCTTTTCTGGAATACATATGCCGAACACTATCCTTCTATAGCGCACCGCTCTGACTACCCGTTGGATCCTAACGACAGAGATCTGCCGACAACAGGTTATTGGTATTGGTATCCTGATACGAAATTTGTCATTCAACCGGAAAATTATAGCATTAATATTACCGTTTCTCCGCAAGATTATGGTGTTGTTTCCGGCGCGGGAACTTATAGTTATGGAGATAATGCTGTTTTATCAGCAATGCCTACCGGATACAAATTTTTTGACGGATGGTATGATGAGAGAGGATATGTATTGTCTAATGACGCTAATTATACCTTCAAAGTAAATAGAAACAGAAATTTAATAGCCCGATTCTATAAAGTCGATTATCTCATCGAAGCGACAGCCGGAACCAACGGTTTTATTACGCCTTCAGGAAATGTTATGGTTGAACATGGAACAAACCAAGCCTTTACTATTACGCCTAATACCGGCTACGCTATTGATCAAGTACTTGTAGACGGGGTGAATATTCCAGAAGCTGTGAACAACGGAAGCTATACTTTTATCAATGTAACCAATCCTCATACCATCGAGGCAACGTTTAAAGTGGCCGAGTTTACCATTTACGCCGTTGCCGGCCCCGGCGGTTCCATAGCTCCGTCAGGCGTTATCGGCGTCAGTTATGGGGATTCAAGAACTTTCACTATTTTACCGGCCGTAGGGTATCGTGTTGTACAAGTATTGATTGACGACGAAAATAATCCTGAAGCAGTTGCCAATAAAACCTATACTTTTGAAAATATTCAAGCAAGTCACACGATCAACGTTTCATTTCAATTGTATGGACATCCGATTACAGCAACGGCCGGCGAAGGCGGAACGATCAACCCCGCAGGTCTTACAATCGTCAACCATGGACAAAGTCAATTCTATTCATTCACACCTAACCAGGGATATCAACTCTCGCAAGTGTTAATCGATGGCGCGAATAATCAAGAATCCGTTAATAATCAAATGTATACATTCAGTAACGTAACGGCGGCGCATACGATTCATGCTGATTTCACGCTGAAATCTTATACCATTACCTCTTCGGCGACTACGGGAGGAACTATTACTCCGGCAGGCGCAACTCAAGTAACGCACGGAGGAGAACAAACATATGCCTTTAGCGCCGATGCAAATTATGAATTGGTTCAGGTATTGGTCGACGGCGTCAACGACGCGGCCGCCGTAACAGCGGGAAGTTATACCTTCGTCAACGTAACGGCAGCGCACGGAATCCAAGCAATATTCGTCAGTAAAAAATATGAAATCGTAGCGACGGCGACCGAAGGCGGACAAATCTCTCCCGAAGGAACGACCACCGTTAACCACGGAAGTAAGAAAATTTACACGATTACTCCGGCAAAAGGCTTTGTGATCAATCAAGTATTGGTTGACGGCGCCAACAATACCGAAGCCGTTGAAAGTGGAATTTATACTTTTGAAAATATTGCCGACAACCATACCATCGAAGCGCAATTCAAAGCGCAAACGTTCATCATTACGGCAAGTGTTGACGGCGCAAACGGCGATATTTCACCAAAAGGCAACGTTGACGTAAATTATAGCGAAACGCCGACTTTCACGATCACGCCAAACGAGGGCTTCAGAATCGCGTCCGTTTTAGTCGACGGCGAGAATAAAGTTCCTGCAATATACAGCAGAGAATTTACTTTTGCGCCTGTGGTGAAAGATCACACAATCGTTGTTTCATTCGAGAAAGCGACCTATATGATTACAGCCATAGCGACGGGCGAAGGGACAATCTCTCCGGCAGGCGATATAGAAGTAGAACATGGAGCAAATCAAACTTTCACATTCACGCCAAACGACGGTTATAAAGTAGGCGTCGTTATCGCAGATCATATCATTGTTGAAACGGCGGACAGCTATACGTTTGACAATGTGACGAAAAAACACAGAATCGAAGTGGTATTTGAAAGAATGACCGATATCGAAAATGTCGAGACTGCGCAAATAAAACTATATCCGAATCCAACCAACGGGCAATTAAAAATTGAAAACGGAGAGTTGGAGATGAGATATATCCAGTTCTTTGATATAACCGGGAAGTTGATTCACGAAATCAGCAATATCGGTGCAACGGAACTCACATTAGACATTTCGAACTTTGTCAATGGCGTTTATTTCATCCATATTGACGGAAAAACCGTAAAAGTCGTCAAGCAATAATTTTTGGAGATTATTTTATTAAAATAGGCTGCCTCAAAACGAGACAGCCTATTTTTTTCATTACGACGGGGTTTATAAATAATTATTCTCCCATCAAAAGTTGTAAGATCTGTATGGCGCAATCGGGGATAACCGATCCCGGTCCAAAAATTGCCGCCGCTCCCGCATCGTAAAGAAATTGATAATCTTGCGGGGGAATAACGCCGCCGACAATTACCATGATGTCTTCACGTCCGAGCTTTTTCAACTCTTCGATCACTTGCGGCGCTAACGTTTTATGTCCGGCCGCCAACGAAGATACGCCCAATACATGCACGTCGTTTTCAACGGCTTGTTTAGCGGCCTCTTCCGGCGTTTGGAACAACGCTCCGATATCTACGTCGAATCCGAGGTCGGCATAACCTGTCGCAACTACTTTTTGTCCGCGATCATGTCCGTCTTGTCCCATTTTCGCAATCATAATGCGAGGACGGCGTCCGAATTTTTCGGCAAATTTATCTGCCATGAGGGCCGCCTTTTTAAAGTTTTCCGAATTTCTTGTCTCTGATGAATACACGCCTGATATACTTCTGATTACTGCTTTATAACGTCCTGTTACTTTTTCTATTGCATAAGATATCTCTCCTAAAGACGCGCGTTTTTTTGCAGCATCGACAGAGAGTTCTAATAAATTCCCTTCGCCGGATTCTATTGATTTGCTAATAGCCTCTAAGGCCGCTCGAACTTCTTCTTCATTACGTTCTGCCCGAAGTTTTTCCAACCGTTTTATTTGAGCTTCCCGAACGGCCGTATTATCAACTTCCAAGGTTTCGATCGGATCTTCTTTGGCCAAACGATATTTATTAACGCCTACAATGATCTGTTCGCCCGAGTCAATTTTTGCTTGCGTGCGAGCAGACGCCTCTTCTATGCGCATTTTGGGAATGCCTGTTTCTATTGCTTTTGCCATTCCTCCCAACGCTTCGATCTCTTCAATATGTTTCCATGCTCTTTCGGCAATCTCTTTCGTGAGCGATTCCACATAATAAGAACCCGCCCAAGGATCGACAGAACGGCAAATATCCGTCTCTTCTTGCAGATAAAGCTGAGTATTACGGGCGATACGGGCCGAAAAGTCGGTCGGTAATGCAATAGCTTCATCCAAAGCGTTGGTATGTAATGATTGCGTATGACCTAACGCCGCTCCCATCGCCTCAATACAAGTACGCGTTACGTTGTTGAAAGGATCTTGTTCCGTCAAACTCCATCCCGATGTTTGCGAGTGAGTGCGCAACGCCATGGATTTTGAATTTTGAGGATTAAACTGTTTTACCAATTTCGCCCATAACATCCTCGCCGCACGCATTTTGGCTATTTCCATAAAATGATTCATACCGACGCCCCAAAAGAACGACAACCGCGGAGCAAAAGCGTCGATACTCATTCCCGCTTTAATTCCGGCGCGCAAATATTCCAATCCGTCGCATAACGTATACGCCAACTCAATATCCGCCGTCGCTCCGGCCTCCTGCATGTGATATCCGGAGATGGAAATAGAGTTAAACTTAGGCATATTTTTGGAAGTATATTCAAAAATATCGGCAATAATACGCATGGAAGGCAATGGCGGATAAATGTAAGTATTACGAACCATGAATTCTTTCAAGATGTCATTTTGTATTGTTCCTGAAAGTTCTTCCAACTTTGCGCCTTGCTCCAATCCCGCTACGATATAAAATGCCAAGACTGGTAAAACGGCCCCGTTCATGGTCATTGATACCGACATTTTATTCAATGGAATTTGATCGAATAGAATTTTCATGTCAAGGATTGAGTCGACGGCTACGCCCGCTTTACCGACGTCGCCGACAACGCGCGGATGATCGGAATCGTAACCGCGATGCGTCGCTAAGTCGAACGCTACCGATAAACCTTTTTGCCCGGCGGCAAGGTTTCTTTTGTAGAAAGCGTTCGATTCTTCTGCCGTCGAAAATCCTGCATATTGGCGAACCGTCCATGGACGTTGTACATACATCGTCGCATACGGGCCGCGCAAAAACGGCTCGATTCCCGCCGCGTAATGCAAATGTTCGGCCTCTTTTAAGTCCTCTTTGTAATAGGCCGGTTTCACAGGAATTTGCTCCGGCGTCAACCATTCCGCAATCTCTATCGTCGCCGATTTTTGCTCAGGAACGGATTTTTTAAAGTTTATACTCTTAAAATTCGGTTTCATACTATTTTTTATAAATTGCTTATTTTTTTATTATCTTAATTGTTTGCATGCTATCTTTGAAAACGATATTTACCAAATAAATTCCACTGTTGAATTGAGAACAGTCAATAACATTATTCCCATTATGCACAATTGACTGTGTATGAACAATTTGTCCTCTCGCGTCTATAATTGTGATTTTTATTTCTCCTTCTATTTTATTCAGTATCTGCATATTCAGTAGATTTTCTACCGGATTTGGGAAAATACGTATCTCATTTTCCATATTCTGTTCGATCGAGTAAGTTGTCTGTTCTTCCGGAATTGAGGGTTGGGGCTGAGTTTGAATTTCGGGATCTCCTTCCCATGATAGAGTGGTAAGAGGAGAAAAGGAAACAGTCTGTATGCTACCTGCAGGACAAATCCATGAAGTATCTGCTTTAATATACCCCACAGAACCTGCTTTTGCGTAAAATCCCGGTTTCAAAACGATTTGGGCAGCTTTCATATCCAAATTCCCCCCCGATTCAACGGTAAAGTCGCCGTTATTAGTAGAAATATTATCTACGTCGTACCCAACCGCAATGGTTTCTGCCGCTTCATAAGCGATAGATTGACCGGATAAAATAGTTTTATTTTCGAGATATAAGTTTTTTGACGAAATCATATCGTCCATTGCCGCCAACATTTCAGCGCTGAATACGCCTTCTTTGTTGTCGTCGTAAATATGGTCAAGGTTAGCATTCTCAATATACAGGTAATCAAATAAACTCACGGATTTGTTGTTATTGAGATAGAAATTATTATTAATTTTAGTTACGCCGGTACAGGTGTTCAAGTATGATTTGACGTTTATCAGCGGAGCGACATTCAATCCTAAAGCGCTGTATGCGGGAATAAAACAGTCATAATGAGAATCAACGCTGATAATTTTCAAATCGCTAAACACCTTGTCTAATCCTTTGGTATCAAATGTAGTGAGATTGTGCAATCCTATAGTACTCCCCGGAGCGTTATCCATCGGCAGCGTATTATTGACTTCTATTTTTCGGTCAATCATGTGAGGGGAACAATCCAGAACAATTATCGGAACAAGAAAAGGAATCAATACTATAACACGCGGCACACATATATGAAAATACAACTCTTCACGGTATATCTCGCCCTTTGTTTGATTGGGAACAGCATGAACTTCAAATTCCCAGGAACTGTGCCCCAATGTAATCCCTATTGTAGGAGGAATGTTTAGAATCATCAACAAGAAGTCCAGAGTCAAATAAGAACCTATTACAGCCGGAGAGGGCTGTTTTTTAATCAATGAGGCTCCTGCCGAAAACCCTTGATTGACGCCGCTGCCGCTGCCCAGAGAAACGGCCATTGTACGGCATTTCTGAGGAAAATTGCCAATGGAAGATAAACTGTTTAAAAAATTTGTACGGTTTGTCGCACAACGGGCGGTAAGTCCAGACGTACTGGAATGGTGATATATAAGCATCTCTTTAGCGGCATCGCTGTCAAGCATATCTTCCATCGCTTTTTGCAACGCTTCAACAGATCCGAACAAATCTTGATTCAAATATTTCACCATATATTGAACGCCCAGCGGAACATTGGCGCCGTTTTGCGGCGAATCCATTGATATAAATAATTTGGTTTTGTGGTCGTGGGTATTAGTAGGTTGTTCCATATAGGCAAGCGCATAACGGCTCACCAAACCGCCCATACTGGTACCGACTACTATTAGCTCATTATCAGAAGTTTTGACGTCGTTTATTTTATCTTTAATAAAGCTTACTAAATTCAATGCATTGGGAATAATGGATTCTTTACTATTGTCCGAACGATAAATAATGACGTCGTATCCCAGTTCCCGCAACTTATCCAAAAATCCGTCCTTGTTAGCCACGTGATATAAATATACGTTATCTTCGCCGGCGCCGTTCTCGTTGCCAATCCGGTTTTTATCCATGGGATCAAATCCGGAGACTAATAATACCGGCTTGTGAATGGTGTAATCGTGATTGCAGCGATACCAAATGCCATAAAATGCTGTTATGCCATCGTTAGGAATAGCGAAAGTTTCCGGTCCAAAGTCAGGAACCGGTATATTGGTCGAAACCGCCGGTTCGGGAGCCGCATTTTGGACAACATACAAACCGGCATAAGCCATTAGCGAATCTCCTCCCCAAACTGCTTTTAGTTTTAGCGTTTTATTCCCCGACAGGGAATAGGCAACATGAACCGTTTCGTCAATAGAAACGCCGACATAACCTTGATTATCGTCAAAATCAATATATAATTCATCGAACGTTGTCGTTTTATTGGATGCAAACAGCGAAGGGTCAATATGAAACGAATGGTATCCGGTAGCTATCGTATCTGCCATGGGAGAAAAGGCAAAACAGGTTGCCGATTCCGTAGGCGTTCCGGAGCCTGACAAGTCGCGCACTTTCATGTTTAAGGTATCTACCGACAACAATCCGTCCTGAATAGCGTTTGCTTTCAATTTGTCGTAATCATAAAACAAAATACCTAAAGGAATGATTTCCGTTCTCGATTTTATGGGTGAAAGATATTGTTGTGCAATGCCTTTATCGTATTGAAAATCCTGCAAATTCAAATGTGAAGCATATAATCGATAATAGACGCACATCCATTTATACAAACTGCACGTATCAACTTGTTGTCCGTTGTCCGTATTGTAGCCGTTTATATCCAATATCGCCGGCGAACGATCAAGTAGAATACCGGAGGGAATTTTGCTTGCAGGAATTTCAAAGATACTGTCTATTTGTTCCTGATAATCTTCCTGCGCTTGAATGATAGCGCCCTGCATAAAAATTGCAATAGGCAACAGCGGTCGAAAAAATGATAAAAAATTACTCCTCATGTTATAAATTATTTTGAAATTACTAATGATTTTTCCAACCATAACGTATCGACTTGGACAATGCCTTTCTTGCCCCGCAATTCCTCTGCCGTGAAATCCGGATAGGCTTCTCCTGTATAATAATAAGTATCTGCGGATGGGAAGATATAATAATATA
>JAIRTP010000068.1 GCA_031254805.1 Bacteroidales bacterium
TTACGTAATTATCTGCAACAACGATACTGCTCTTTGCAATTGGCAAATGTCTTTATGGAATTTTTTTAAGACAAGCGCGCGAAAATAGTAACTATACAAGATGAAAACGACACAACTTGGATTTAAAATCCGTTTGGCGGAGAGCGTATCGAAAGAACGGGAATATGACCATGAACGCTATGAAGTATGCAAATGCAGCACTCAGAGGACATTGGAACATTGAAAATCGTTTGCTCTGCATCCGGATGTTACTTTTATGGAAGGCGCCTGCCGGATAAGAACCGATTATGCGCCGGAAAACCTCGTTGTCATAAGAAAGCTTGCTTGCAAATTATTAAGGAACACTCCGACAAATTAAAGTTTCAAGAAATGTAGGTTTAAAGCTGTTTATGATGAAATAGCTCAAAAATTGATCACTTAATTTTGTGCGGTTGCTCTGAAAAATGAATAGGGAATACGTTTTTATACAATAAAAGCGCTATCTTTGCTTATTAAAAAACTAATACCATGAAAAAAGAGTTATTATATTTTGTCGTGTTATTTTCTTTTATGATGTTTCGCGGCGTATTGTTCGGGCAATTTATTGATGATTTTTCCGATGGAGACTTTACAAACGATCCTGTTTGGTTTGGAGACGAATCTCTTTTTGTCGTAAATAATAATTTTCAACTTCAATTGAACGATATTGATGTTGGAGACGTCGCTTTGGTTACGGAGAGTTCAATTATTCATAACGTAGAATGGCGTTTTTTGATACGAATGGCGTTTTCTCCGTCTAATAATAATTTTGCTCAAATTTATTTGGCTTCGGATCATGCCGATTTGAGAACCCCGTTGCATGGTTATTTTTTACGTTTTGGAGAAGGCGGTTCAAACGACGCTATTGAACTTTACAAACAAGAAGGCGATACGAAAACGTTGATTTGTCGAGGCGACGACGGAGCTGTCGCTTCTTCGTTTACGGCTTGTGTAAAGGTTGTTTTTACGGATAATATTTGGACGCTTTATAGCGATATGAACGGAGGCGACGCTTTTCAAAAAATCGCTTCGGGGAGCGATACGCCGACTTTTGAGAGCAGTTATTTTGGCGTTCTTTGTCAATATACAAAGAGCAATGCGAATAGATTCTATTTTGACGATTTCTATGTCGGAGAGATATATGTTGATACCGATCCGCCTGAGTTAAAAAATATTGAAATTATTTCCGAACGGGAATTGAAAATTGTTTTTAGCGAATCAATAACCCAAGAAACAGCGGAAAACACCGCTAATTATTTTATTACGCCGAGCAATTTTCATCCTGATAGCGCTATTTTACAGCGAGATTCGAGAAGCGTTGTATTATATTTTTCTCAATCATTTGAAGCGCGAAAAGAATATACGCTTACGGTACATAACATTTCCGATTTAGCGGGAAATATTGCTCCGCAACTTTCAGAAACATTTTATTGGAGTAAGCCTTTTCCCTACGATATTTTGATAACAGAGATCATGGCGAGATCTGTCCCTTCGGTTGGATTGCCGGAAGTTCCTTATATTGAGATATTTAATAATAGCGATTTTTCGATTAATTTGAATGGGTGGTCTTTAGTAATTGGAAATAGCGTGAAAAATTTCGGAGATTTCGCTTTTGAAAGAGGCGAATATTTGATTCTTTGTCATAATAGCAATGTCGCGCTTTTAGAAAACTATGGAAATTGTTACGGATTTAGCAGTTTTTCATTGACTTATGGCGGAACTTCATTGACGTTATCTTCTCCTGAAAAAGAACAAATCGCTTATGTTCATTATAGCGACGCATGGTATAAAGACGACCTTAAAAAAGATGGCGGATGGTCTTTAGAAAGGATAGATTTGAGCAATCATTGCGATCATATTGATAATTGGCAAGCGTCGATTAATCCGCAGGGAGGAACGCCGGGTAAAAAGAATAGCGTCGACGGGGTAAATATTGAATCAATATTGCCGGAAATGATGAATGCGTCATTTTTGGACGAACATTCCATTTTGGTGAAATTCAATAAAAACATGAATCCGGAACATATTTCAAGAACGGATATTTGGAAAGCCGATCATGGATTGGGAGAACCTGTTGTCGCTTTGCCGATTGTTCCCGAATATAATTCGGTCATGCTCGCTTTTTCCGATCCCATTGAGAGATATGTTGCGTATACGTTAACATTAGACAAAGCAAACATAACAGACTGCGCTGATATGGCATTGTCCGGAATTTCAGAGACACGGTTTGCCATCCCGGAACAATCTAATAAGTTTGATATAGTTATCAATGAAGTGATGTTTAGCCCTAATAATGTGCAATATGTGGAGTTGTATAATCGATCGTCGTATACTTTTGACATAAAATCGTTGCGATTTATTTTTGAAAATAATAGAGGGGAACAGAGAGTTTGTTCGCTTCCCTCTTATCTGCTTTTTCCTGAAGGGTATGCTTTGCTGACCAAACAGACAAAAAATGTGGAAACATTTTATCGTTCAGATGTTTATAGTTTTGTAGAGATAGTTGATTTTCCTACTTTAGCGACCTCTTCGGGAATAATTCGTATCGCAAAAGTTGAAGATTCGACGCAAATAATCGACGTTATGCGTTACGATTCGGAGATGCATTCTGCGATACAAACTTCTACGACCGGAATTTCATTGGAACGTATTTCTCCCGATCGCCCTGCCGGCGATGAAACAAATTGGCATTCTGCGGCGCAAACAGCAGGATTTGGCACGCCCGGGTATAAAAATTCACAATTCGACGATGGAAAATCCGATCAAGATATATCAATTGATCCGGAGGTATTTACGCCTGATAATGATGGAATTGACGATTATTTGAATGTCCGCTATAAATTTGAAGAACCGGGATATATAGCGAATATTTATATTTACGATGCAACCGGACGCTTTGTCAAACGATTGGCTAATAATGCGACTGTCGGAACGGAAGGAAGTTTTTCGTGGGATGGAAGAAATGAATCGGGACAGGTGTCAAATTCGGGAATTTATATAGTCGTAGTAGACATTTTTAATCTTCAAGGAAAAACGAAACGTTATAAAAAAATCGGAACATTGGGAGTGAGATTTTGATTTTCCTAAAAGAATTGAGTTCGTATTTATAGCTCTGTTAATGTGTTTGTTTTGGAATTTGCTATAGGTATTTGAGGCTATTTAACTCATAATAATTTATTGCTCCATCTTCATGTTGCAACATAAGGCGTCCGTCTTTCGTTGTTCCTAAAATAGAAGCTTGACATTTTTTTCCATTGATTAGATATGTCTTTACTTCATTAAGTTGATAAAGAGCGGCATGATATCTTTTTGACAAAATCTCTTCATCGAAAGGATTTGTATGTTCAAAAGCATGAAGAAATTTTTCCGTATACTGAACGCATAACGAATCTATGTTCAATTTTTTACTGCACAAAATCCTCAACGAAACAGGGTTTGGAGATTTTTCAAACGATATCTGGTTGACGTTGACGCCTATTCCGATAATCGAGTAAGAGAGCGTATTCCCTAAAATTGTGTGTTCAATGAGCATGCCTGCCAACTTTTTGTCATTTACATACAGATCGTTAGGCCATTTGATCTTGATGGGATGATCCGGAATGAATGTTTGCAAAAAATCAGCTAATGTAACTGAAACCAATTGATTTAAAATGAATTGTTGAGAAGGGAGATAATATTGAGGGGTAATAATTATAGAAAAAAGGAGATTTTCTCCTTGATTACTTTCCCAAGAATTTCCTTGTCTTCCTTTTCCTTTTGTTTGATAATGAGCGCGAATCACGCTTCCATGAGATACTTTTTTCTGAAGAATTAATTCTTTTGCAATATCGTTAGTTGAAGATACAACGTCTAAAACCCTAATATCTAAAATAGAACTCATTTTTTAAGAGATCAATTGAGCAAAATAAAGCTGCCTCTTCGTTCGTATGTGTCGTTATTTGTTGTAACAATTCTCAAATAATATGCATAGCCGCCTGTCGGGGCGATTTTTCCATTAATTCGTCCGTCCCATCCGTCTCTTTGCAATTCGGTTTCATATATCAACTCGCCCCATCTATTATAGATCAATAATCTGTAGATAGACATATAAATGGAAGGATCGATAGTCGGTTTGAATATCTTGTTAGTTTGCGTTGGAGAAAAAGCGTTAGGGAAAGTGATAATATCAGGTAGATTCAATTGTAGCCGGGTTCTATTCGATAGCGCTATGTCTTGGATGTCCGGTTCATTTTCACTTATCGTCGATTTTGCTTCTACCAAATATTCAATATTTAATGTGATGTCGGAAACGACATGGTCGATATCTGTGTATGCATTTATATTGACGCTAAAAGATTTGTCAAACTCTTCATTCACATAACGATGAACAATATAAGAATGTAAGCCATTGATAAATCCTTCATAAGCGGTCCATTCCAATTGAGCTATTCTATCTTCAGTCAACTTTGCTTGTAAAAGAATGTTTTGCGCCGGTTTAACAGCGGGGATTATCGTGCCGCAGGTGTCGACAGTTTTTAATCGGTAATAATACGATGTAGTTTGTACGTTCATATTGAGATCTAAATGACAAAGTGGCGAGATTGTTTGTTCTTCAAATGTAGCAATCGTTGTAAAGGAACCATCTTCGCCTGTTGTAGAACGTTCAAGTTCATATTTCAGATAAGGCTTATTCGGATCAATTTCAAAGCATACTTCAATATCGGATCCTTTCACGCTTACATGCCGAAAATATTCAGGATCAGGTTTGTCGGAAAATGTAAAATCAACGCTTCGTATACACGATGAAGCAATCTGTTTCTTTGCATTACTCCAATAATGAACGGCAAATATTTGAAAATAACAGGTTTGCGGAGTCATTGCTTTATATTCATAAGAAAAAATAGTTGGTTCTATTTCATCGACTAAAACGTATGACGATCCACCGTCATAAGAGGCATAAATTTCATAAACGTCTACTTCCATATCGCTATACATCATCCACGACAACAGCGCTATACTATCGCATGAGTTGTAGATAATAGGAGAGAAGAGAAGATTGCTTTTTGAGGAGTCGGGATATTTCGTAGATGTTTCATCGCAAACGCTTTTTGCGCCGACGCCATATTTTCTGACGATACTACAAAAATCGTTAGATGAATTATCCGTCCATCTTACTACGTCGGGAGAGGGGGCATGTCCGATAAGCTCCCATCCTCCCGTATTTTTTGCTAAATAGATATCGTAAGAAGTAACATTATTGGTGGGAGATTTTTCCCACTCTAAAATAAGATTTCCTTCAGGATTAATGATCAGCGACGATATGCTTGGCGATACGGGTTTGTAGTCTGAAAAAGATATAGGATCGGTAATATTGGATAACGATGCCGCAGGATCATCCATAGGTTTATAAGAAACTCTGTAAGAATAGTTTGTAAAGCCAGATTCAGGCGATTCAGTGAAAGTTAACGCTTTTGTCGTTTCTACAAATTCCCAAAGTCCCGCGTCTTTTTTTCTATAAATATAGAATTCGCTTTGCGACCAGCTATTATCTACATGATTCCACGTTAAGTTAATACTGCCGTCTCTATAACATGCGATCAAATAGATCGGCGTTACTTCGGTAGATTGAAATTCATCTAAAACATAATTATAATTTACAACATAATAATAAGTTCTCCGGCTATTTGCTTTCCCTGCATTATGCTTGAAATAGTATGAACTTGCGGAGGCGCTTTCCGATCCATCTATTTTTTTCCAATCCGGATCATATTGATTTCTATACCATACTTCCGAATGGTCAAAATCATTAGGATAGGCGTTTGGCGTCCATTCTAATTCGACTTCTCCTTTTTCATTAACGGCAACGCGCGTAATTTGAGGCGCTGAAGTCTGTGCAAAAGCTATCGACATCAAGGCCATAAAACATAAAAGTAATACAACGATTTTTTTCATTTTATTATGTTTGTAAATTCTACGGCAAAAATATAAAAAGTATAGCAAACTAACGAAGTTATCCGTTATTTGTTGTGGAAAATATTACGATAAAGCTCTATCTTGATTATTTTTAAAAAAATCCTGACAACGATCATGTTGCCAGGAAGCAAGCCTTAAAAAAGGATTTATAAATATTTAACGGCGGTTAAACCGTCATAATATCCTTGTCTTTCAGTTCGAGAGCTTGATCAACCCTTTTGATAAAATCGTCGGTCATTTTTTGCAGCTCTTCTTCGAATTTCTTGATAGAATCTTCCGGAATGCCTTCTTTCTTCATGTTTTTCGTCTCATTCATGGCGTCACGACGGGCATTTCTGATTGCTATTTTTGCATTTTCAGCTTCATTTTTTGCTTGTTTGGCTAATTCGCGACGGCGTTCTTCGGTAAGAATAGGGATCTTGATGCGGATTAATTCGCCATTATTTTGCGGAGTAAATCCCAAATTTGCATTGAGAATCTCGCGTTCAATAGCGATAATCAAACTTTTATCCCACGGTTGAATAACAATTTGACGAGCGTCCGGCGTATTGATATTGGCCAATTGCGCAATTGGCGTTGCCGCGCCGTAAGCTTCTACGCGGATTCCGTCCAAAATAGACGGGCTTGCTTTACCTGTTCTGATTTTTTGAAATCCTTTATCAAGACGCGTCAATGCTTTTTGCATTTGCTCTTCCGTCATTTCTCTACAAAGTTCTATCTCTTCAAACATCGTTCTATGTTGTTATAGCAATTTATTTTTTAGCATATTTTTATTCGCGAATTATCAAATAGACCTCCTCGTCTTCTCTTTTGACAGTATATTTTTCGCGAGCAAGTTTTTCGGTTTTACTTATATCTCTTTCCAACATATCGTTGAATATCCGGATGGAATCCAATTCATGTCGCAAATTGAGATTTTCTTCCTTTAATGCTTGCACGTCGTTCCGTATTGTAATTTGACGGAAAATATTATGTTTGTCAAAAATAATCATCCAAAAAAGAAAGAAAGCCACGACAATGAGATATTTTGTATATCTCCGTTTCAAAAAACTCTTACTATTTGCTTTTCGCTTTTTCATGCAAAATTATATAAAAATCTGTTACGATATGTTTTTAAATCGTTATTCCGCCAAAAGTTGTTTTATGATAGCCGATACAATTTTATTGTCCGTTTTGCCCGCCATCTCTTTTGACGCGATACCCATTACTTTTCCCATATCTTTCATCCCCGTCGCTCCGATTTTTTTGATGATTTCAGCAACTTTTTGCTTTATGTCATTTTCCGACAACTGTTCGGGAAGATAATCTTGAATGATCGAAGCTTGATAACGCTCTTCTTCGGCAAGCTCCGGACGATTATTAGCCGCATAAGTGTCTGCAGCTTCATTACGTTGTTTAACAAGTCTTTGCAATGTTTGTATCTCTATTTCTTCCGAAACTTCGCTACCCGATTGCGAAGTAACAACCAGCAACATGGCCGCCTTGATGGCGCGCAATGCTTCCAATTTGCGCTTATCTTTAGCAAGCATGGCTGTTTTGATATCTCCGCTAATTTTATCTATTAAGCTCATTTTCAAAATATTTTTGAATTAATTAATCAACATTATCGTGCAAAAATGAGTTGGCAGAACGTACTTCAACGCCGTTTTCTCCTTCAAATAAACTGTAACGCGATATTTGCGATTCGGCAGATGATGGAACGTCTTCAAATTTAACTTTTCTACGAATATATGCCGGCTCGTTTTCCATACTTTCTTGAGTGGAACGCGATTTATTGCGGAATGAAATTCCCATAAAACGACGTCTTTCAGGCCCTAAAGATGCCATAGGATCTTCCTCGTCGGAATAACTGTATGGACGATTTTCTTCGTTTTGTGGAGCTCTTATCGGATATATTCTCGTTTCCGGCAATTCATAATCGTCAAATTCATCGCTTTTGATTACTTTGATCGGTTGTTGGTGAATAGGTTGTGCCGGAGGAGTTTCTTGCGGCTGGGAAATAATTCTCGGTTGCGATACAGGATACCGTTCGATTTGTTCTTCCTCTTTAGGCACTGCTTTGGCAAGAAGTTGAATTTCGGTAATTTCTTCCATTTTCACCTTTTCTATCTTATAGGAGGATAAGTTAGAATTGTCTTGTAATTTAGGATTTTGCGGCTCTTCAATTTTTACTTCATTGTTCAATGGAATAACAGTGCGCAGCTCTTCTGATATTTTCTCCGGCTCATTCGACTTTTTTTCATTTTCGATATCCGGATCGAAGAATTTTTCTTCGGGAATGTTAAACCCGGTAACGATCAATGCAATAGCGATATTGTTGCCTAATGAGGGGTCGTAACCTTGTCCCATATTGATATCTGCCAAATTTCCGGTGCGCTCATTGACGAGATCCACGATTTCGCCCAATTCATCCATGCTTACTTCATCTTCGCCATAAGTTATATAAAGAAGGATTTTTTTGGCTCCGGAAAGGTCTTTGTTATCAAGAAGAGGAGAATTGATAGCTTCTTCAACAACGCGCGACGCGCGATCTTCTCCCGACGCTTTTCCAAGTCCCATAATGGCTGTGGCGCTGTTGCGCATTACAGTTTTGGCATCTTCAAAGTCGACGTTGATATATCCGCGCGAACTGATGATTTCCGCCATTCCTTTTGCCGCATTTGTTAAAATATCGTCGGCTTTATGGAATGCTTCGGTGATTTTAAGATCTCCATATTGCTCGCGCAGTTTATCATTTTTGATCACCAACAATACGTCGACATATTTGCGCAATTCTTGAATGCCTTTTAATGCTTGCACGCGACGACGTTTACCTTCAAAGGAGAAAGGTTCTGTTACAATGCCTACCGTTAGGATATCCAATTCTCTGGCGACTTGCGCTACGACAGGAGCTGCTCCGGTTCCGGTTCCGCCGCCCATTCCTGCCGTAATAAAAAGTAATTGAGTGTTTTTTTCTAATATCTCGCGAATATCTTCAATACTCTCTTCGGCTAATTTTTTCCCGAACTCTGGATTGGCGCCGGTTCCTAATCCGCGTGATCCAAAGCGAATCTTAGTAGGCACAGGACTTGCTTCCAATACTTGTTGATCGGTATTGCAATTGATAAAATCGACATCTTTGATTCCTAATTCAAACATGTGATTTACAGCGTTGTTCCCTCCTCCTCCAACGCCTATGACCTTAATGATTGACGATTGTGCTTTTGGCAAATCAAACTTCAACATATTCATTTTTTTTAATTTTGTAAAATTATTATCTATCTTGTTATTTATCTTGCTCTTATTTATTTTTTTTCAACAAGAAAATGTTGATTATTGTTAATCGATCTATTCTTCGTCTTCTTCAAGAAATTTCTGGATTTTCTTCAAAAATGGGAGCCTTGGTTTCCGTTCTTTTTTAGGTTTTTCTTCCACTATTTTTTCAATTTCTTTTTCGATTACTTTATCGGTAACCTCGTTAAATTCTTGTTTTTTTCTTTTTTGTTTTTCCTCTTCAATTTTCGATAATCCATTAAGAACCAATCCTATACATGTAGAATAGATGGGCGAGGCTATATCCTTGATGGTTTGATTATTTGAGAGATGTTCGTTAGGATAACCGACCCTTACATCTTTTCCGGTGATGTATTGCGTAAGTTGAAGAATATCTTTCAATAAAGATCCGCCTCCGGTCAGAACGATGCCGGCAGATAGTTTTCGTTCGTATCCCGAGAATTTTATTTCACTATAAACTTTCTCAATAATATCCGTCGTTCGAGCTTCTATAATACGCGCTAAATTTTTCATGGATATCTCTTTCGGCGGACGTCCTTTGAGCCCGGGAATAGCAATAATTTGCATGTCGCTATTTTCTTGAGCCAACGCAGAACCGAATTTAATTTTCAATTCTTCGGCAAATTTTTTTATAATATTGCATCCTTCCTTAATATCTTCGGTTATGATATCTCCTCCAAGCGGAATGACGGCGGTATGTCGAATAACGCCGTCGTAAAAAAGCGCAATATCCGTCGTTCCGCCTCCGATATCGACCAATGCAACGCCCGCTTCTTTTTCTTCTTCGCTTAAAACGGCTTCGGCAGAGGCGATGGGTTCTAATATAAGATCCACTACGTTCAATCCGGCGCGCGTTACGCATTTGTAAATATTGCGAGCGGCGGCTGTTTGTCCGACAATAATATGGAAATTTGCCTCCAAAGAACTTCCCAACATTCCGACCGGTTCTTTGATACCGGGTTCTCCGTCAATAGTAAATTCTTGCGGAATAACGTCGATGATCTCTTCTCCGGGAGTCATACAGAGATCGAACATATTTTCAGTAAGTTGTTGCACGTCGTCGTCTGTGATATCTTCTTCCGCATTTTTTCTGATCAAACGGCTCGATTGTTGTTCGCTGCGGATATGTTGTCCTGCAATTCCTACATGCACGTTTTGAATATTTACTCCGGAAGAAATTTTTGCTTGTTCGATTGCTATTTTAATTGATTCGACCGTATTTTCAATATTACTGACAACACCGCGTCTGACGCCTAATGATTCCGCTGTTCCATAGCCTAAAACATCCAATTTGTGATTTTCATTTAATTTCCCGACTATGGCCGCTATTTTGGTAGTACCTATATCAAGACCTACTACAAAAACATTTGATGGTAATTTCATCTCTTTATCTATTTGCATTTTCATCTCTTTATCTATTTTTATTCTGCACGACTACTTGGTTTTCAAATCTTATATCAATGCGTTTACTTTTTTTCCATTCTTCTACGCCGAGTCCTTCTTTATAAAAAATCTTTAAATTTTCTAATCGATTATCGGCAAAATAGGGGCTGCCAAGCAATACGGTATGGTCGCCTAATAAAGGAATAAGTATAAAATCATTGTTGTCATCTATAAAAACCTGCCCGATTTGAGCTTTTAAAAATTCATCTCTATTAATAGCGTTCATACAACTCAAAATAGCGTTGATCTCTTGAATGACAGTATCCGCTCTGAAATCGCTATACTTTGTTGAAATGTTGCCGTTTACGACAATAACGCGCGCCGGCATTCCGGGACGAATCGGCATAGCGCCGCCTAAATCGTCTATATAATATTGCTCGTTTTCTTTGTTGACGATACGCGCTATCGGTTTTCTTTGTTTCACGTTAATCTGGAGATTTCCCCACATATCGCCCGATATTTCTGCTTCGTTTACATAAACATTCTCTCTCAATGTTTTTTCAAGATTGACTAGGTCGATATCTTTAAATTTTCTTCCGATCAAAGAGTCCGTGCGGGTTAAAATGATATTCTCAATATCTGATTTACTTATTAATCTCTCCGTGTCGTCCGACGCGGTAATATTGATCGAATAACCTTTGTATGCGACATTATCGTATCGAGAACCGGCATAAACAATCATAGTAACAATTCCCGCTAACGCCGCAATCCAAAACAAAACAATTAAAATCTTTTTGAACTTCATCATTTTAACTCTTTTTGATAAGGTTTATCGTTATTATAATTCCAAAATTTTCTCAAAGCATTTTCAACAGGCTCCGCCAAACGATCAATATCGCCCGCTCCGAGCATGACGACAATTTCGGGAGCTTGATCAATCAGTTTTTCGATTAAATGCTCTTTTGAAACTATTTGTACTTCCTCTTTTGTGATTTTTTCGGCAATTAACGAACTGCTTATGCCTGCTATCGGATTCTCTCTCGCGGGATAAATATCCAACAAAATAATCTCATCGGCTATGTTCAATGTTTTTGCAAATCCTTCTGCAAAATCTCTCGTCCGACTGTAAAGATGCGGTTGGAAGATAGCGGTGATTTTTTTCTTGGGATACAACTCTTTCACCGATAATAAAGCGCTTTCTATCTCTTTCGGATGATGCGCGTAATCATCGATTAAGGCAAACTCTTTCGTGCGAATTTTGAAATCAAAACGGCGGCGTACTCCGGAGAAATTTTCCAAAGCATCTCTAATAACGCCTTTATCAATACCATAATTCAAAGCGATGGCAGACGCCGTTACCGCGTTCAAAACGTTAATTGCGCCGTGTCCGCCGAAAACGAGATTCGTGATAACTCCATCCGGCATGAAGAGATCAAAATGATAATAACCGTTTTCAATACGAATGTTATCGGCAAAATAATTGGCATGCGAATTATCAATTGAAACGGTTAATATTTTGACGTCGGTAAAAATATGAGATTCCAGCCCTTTGTGTAAAATAAGAAATCCCTTTTTATCTATTTGATTAGCAAATTCGTTATAAGTCTCCTGCAATGATTGCTCAACTCCGTAAATATCCAAATGATCGGCGTCCATAGAATTAATAGCGGCCGCCGTCGGATGTAAAAATAATAACGAACGGTCATATTCGTCCGCTTCGACAATAAAAATTCCGTCGCCTTTTGAAAAAAAGTTGGTTTGATAATTGTTGCTGATTCCTCCAATCAAGGCGGTGCAACCAATAGCGCTTTGATAGAACATATGCGCTAAAATGGCCGAAGTCGTTGTTTTCCCATGCGTTCCGGCAATTGCAATCATCTCCTTTCCGCGCGTAATGGTCCCTAAAATATCAGCTCTTTTTCTGAGAGGAATAGAACGTTTTGCTATCTCTTTGAAAATATTCAAATCCAAAGGAACGGCCGGCGTGTAAATAGCTAAATCGATATCTTTAGCTATTTTATCGCTGTCGTCTTCGTAAAAAATCGACATTCCTTCTTTTGTCAATTGTTTAGTGAGTTCCGAGCAAGTACGGTCATAACCGGATATCGTTTTTCCTTGCGCTTTGAAATAACGTGCCAAAGCGCTCATCCCGATACCTCCGATACCGATGAAAAATATATTATTTACCTTGCTCAAATCCATTTCTTATCCTTTTTCAATAAGTTTTAATATTTCGTTTACGATTTTTTCGCCGGCATCGCTGATTGCGAGCAACTTAATATTCGATGAAAGTTTTTGCATCCGACTTGAATTATCAAAAAGTTCTAATACCGTCTTTACTAATTTTTCCGACGCTTCTGCGTCCGGGATCATCAAAGCGGCATTTTTTTCGAGCAGCGCCATGGCGTTTCTCATTTGATGATTTTCCGCTGCATGAGGATAGGGAACAAAGACGACCGGTTTTCCGACATTACAAAGTTCTGAAATAGCAATAGCTCCCGCTCGTGAAACGATTACGTCGGCGGCGGCGTAAGCCATATCCATTTCTTTTATAAATTGTATGGCGTGAACATCCTGTTTTACTTTTGCCGCTTCTTGAGCTTGCTCGAAATATGGTTTTCCCGTTTGCCAGATTATTTGTATGTCGGCTTTTTCGAACTCTTCTAACCCCGATCTTATCGCTTTATTAATAGTCCATGCGCCGAGGCTTCCTCCTACGATCAACAATGTTTTTTTATTCTGATTTAAATTAAAAAACCGTATCGCTTCTTCTCTTTTTCCTTCAATATCTATGACTTGCCGACGAACAGGATTTCCTGTTAAAACTATTTTTTCCGGACTAAAATATTGTTCCATACCAGAATATGCCACGCAAACTTTATCCGCTTTTTTTGACAATATTTTATTGGTAATTCCCGGATAAGAATTTTGTTCCTGTATCAAAGTCGGAATATGCAATTTAATAGCGCCGCGCAAAGTTGGCCCGCTGGCAAAACCTCCGACTCCCACCACAATATCAGGAGCAAATTCTCTGATAATTCGTTTTGCATGTTTCGAACTTTGCATTAATTTGAATGGGAAGCTCAAGTTTTTTAAGATGTTTTTTAGAGAAAACGACCGTTGAATTCCTGTGATATTTAGTCCGATGATTCGATAACCGGCTTCAGGGACTTTTTCCATCTCAATTTTACCATTTGCGCCGGTAAATAATATAACAGCATGATCGGCCATTCTTTTTTTCAAAGAATTGGCAATGGCAATGGCGGGAAAAATATGTCCGCCGGTTCCGCCTCCGCTAATGATTATTTTCACACTATCGTTCATCATTCTTCAACAATATTTATTTGTTTCGTCAGATTCAACTTCATCCTCAATTTCGGCTTCGTTTTCTTCCTCCAAGGCTTTCAACCGCTCTTGCTCATTCAGTCTACTCTCAGATAATACCAATCCGAAAGCGGCGCAAGCAATCCACAATGCAGTACCTCCTTTGCTGACAAAAGGCAGAGGTTGCCCGGTTACAGGAGTCAAATCTACTGAGACTGCGATATGCATAAATGCCTGAAAAACATATAAAAAGGTGATTCCAAAAACCAAATATGATGAAAATTTTCTGTCGCTTTTTAGAGATATTCTAAAACCGCGATATACTAAAATCAGATAAATAACAACTAAAGGAATAGCTCCGAACAAGATGCCGTATTCTTCAACAATGATGGTAAAAATATAATCGTCGTACGATTGCGGAAGCACGTGACGTTGCGTTCCGCTTCCCGGACCTTTTCCGAAAACGCCTCCCGTTCCAATAGCAATTTTTGCCTGCTCCTCTTGATATATTTTATCTTTATCTTCAGCGCCGACGTCGTTTTTGTGTGTAAAAGTAACAATACGATTCGCCCAAGTACTCGCTCTTGGGAACGCTTCGGGAACAGCTTTGCCTACTATGATCAATAATAAACAAAAAGCGAACGATAATCCTATAAAATGGAAAAGGCTCTTAATCGATATCGGTCTGAAAAACATCAAGGCAAATGAAACGGCAAAACATATCAACGCAGTAGAAAGATTGGAGCGAAGTATCAATATAACAGTTATAAAAATGGGCAAATAAACCCAGAGAAACATATCTTTAAAAGAATTTTTTAAATCTTTGCCTTTGAGCATAATGCTTGACAAGTAGATAATCAGAGCAATTTTTGCAATGTCGAATATTTGAATAGTTATCGATCCGATAGGCAATATCCTGTTAGACTGGTTGATGTCCTTACCCAAAACTATTGGTATAATGATCAATACCCACGAAATAATCAATATGATTGGGGCCGTTTTTCTCAAAAAAACGCGCCATTTAATGAGGTGAACCGACCACATAATGAACAATCCCAGTGCGATCAGAATGAATTGATACAATAACTCCTTCTCGGCGAACAGGTCTCTCGATTGTCCGGGTTTTAACGGCATATTGGAGAGGCCGCTATAAATCGCCAACAACGAATAGACGCAGAGAATGATGATCGCAGTCCAAATAACAGGATCGCCTTTTACTCTATTTTTTAAGTTAATACCCATTTTATAATCCTTTAACCGCGCGTTTAAACTGCAAAGCGGCGTCGTGAAAATTTTTAACGTGCAAACAATCTTCCGTCATTGAAGAAAAAACGATTGCATCTCCATGATCTCCTATCGTGTATGCAAATTCTACAGCTTGTTCAATGTTTTTAAGTCGATAAATTCCTTCGACATGATCCGCTAAAAAATGCGACGTATGAGCTGATTTATGCCCCAAAAGAATGATCGCTTTTACTTTTTTCCGAATCAACGGGATGATTTTTTCAAAGTCGTCGTCCGTTTCGTTGATTTCATTAATGATCCAGATAATCGGTTTTTCAATACTTTCCAAAGTATACCATGCCGCATTAGCGCTCAACGACTTGGCATCATTGATAAAATCCATTCCGAAAATTGTAGCTACATACTCTATCCTGTCGGACACATGAATGTAATCCGAGAATATGTCGCGTATGGTTTGACGATGCGCATGTACTAATTTACGCTCTATATTCTCCATAAATTGATTTTCAAAATCTAAAATTCCTTGTGATGCCAATTTTTCTAAAGTTATACTCATGGTTATAATTATTTTATCTTAATTTTAAAGTTACGATCGACAAAATGGCAAGCCCAATAGACACAATAATGAAGCGTTGCACGATTTTTTCTTCGGCGATACCTGTTTTTTGATAATGATGATGCAAAGGCGACATCAGAAATATTCTCTTTCCTTCGCCATATTTCTTTTTGGTATATTTAAAATACCTTGTTTGAATGATAACCGAAAGAGCTTCGACTAAGAAAATGCCGCATAACAACGGTAATAAAAGCTCTTTACGAATGATAATTGCAACAACTGCAATAATTCCTCCGATGGTAAGGCTGCCCGTATCGCCCATAAAAACCTGTGCAGGATGCGTGTTGTACCATAAAAATCCGCCGCAGGCTCCGACAAAAGCTCCCATGAAGATCGTCACCTCGCCGACATTTGGAATATACATGATATCAAGGTAGTTGGCAAATATAATGTTGCCCGATACCCATGTCAATATTGCTAAGGATCCTCCAATCACAGAAGATGTTCCGGCTGCCAATCCGTCGATCCCGTCGGTCAGATTTGCTCCGTTTGAAACAGCGGTAATGATAAAAATGACAATAGGAATAAAGATTAAAAAAGCCCATTTGTGACAATCTTCACAAGCCCAACTCACCAGCCGGCCATAATCGAATTCATTATTTTTCACAAAAGGAATAGTCGTTTTGAGCGATTTTGCATCTTGAGTGATTGTCGTATTTACGGCGACTATTTCATCTTTTTCGATTGTTTCACGAATTACTACATCATCGGAAAAATAAATCGTACAACCAACTACAATACCTAAAATGACTTGCCCTACAATTTTATACTTTCCGGATAATCCTTTTTTATTTTTCTTGAAAATTTTAATGTAATCGTCAATAAAACCGATTAGTCCAAGCCATAAAGTCGTGAAAATCAAAAGTATGATATAAATATTATCTAATTTGCAAAACAACAGAACAGGAATTAATATACCGGAAATAATGATCAATCCTCCCATTGTAGGAGTTCCTTGCTTTTCCATTTGCCCTTTTAATCCGAGATCTCTGACCGTTTCGCCGACTTGATGTTTTTTCAGAAAACGAATCAGATATTTTCCAAAAACTGCAGTTATCAAAAGAGAGGTTACGACAGCCATACCGCCGCGAAATGAGAGATATTGAAAAACTCCCGCTCCCGGGAAATCATAACTTTTGTCTAACCAATCAAAAAGATAATATAACATACTTGCCGTTTTTTACTTCGTTAAAAATGCTTTTTGCAACTCTTCTTTATCGTCAAAAGGATATTTTATCCCGTTGATCTCCTGATAATTTTCATGTCCTTTACCCGCTACTAAGACAATATCGCCTTCATGAGCCAAGGCGGCGGCTACTTTTATTGCTTCGCGACGATCGGTAATGCGTAATACTTTTTTAAAATATTCCGGCGATACCCCTTGCATCATGTCGTCCAGAATAGTTTCCGGATTTTCACTCCGCGGATTGTCGGAAGTCAAGATTACCTTATCGCTCAATTCGCATACGACGGAAGCCATTACAGGACGTTTTTCTTTGTCGCGGTTTCCGCCGCAACCAACTACAGTAATGAGATTTTCGTTGTACGTGCGAATACCGTTGATTGATTCTAATACATTTTTCAATGCATCTGGCGTGTGCGCATAATCAACAATTGCCGTTATTCCTTGAAAACGAAGCGTCTCAAAACGTCCCACAACGGGCTTTAAAGCGCTTATTGCTTGTAAAACTTCCAATTTATCGTGCCCTAAGCAGATACTTCCGCCGTAAATAGCGGTAACATTATATGCGTTGAACCGTCCGGTAAGATGAATCCAAACATCTTCTTCATTAATATTGAGCAACATTGCTCCAAATTGGCTTTCCAAAATACGACATTTGAAATCAGCCATATTTTGTAAACTGTAGCCGTATTTCTGCGCTTTTGTATTTTGCATTATGAAATTGCCATTACGATCGTCGATATTGGAAAGTGCAAAAGCCTCTTTAGGAAGTAGGTCAAAAAAAGTTTTTTTAGCGTTTAAATAGTTTTTAAAGGTTTTATGATAGTCTAAATGATCGTGCGAAATATTGGTAAAAATTCCTCCGGAAAATTGTAATCCCGCTATCCTTTTTTGATCAACGGCATGAGAACTCACTTCCATAAAGCAATAATCGCAACCGCTATCTACCATTTTGGATAACAATGAGTTAATCTGTACGGCATCGGGCGTTGTATGAGTCGCCGAGATGATTGTATTGTCGATTCTATTCTCAACTGTTGAAAGCAAACCGACGGCATATCCCAATTTTCGATGCAATTCATATAACAAGGTAGCGACGGTCGTTTTTCCGTTAGTTCCCGTTACGCCTACTAATTTTAATTTTCTTGACGGATGATCATAAAAAGCGGAAGCCAACATTCCCAACGCTTCGGCGCTATCCGGTACGACGATATACGTTACGGAATCTTTTACCTCTTCCGGTTTTGTTTCGCAAACAATAACGGTAGCTCCATTTTTAATGGCGGCTTCCATAAATAGGCGTCCATCGACTTGGACGCCGCGAACGGCGACAAAAAGATCGTTTTGTTTTATCCTACGGGAATCAAATTCGATTTGATTGACAATACGATTGCTATTTCCAATAATTTGGATCGTGCGTATGTCGGATAATATTTCTTGTAATTGCTTCACCGTTATATTTTTAATGATAATATTATTTTTTCTGTTTTTCCGATGACAGTTCCCGCAGAAGGAAATTGTTTTTCAACTTTGCCGAATCCTTTAGTTTCCACTGTAAGTCCTTTTTCTTCCAAAACGTAAATAGCGTCGGACAAACTCATTCCCGTTACATTGGGAATGGTATTGGATTCTATATTATTCGGCGTAATATGAATTTCATTTTTAGCGGTTTTTACGCTCACCCAATCGCTATCGACATCGTTTAAATTCAAATCCAGATCAATATGCTTAGAGATGGTTTGTATATTTTCCTTTGTACTGTTTATATTCATCGGAATAGACCCGACGCTGTCCGGAGGAATATATCCGTTGGCGACCGGCATCAAACTGACGTCGACGGCATACAATTTGTTAGCAATGTCTCTAAAAACCGGCAATGCTACCTTTGCAGCAAGGTATTCGCCATTTGACGGCTCGTTGATCATGACAATACAAGCATATTTTGGATTATCTGCTGGAAAATAACCGCAAAAGGAAGCATTATGCCTTTTGTCGGAATAACCTTTTTCTCCCGGAGTCGTTACTTGAGCCGTCCCTGTTTTTCCCGCAACGGCATAAGAAACACCTTTAAAGCCTTCTCTTCCTGTTCCGTTTACAACAACGCCGCGCAACATGGTTTGCAGATCTTTTATGACCTCTTCGGGAGCGATTTTCGCAATCAACGTATCGCTTTCGATGGTTTTGATGATTTCTCCGTTTTTCCTGATCTCTTTCACGAATTTGGGTCGAATAAAAATTCCATCATTAGCAATAGCATTATAAAATGCAAGTATTTGCAACGGAGTCATTTCAACTTCGTATCCCATCGGCATAGAAGTGATGGTCGACTTTGACCAAGTTTTGTCATTTGTATTTTTAATGTAAGGCGCGCTTTCTCCGGCTAATTCAATTCCTAAAGGTTGATTTAACCCCAAAGAATACAAACCGTCGATAAATTGTTGTTGATTATTTTTATAATTCTCATAAATGATTTTGACTGTTCCCACATTGGAAGATTTTTCAAATATTTCTAAAACAGTCGGATCGTTGTGTCCAAAAGGAGCAGAATCCTTAATTGGTTTTTTTCTTCCCGGAAACATCTCCGAACTACTTGCAACTTTATATTTATCGGTTAATTTTATTTTACCATCTTTCAGGGCGACCGCTAAAGCGGCGGTTTTAAAGAGAGAACCGGGATCGGCGCGAACGCCGATAGCATTATTATAAATCTCGGCATATTTTCCTTCACCCTCTTTGTTTAAACTGGAAATGGCTAAAATTTCGCCCGTCTTAACTTCCATTACAATGGCGCAACCGCTTTTGGCTTTTTGTAATTTTAAATTTTCTAATAAGGATTTTTGAGCTACGTCTTGGATGGCTACATCTAATGTAGTTACAATATCTTTTCCGTTTTCAGGATAGATATTTTCAGGGCTTTCAATTTCGGCCCATGTATATTTTCCGATACGCTGATGCAATATATTGCCTTTCTTACCGGCTAAAATAGAGTCGTAAGCGCCTTCAATACCGACTTTTAACGTATCGATCTTAGTCTCTCCGGTTTGATCCTTTTTCTCAACATATCTCACATATCCTAAAGTTCTTGGAGCAAGATCATACTTTTCATAAGATTCTTTTGATATTGATATAAAGCAATTGTTGCTTTTTCTATTGGAAAATATCGGAAAATTCTTCATTCTTTCATAATCCTGGATATTTATATTTTTTTGTATGGCGACGTATCTCTTCTTTTTTGTCCTGTTTGTTTTTAATAAATTCAAGTAATAACTTGTTGATTTTTCTGGGAATAATGCATGTAAAGAGTCGGCAAGCGCTTGTACGTTTGAGAAGAATTCAAGACTGTCTAATATGGTCTCTTTTTCAGGTTTCTTAGAATCTTTCGGATACGTATCCATATAAATATCGAACAACATGCGTCTTTTTAATAAAACTTCTCCGTCGGTGGCTAAAATAGCTCCCCTGTGGGCTTCTTTTTCATAAAAAACGTAAGAAGATTTATCGGACAACTGTTCAAGTTCTTTTTTATCAGCTATCTGAACGTAAATAATTTTACCGATAGCGGCGATTGCAATCAACACAAACGCAACGTAAACGATAATTGTTCTGAGTACTAAAAACTTTTTAGATCGATTATTCTTCTCCGTTGTTTCCATTTTCTTCCCTTTTTACAATTATTTTTTTTACGCCGCTAACAGCTTCTTTCAATCCTTGGTCGGAAAGTTTTTCAACCAAAACGGATTGCTTGGTTGACTTTGACATGCGTGATTTTTCACTTTCCAAAATTGATACAATCTGTTTTCTCTCCTCGGTAAGCTCTTTTTTGTGACGGTGCATTCGTTCCGCATAATATCCGTTAGTGATATACAATAGCCCTAAAACAGCGATGAAAAGCAAAAAAGGAAAATGATTGCGCACGTTTTTCTTGGTCAAGATTGTCCCGTTAAGAGTCGATCTCACCGTATTTTTGATTACGTTTTTCTTTTTATTACTTTTTTGAGCCATTTTTTTATTCTGTTTTTTTTGATTTGAATTTTGCTATTCTCAATTTTGCGCTTCTTGCTCTGTTGTTTGAAACAATTTCTTCTTCCGACGCTGTTATTGGTTTTCTCGTAATGATATTGAACGGCGTCAGAGGATTTCCGTAAAAATCTTTTTCAATAACGCCTTCAAAATTTCCGGAGCGCATAAAATTTTTGACCAGCCGGTCTTCTAAAGAGTGATAAGAGAGAATGACCAATCTTCCTTCCGGAGACAATAAATCTACGGATTGTTGTAATAATGCCGATAAAGCTTCCATCTCTTTATTAGTTTCGATTCTGAGCGCTTGAAATAGTTGAGCGGCAAATTTATTTTCGCGCATTCTTGGCGCCATCGGCGTAATAATTTTCATCAATTGCGAAGTAGTCTCAATCGGTTGTACGGTACGTGTTCTAATTATGCCGTCGGCGATCTTGGCGCTGTTTTGCAACTCCCCGTAAAGCTTAAAAATGCGGATTAATTCATCCCGCTCATATTCATTGACAATATTGGCGGCCGTTAATTGAGTTTTAGCGCTCATGCGCATATCAAGTTTCCCTTCAAAACGCGTAGAAAAACCTTTTTCGGGAACGTCCAATTGATGGGATGATACGCCTAAATCGGCAAAAATCCCATTTACTTTCCCATAACCATATAGTTTACAGAAGTTTTTGACGTAGGAAAAATTTTGATGAATAAGCGTTAAGCGGTCGTCGTCTATCTTATTTTGCAGAGCGTCTTCATCTTGATCAAATGCGATTAATCTTCCCTTTTTGTCGAGATGTTCTAGAATGCCCCTGGCGTGTCCTCCTCCTCCGTACGTTACGTCAACATAAATGCCTTCAGGCTTGATATTCAAGCCTTCCAAACATTCGCGCAACATGACAGGAGTGTGATACATTGTTATATATATTATTGTTATTCAATTAGATTCGACGTTTATTTGCAAAAAAACTACTTATTTATGCTTTTACGTTTAAGAGCTCTGATTTTATCTAACATATCAGCTTTTTCTTTTTCGGAAGTTTCTCTCATTTTTTCCAGATATTTCTCCTTGTCCCAAACCTCTGCGGAATCGTCGAGTCCTACAATGACCACATCTTTATCAATGCCGGCAAACTCCAACAGGTTTTTGGGAATAAGAAATCTTCCGGTTGAATCCCAAGTGTCAATTTTAACATCTTGCAAGAATTGACGTTTCAAGTTCATGTCTTCTTTATCCAAAGTGTCCAGATCTTTCAAAAATCTTGTCTCAAGCGCCCACGTGGTTTTTGAAAATAATTCCAAACAAGGTTCATTAAAACTTTTCCGGCATATCAATGTCTCAGAACCATCGGCGATGTTCTCGCGGATCTTCACAGGGATATTCAATCTCCCTTTGCTATCCATCTTACAATCAAACGTTCCTACAAATTCTGCCATTTGAAAAATTTTGCTACAAAGATAAATCAAATTTTGCATTTAGCTGCATTTTTCGACAAAAAAATGCACTTGTTGATAAAAAATTAACATATTGTATGTAAAATACTGAATACAAGTATATTATGTGGGCTTCTTGCGATATTAACAAAATCAATTGTTGATAACGATAAAAAAATGTGAACAATAAGAGGGAAAAAAATTTAGAATTATGGTTATGTTTTAATATTTTCCAAAGATTACAAGATGTATTTCAAGCGCTCGTTTATGATTAAAATCTACTTTATGGCATTGAAAAAATGAGCAAATGACGAATGAGCAAGAAAGTTGCGAGTTACAAATAGCGTATTATTCGATGCGTCGGTTATTCATATTTCGTAGCGCATATATGTTATAATGATCCTGTTTTGATTATTCATACTTATATTATTTTGAGGCAGTCGCAAATACAAATAAAAGAGAGGACGCCGAATTGATTCGGGCATCCTCCGCAAGTATGAAAAAAACACATTACAAAAAGACGTTTCACAGCGGTATGCAGAACATTATGCTAAATAAAATGCTATCTCTTTGATCTTTTATGAAAAAGTATACTCCATCTTAAAATTCATTTACTTTTTCATAATGCTATTTCCGAGTAATGGCGGAAATAAAATGTTTTTAACATAAGACAATACGGACAACAATTATGCCAAAAGATTTTTTATTTTGTATATTGCTGAATAATAGCTTAATCAAGAATATTTATGCATATTAGCGCCGTTATTATTACCGGCATGACATCATTTGGCAAGGATTTTGACTTGTAAAAAGAAAATTTTAAAGATAAGACAGATTATGTGGTTAATATTCATTTTAATTGCTATTATTAGTTGGCTCGTACAGAGCAATCTGCAGAAGAAGTTTAACGAATACTCAAAAGTTCCGCTTTCTAATGGTATGACAGGAAAAGATGTTGCGGTAAAAATGCTTCATGATCATGGAATTTACGACGTTCAAGTGATTTCCATACAAGGGCATTTAACAGATCACTTTAATCCGGCCAATAAAACCGTTAATTTAAGCGAAAGCGTTTATAATGCTAATGGCGTAGCCGCCGCCGCTGTCGCCGCTCATGAATGCGGTCATGCCGTTCAACATGCAACAGCTTACGCCCCTCTGAAAATGAGGTCTGCGCTTGTCCCTATTATAAGTTTTTCTTCAAGATGGGTATCATGGATCTTGTTGGCCGGAATTTTACTGCTAAATGTATTTCCCGAACTGTTATTAATCGGCGTGATTTTGTTTGGAGTTAGTACTCTATTCAGTTTTATAACCCTTCCGGTAGAGATAAACGCCAGTCAACGCGCATTAGCATGGTTGGAAAAAAGTAATATTACTTACGGACAAACGCAAGAACAAGCAAAAAGCGCTTTAAAATCGGCCGCATACACTTACGTCGTCGCCGCTTTAAGTTCTTTGGCTACATTGATATATTATTTGATGATCTTTTTAGGGAGAAGAAGAGATTAAAAGCTGTTTAGAAGATCTCATAAAAGCAAAAAATCTGCCAAAATGAGCAGATTTTTTTTGTGATTCCTCTGGGGCTCGAACCCAGGACCCCATCCTTAAAAGGGATGTGCTCTACCAACTGAGCTAAGAAATCATCCTTGCTATATATCCTTTTGTGATCCCTCTGGGGCTCGAACCCAGGACCCCATCCTTAAAAGGGATGTGCTCTACCAACTGAGCTAAGGAATCCTTTTAAAAGCGGGTGCAAAGGTAGAATTAAATTTCTAACCGTGCAACTTTTTTATTAATTTTTTATAATTAATTAATAATCAACTATATGTAATTTTTTTGACGATCGTTTTTTAATTTATTCCTGCTCGAACAAACTTTCTACATACGCCTCTTTATCAAAAGGTTGCAGATCTTCTTTTTTTTCTCCGATGCCGATATATTTTACAGGGATTTTGAATTGATCGGAGATGCCGATCACAACGCCTCCGCGCGCCGTTCCGTCTAATTTTGTAATGGCAAGAGCGTTAACCGCGGTAGCGGCGGTAAATTGCTTAGCTTGTTCAAAAGCGTTTTGACCTGTTGATCCATCCAAAACAAGTAAAATTTCATGAGGAGCTCCCTGTATTACTTTATCCATTACGCGTTTGATCTTGGACAATTCGTTCATCAAATTCACTTTGTTATGCAATCGGCCGGCGGTATCAATAATAACCACGTCGAAATCATTTGCTACGGCAGATTTGCAAGTGTCAAAGGCCACGGAAGCAGGATCTGCTCCCATGCCTTGACTGACAATGGGAACGTCGACGCGTTCAGCCCAAATGGTCAATTGATCTACGGCGGCGGCGCGAAAAGTATCCGCAGCTCCTAAAATGACCTTTTTCCCATGCTGTTTCAATTGATGAGCCAATTTCCCGATTGTGGTCGTTTTCCCCACGCCATTGACGCCGACAACCATAATAACGTAAGGATTTTCCCGTTTGGGAAAATCAAATCCTTCGACAAGAGCGTCATTATGATGTTCTTCGAGAAGCATGCTGATTTCTTCTTTTAAGATTCTGTTCAGTTCGTTAGTTCCGACATATTTATCGCGCGCTACGCGCGCTTCAATTCGTTCGATGATGCGAATGGTCGTATCGACGCCGACGTCCGACGAAATCAAAATCTCTTCCAAGTTGTCTAAAACTTCGTCGTCGACTTTGGATTTTCCGGCGACAATTTTAGATAATTTCGAAAAAACGCCTTCTCGCGTTTTTTCAAGCCCTTTGTTTAAGTTATCTTTTTGCTTTTTGTTGAAAAATGAAAATAGTCCCATAAAAAATATTTATTATGCAATACAACTGAAATACAACGAAGTTGACAAAGTTATGTAATAATTCCGGTTTCGGCAAATTATTTTTGATCGTTCAAAAATCGATTGCTATAAAAATCAACAGCCCTTTCCAACGATGGGAAAGAGCTGTTTGTAATATTAACCTAAAAAACGTCTTGATGAACTATTTCAAAAGAGTTTTTGCTTCTTCTAAGGTGACAACAGATTCTTTAAATGTATACGCTCCGGTTTTAGGAGAACGTTCCATTCTAATAACTTTTGTCCAATCTTTACTTTTAGTTTGCAGCGTTGCAACAACTTTCTTTGCCATATCTCAAAAATTATTTAATTTCTCTATGTAATGTAACTTTTCTTAATATGGGATTATATTTTTTTAATTCCATTCTACCCGGGGTGTTTTTTTTATTTTTAGTGGTGATATATCTCGAAGTACCCGGAACACCGCTTTCCTTATGTTCTGTGCATTCTAAAATCACTTGAATGCGTGCATCTTTTTGCTTCTTTGCCATTTCGTCTCCAATTTTTTCAGGGTGCAAATGTACGAATAATTATCTAATCGGCAACTCTTTTGCTTATTTATTTTCTTTATTTTTTTTGAAAAAATTATAATATTTTGAAAATCAATTTCATAATAAATATTTAGGCGTCAAATTTTTAATTTTTCTTTAAATATTTCGGCAAGTCCGGAGAATGAAGCGTTTGGAAATTGTCGCATCAATTCTTCTATTTCTGTCAAATTTTTCATGCAAAAGTCTTTATAAGACGTTGATTGCGCATGAAACGGTCGATGCAACGACGCTGTGCGAATCTTTTCAACTTTTGCTAAGATATTCTGTGTTTTATCATCAAAATAAGTTTCGACAAAACGCTCCCAAATATAAGAAACGGCCGTCGTTGATGGATGCAGCATATCGACGCCGTAAAAGCGATAATCACGTAAATCGTCCATCATGAGTTCGTAGGCGGGAAAATAATCGGGATGGGATTTTTTTTCAATCAATTTCTTTACGGCCAAGATTATCGTCGATTTGCTGTATTGATTTTCGACAAATCCATCCTTTATATGTCGTACCGGACTGATAGTCAACGTTATTTCTATATTTGGATTGAATGAAAACAGTCGGGCGAAAATTTCAGATAAAACCGTTATTATTTCATCGACGGATAACAAATATTTTTCGAAATTTTCTTGCGGAATCTTATGGCAAGACGAGACGACTGCATTTCGTTCTTTATGACGATATGTCCAAGCCGTTCCCAAAGTGATGATCAATCTTGTCGCTGATTTCAAAAAATCATGCGCTTTTTCGGATGCGTCGTTGATAAGTCGCAGATGCTCTTGTTGATTGGGACGGGAGAAACGACTATGATGAAAGAAACTGTGGTACAGATTATTATAAAAAACGGTATCGCGGGCTGTGAAAATGCGTCGATCAATAATCATTTCCAAAGAACGCGCTAAAGATATCGGATCAAACAAAATCCCAAAAGGGTTGATCATTGTATTAAAACAATAGTTATCAAGTTTTTCTCCGATGTTTTCAACGAAACAAGAACCGCATAACATAATGGCGTCGTTATAATCGACCGGCTTGCTTTTTGGAATAGAAAAAGTTGTTCGAAAATTCATATTTTAATGATTTGTATGAAAATTATAATAAATTTACATGCTATAATAGAACGGCGCATTATCCTTAATTTCGGCGGGAATAACCTTATTTAGAATTATTTGCTTGAATATTTCTTTATCTCTTTGAGCGTTGTTGATATGCCTCTCCAAGTCATTGCATATTTTCTTTGCATTAGCTTTTTGATCATGATATTTGACCAAAAGCAAAATCGTTAATCCTAAAGCGAGCGATAGATATTGCATATTCGACTATTTATAGATCAATGTTCCCGAAACGCTCCAATGGCTTTTACTGTTTCCTTCAGGAGCGCCTTGCGGAATAGCAATTTTCAAAATGTGCGTTCCTTTTGTCAATTTCGGCATCGGCGCATAAACAGGGTTGGTAATTGTTCCCGGACACCAGCCCGAACGGCTCAAATCGGAAGAGGACAATCCGTTTCTGAAATTTCCCGAGGCAGGATTGAGCGATCGATAAGTCGCGCAATCTTCACGCCATGGAATATATTGTAGAATCGATTCATTATCAGAAAATATGCTGTTGATTTTTTGATTGAATTCATCGCCGCCTTCCCAGCCGCCATGTCCGGTGCTCAAGTAGCAAAGCATCGATTCGTTGATCCCTTCCGGAAGGGTATAGGAAAATTGAAAAGCGTCATTGTCAAAAAGTTCCGGCATCTCTTGCCATTGCATTTCTAAGACGTTCATCGCAAAAAACAACGGAATGGCCTTATATGTTCCTCCTTTTCCTTCGGGATAATATTTCAAATTGAGCGTAACCCGATGCGCCTCTTTCGTCCAATTTCCGATGCAAACACCGATCCACGCTTCCTTTTCCAAATATTGGGAAACATGCGTAACTTCTTGCTTAAACGTTACAGAATCATTCCATTGCAAATCTCCATAAGAAAGATACCCGTAACCGTGCGCGCCGAACGACGTGAAAAAACGCATCAATTCGATAGGCGGGTTATAATCCTCAGTAGCTACAATTCCCGAAAATTTTACTCCGTTTTCAGTCAAAACAACCGAAGGAAGCGTATCGAGCCCGTGAATAAAAGCTTCCAAAAACGTTCTTTTTTTATCGACAGGTATCAGAAAAATGCTACCGGTACGATCGTACGCATCTTTCTCTGCATGATGAATCAGTTCCAAAAAGATATTGTAGTCTTTTGCGCTTTCGGGGAGTTGTACTTTTTTTAATAAAACGGCTCCATTTCCGACACGATATACCTTATCTTCATCAAAACCGACAGGTTTTTCAATATCAGGATTGAACTCTATGATTTCATTATCAAAGATGTTGATTGAAATTACGCCTGTTTCATTTAATGTTTTAGCATAATACTTACCTTCGATAATTTTACCCCAATCATTCGGTAATAAATCGACTGTTTCTTTTTCATGGGATATTCTCACGGCTTCTTCGATACGATTTCCATTGATGTCAATTTTTAAAACGACGCCATTCGGAATACCGTAACGCGGCTGAATGGTTCCTCTAAAATCCACTTCTTCCGTATACCATATATTAATATGGTTGGAATTGACGACAAGATGTCCGTTTTTACATAAAAATCCTTGAATTTTTGCCGTTGTATCTCTAACTTCCCAATTTATGCCTTCTTTTATTTCGAACTCCGTCGTATAACGTTCTCCGGTATAAACTAACGCGGTTTGATACCATTTGTCATTATTAAAATCAAGATAAATCGTTTCTTGCGGCGCATTTTCATAAGGAGCGTCGCCGATAGTTTCAATTTTTACGACATTATTGCTGATAATCATTAATTTATAACGGGAAACATCCGTATTTCCGTGATAGCTGCTTTGAAATTGAATTTTTACCGTTCCTTGTTGCTTTTTTGCAAAAGTAAAATTGCAAGCTAAAAGCGTTATAAGAAACAGAATAAAGATTTTTTTCATGAAGTATGATTTTTTTCTGCAAAAATATACATTTTTATTAAGCTGTAAAACAGGGAAAAATCTTTGAAATCGGATTCAAGGAGGTGCAATTATCAGTTATAGGTTTGAAAATATCTTACCTTTGCATAGATTATTGGATTTACATGACAGTTTCAATTTATGGACGAAGAAAGCATTAAGAATCTCATTGGCAAAGCGCTTCAAGAGAATAACTTGAATAAAGGATTGAACGATGCCAAAATTATAGAAGCATGGAATAAACTCGTTGATCCTAAGGTCAAACAACAGATAGATAAGATATTTGTCCGGAATGGAAAACTTTATGTGGATGTTTCTAACGCCGCTTTACGTCAGGACCTGCTTTTTCAAAGAACTAAACTTTGCAACATTATTAATAAAATATTGAAAGAGGACCTTTTAAAAGAGATCGTGTTGAAATAATGTAAGTTTTTCTGAAAAATCCTTTATTTGTTTTGATAAGTCGCTTATACTTCTATGGCGTTTTTAAATAAGAAATGTTCTTATCAAACAAAAGGAAACGGTAGAAGATTCTCTATTCCCGTCATGACAATGCTCTTTCCCGAAGCGGCGCTTAAAATATATTTTATGGGAGTTGTTTGGCGATTTTCATATTCAGCAAGAACCTGACGGCAAGATCCGCATGGAAATGGCGGCGATTTGATAGCGGAATCTTTGGCGATGGCAGTGATGGCGACCGCTTTGATCTCTTCTTTCGGATAATTGGCCGAAGCGGCAAAAATGGCGACGCGTTCGGCGCATAATCCGCTCGGATAAGCGACATTTTCTTGATTATTTCCTAAAATGATAGCGCCGTTTTTTAATAAAATAGCTGCTCCTACGTGATATTTAGAGTAAGGAGCGTAAGCGTTCTTCGCCGCTTCATGCGCTTTCTCTATCAGCATACGTTCTTGCGGCGGTAATTCGGATAGCGTTTCGTATTCTTGGTAAACGATTTGAATCTCTTCTTTTTTCATTCGACAATATTATGGCGTTTAATATTTCAGATATTCTGAATTCCAATTCAATATTTTGAAAAAATCAAATTCTTCCGGATTTGGAAGATATTTCTTCGCCGCTATATAATCGGTTTCGATCAAATATTGCTGATTTGTACTATATACCATTTTGGTTTTATTTTGCTCCATGTCAACTAAACGAGGCAATATTTTTCCGTCGACCGTCACATCTTCCAAAAATAGCGGCGAGATATTTCCTACAGAATCGACGGTAACCATACAGCCTGTTTTTCCTGCGTCGAAAAGCTGTTTTACGCCCATTCCCAACATGCTGCAATACATTTTGTCGTAGGCTGACGGAGCGGCGCATCGGACATGATAACCGATCTCGACGGGACGACTTTTGATCGGAATATTTAATTCCTCGATTTTCTTCATCAGGATCACGTTGAAAACATGCGCTTTGCTGATGATTCCCAATTCGGGATGCCCATGAGCGTCATATTCGAAATGAATTCCCGTGTTGATAATGTCCTCGTCCGACAGAAAGTGCAACACTCCTTCGCTCAACATGACAGCTCCATAATCAATGCCAAGAATTTTTCTTTTTATCATAGAAGAAATCATCAAACGGATGATTTTATCAACGGTAATCTGGGTTTTGTTAAACATTTCAGGAATGATGATCATCGGAATATGACAAGCCGCTCCGACGGCAAAAGCCAAATGCCCCGCTTCGCGCCCCATGACGGAGATCAAGAACCAGTTGACGGAAGTGCGCGCATCTTCGTAAATGGTTGTCGTCAATTTACAAGCTTCTTCTTTTGCCGATACAAATCCGAAAGTATATTGATCCGGAGGCAATGGCAAATCATTATCTATGGTTTTCGGGACGTGAATATTTTGAATATTTATATGATGTTTTCTTAAAAAAGCGGTCAATCTGTTGGCAGTTGAAGCAGTATCGTCGCCGCCTATTGTTACCAAAAGTTTTACGTTATTTTCAACAAAGAAATCCGTTGAAAATTCTTCATCTTTAGGCTTATAACGGCTCATTTGAAGGTAAGAACCTCCGGTTTTAAAAATGTTATCTGCTTTGGCGAAGAATATCTCTTTAGTCCGGCGTTTACTGTCCAAAAGTCCGGAAAATCCTCTGTGGATACCTAAAACGCGATATCCGTCGCGTAAGAAAGATTTGGCAACAGAGCCGATCACGGTATTGATACCGGGCGCAGGGCCGCCTCCGCAAAGAATAGCGACAGTCTTTTTTTGCTTGATTTCGCTCATATTTTTATATAAAATTTTGTAATCGGAATCATCATGGATTTCTACAACTCCTTACGAAGCCTTGACGGGGGAATATTTAATTGTTCCCGATATTTGGCGACGGTACGGCGCGCAACGCCATAGCCTTTCTCTTTGAGCAATGTTAAGAGCTTATCGTCGGTCAATGGAGCCGATTTATCTTCTTCATCGACTAATTTTTTCAAAGCTTGCTTGATCTCTTTGGTAGAGATTTCTTCGCCTTCATCGTTTTGGAATGATTCCGAAAATAGATTTTTCAACAGAAATGTTTCAAAGGGCGTTTGTACATATTTAGAACTTACCACGCGGGAAATAGTACTGACATCCATATTGAGCGCTTCGGCAATATCTTTCAGGATCATGGGATGCAATCTGCTTTCATCACCCGTCGTAAAATACTCTTTTTGATATTGTGCAATGGTTGTCATGACCGATAACAACGTGTTTTGACGTTGTCTGATGGCGTCGATAAACCAGCGGGCGGCATCGATACGATTGCGGACAAATTGCGCCGCTTCTTTATTCTGATTATTGTTGGACTTTGAATCTTCATTTTTAGAGTATAATTCCAACATTTCTTGATAATCTTTGCTGATATAAAGTTCTGGCGTGTTATGGCTATTCAGTTGGACGTCTAGCGTATCGCCGATCACATTGACCGTAAAATCGGGAATAATACTTTGCGAAGCGGTATAAGAGTCGACGCTATAGTCGCCGGGTTTTGGGTTGAGTTTCAGTATTTCGGCAATTACTTCTTTCAACTCTTGCTCGTTCATGCCTGTGCGTTGAAGAATACGTTCGTAATGTTTTTTCGAAAATTCGTTGAAATATTTATCAATGACCACTGTCGCTTTTTCGATAGTCGGCGTAGGCGTTTTTCTATGAAGTTGCAACAATAAGCACTCTCTCAGATCGCGCGCGCTGATTCCGGCGGGATCAAAATCTTGAATAACATGCAAAATTTCGGCGACATGATGTTCGGAAACATGGATGTTCTTCATAAACGAGAGATCGTCGACAATAGATTCAATGTCGCGCGCTAAATAACCGGCGTCGTCGATATTGCCGATGATTTGCAGCGCTATTTGAAAATCGGTTTCATTGAGATCGCGTAAGCTCAATTGCTCTAAAAGATATTCATGGAACGATTTTCCGGAAGCCATAGGGATTTCTTTTGATTCTTCATAAGAATGATTATTGGAATAGAGTCGATAATCGGGAATATCGTCTTCGTCCATATAATCTTCCATTGAAAATTCATTATCGCTATCTATCCCTCTTTCTTGTTCTTTTTCGTCGTTGTTATTAAAATCTTCTTCAGGCGCATGGTCTTGTTGATAATTATCATTCTCGTCGTCATTCATTTCCAGCGCTGGATTATTCTCAATTTCCTCCTTTATCCGTTGTTCTAACGACATAGCGGGAACTTGCATCAGCTTCATCAACATGATCTGTTGCGGAGAAAGCTTTTGTTGTAAACGTTGCTGTAATGTGAGTTTTTGCGACATAATCTTTTACTTACTCTCAATAATAATAACGGCTTCTTTTATAATTTGTTTTTATGAATACAAATAAATTAAAATTCCACATTCATCGGAGTACGCGGAAACGGGATCACATCGCGGATATTTCCCATTCCCGTTACGAACAAGAGCAACCTTTCAAAACCTAATCCGAATCCGCTGTGAGGTGCGGAACCAAAGCGACGGGTATCAAGATACCACCACATCTCTTCCGGTTCAATTCCGACCTCATGCATGCGGGCTACTAATTTATCATAATCTTCTTCTCGTTGCGAACCGCCGATAATCTCACCGATGCGAGGAAACAGTACGTCCATAGCGCGAACGGTCTTGCCGTCGTCGTTACTTTTCATATAAAAAGCTTTGATCTCTTTAGGATAATCGATCAGGACGACAGGCGTTTTGAAATGTTCTTCTACCAAATAACGTTCATGTTCGGCTTGCAAATCGACTCCCCATGAGACGGGAAATTCCCATTTCTTGTCGGCTTTTTCTAAGATTTCGACGGCTTCGGTATAGGTCAAACGTTTGAAGTTATTAGAAATGACAAATTGTAAACGTTCTATCAATTCTTTATCGAACATATCGTTCAAGAATTTCAAATCATCCATGCAATTGTCCAAGGCGTAATTAACGCAGAATTTAAGAAAATTTTCCGCTAAATCCATATTGTCGTTAATATCGTAGAACGCCATTTCGGGTTCTATCATCCAAAACTCTGCTAAATGTCGCGGCGTATTGGAATTTTCAGCACGAAAAGTGGGGCCGAAAGTGTATATTTCAGATAACGCCATTGCGCCGAGTTCTCCTTCCAATTGTCCTGAAACAGTCAAACTGGTCATTTTTCCAAAAAAGTCTTCCGTATAATTGATCGCGCCTGTTTCGGTTTTCGGCAAATTATCTAAAGGTAATGTCGTTACTTGAAACATGGCTCCGGCTCCTTCGGCGTCGGACGCCGTGATGATCGGCGTATGTAGATAATAAAATCCTCTGTCATTGAAATATTTGTGAATAGCGTATGCCATAGCGTGACGAATGCGAAAAACTGCGCCGAAAGTATTAGTTCGCGGACGTAAATGAGCAATAGAACGTAGGAATTCCAGAGAATGTCCTTTTTTCTGTAAAGGATAGCTGTTAGGATCAGCCGTGCCGTAAATCTCTATTTCATTTGCTTGCACTTCGACATTTTGTCCTTTGCCCATGGATGACACTAAAGTTCCGGTTATGGAAATACCTGCTCCCGTAGTTGCCAATTTTAATGTTTCTTCGTCAAAGTTGGGAACGTCGACCACAACCTGTATGTTATGAATAGTAGAACCGTCGTTAACAGCTAAAAAGGCGACATTTTTGTTTTCACGTTTAGTGCGAACCCATCCTTTTATGTTAATGAGTTTTCCAATCTCTTTCGAAGCCAACGCGTCGACAATTTTTGTGCGTTTCATCTTTGTTTTATGTTTAAGTAATAAAATAATGATTTCTAAAGTTTTATGATTAAAGCTTTAGGGTGCGCTAAGGTACGAAAAAAAATAATTAAGAATAGCGGAAATAAGCAGTAGTAAAATCTATATATTTATTGCATTAATCGGAATATATCAAGGCAAACGTACGAAAATATTAACTTTACAAGATGAAAACGATACAATTTGGTTTTAAACCCCTAACTCTGCATAAATTTACCCTGTCTATCAAAAAAATAATTCTACAAGCGAAAATCATTTTTTTACCTTTTACAGTTACCTAATTAGATTGTCTGTAATTATTTTTTAAAATGCAAAATATGAAATCGCCAGAATGGCTAAATCAATTCAGAGAACCCCCGTACTGAAATTGAGAAAATCAGCGGAAAGCGCTACAAATACGAAATAAAGTATGAATGCAGCAAAGAGAAAAAAAAATAAAGAAAGCAGGACATTTATTGGGAAAAATAACAGAAAATAAAGGCTTTCAGCCGTCGGAAAAGAATGAACTCAAGCGGCAGTATGGGCATATTCCAACTGTTAACCTAAAAAAGTTTGGTTTGTATTTTCTGTATTCAACACTGATTGATAGAGAAATAGCGACACTTAAAACAAGTTTCGTTCTCAATGATGAGGTTCGGATATCAAACTCCGATAAAAAGAGCGAACAGCTATCATTCACATGATTTTATTTCGGAAGAATTGTTTTCCCACGCTTTTATCGATCAATGTATAACAAACACATTGAGAACAATAGGCGAAAGGCGTGAAACAGTTGCCGCATAGATGAAAGGTCTTCTTAAAGCATTGCCCGAAGAAGGGAAAAATTTTGTAATGATGGATTCGGCACATATTCCAAGCCTCCCGAAAATCCGAATGTTCCGTCGGATACAATCCCGACGGAACATTCGATAAACAGATACGATTTCAAATCAACTATTTCATCCCTGTTACATATGCTGTAACAATTGGCTTAAAAAATAGCTTTTGATACGCCCTCTTTTTATAATTCAGAGACTTTCTCAATTTTAAAAAGATAAGGACTAAGGAATCGAAATGGTTGCCGACACCGGAAAATGATCCGAATAAGGGATATGGTAAATTTCAAATTGAGAACTTTTAAAAGATTGGCTAAACAAAACATAATCGATGCGAATAGGCGGAGTCAAATCGCTATTATAGGTATTTCCCATTCCTTTTCCCGAAACAATAAAAGCATCTTTTAAATCTTCCTTGATACGATGATACGCAAAAGAGGTAGGCGTATCGTTAAAATCTCCGCAAACGACAACCGGATATGGCGTGTTTTTAATCTCCAATGCAACAAGACGGGCTTGTTGAGAACGCAGACGATACGACTCTGCCAATTTATCATATAATTTTTTATATTCTCCCCGATTTTGCAATTCAAGCGTTCCCATTACAAAGTCAATGTCGCTTTTTACAATCCTTGTCGATTGCAGATGTAAATTGAAAATTCTAATCGTATCGTTTTGAATAACGATATCCGTATACATCCCGATCCTTCGTTTTCCAAGTTGAATGGCATTACGCGCGACAATAGGATATTTCGATAAAGTCAAAAGACATAAAGCGGCATTTTGAGAATGATCGGAGAAATAGCGTTGATAATGAAAGTTAGCGGCTCCGACAGATTCTCTGAATCGCGTTATGAATTGTTCCGTTTCGTCTTCTTTTACACCTCTAAACTCCTGCAAACAAATGATATCAGGAGATTCTCTTGAAATAAAAGAGGCAATAGTATCAGATAACGCTTTTCCCTTAACAGTTTGATTATTTCCACGCAATCCTTGACAATTATATGATAATATCTTAACGCCCTCAGCCGTTTCTTCATGTTTTCCCGCTAATCTGACATGTTGCGCAATATCATAAAATTGAAGCGCTAAAAATAAAATTCCAAGAATTGCAAATTTCGGCTTCAAAATAAGTAAGACAATTACAAAAAAGGCATTAATAAAATAAATCCAAGGGAAAACAAGCCCCGCAAAAGCAGGAAAAACAAGCCGATCGGGCGGAATGAACGGCGCTAAAAATGCCATGAGAAGCAGAAAAAGAGCCAGAAGCTGAATAATAAGGACGATAATAGCTAAAAATTTTCTCATAGTATATATATAATTTTCTTTGTCAAATTGCCTGCATTAAAACATTTACTCATCATTCCCATCATTTTTCATCCGGTAAAAACGCATCCAACTTCTCTTGTTCTTCAATACGTTTATTCAAGATAGTCCGATAGTTTTCATGTCTCTTTCGCTTATGAAGCCTGTCCGCCTCATTTACAAAATCCAATGCCTGTTCAAAATTACCGTTCAATTCCTCATAAACGGCTTTATTATAAAACGCCGAAGCTGCCCTGGATTTCCATCTCTTTTCTTTACTAACGCCGTCCCATAAATAAACTGCGCGATCCCAATCATGCCGTAAAGCGGCGTTAGCGGCGTTAATCATGATTTGATTGTTAAACGGCGATACCAATATTTCCCTTTGCTCCGTTTTCCAAGTAGGGAAAAGAGATGTTGCAAATTTTTCGCCCGCTTGATAAGCAATGTAGTTCAACAGTTCGCCTCTTGTATTTTCTATATTTAAAAAAGCAAGATAATCCATCTCTCCTTCCGAAGTCCAATAGATATTGTCGGTAAATCTTTTGATCGTGATGAAAGAGTTATCCTCTACGTTAAAAAACCGTATGATAGCCGATACCATGGCCATTGTATACGCATATCCGGCATAATATGTTGAAATATAGTTTGTTGTTTCCATAATTGAAATATCGTCGATAACCATTAAAACATCTGCGTCTCGATCTTTAAAATGAGAAATCATTTCAACTCCGCTTAATTGCCGTTGCGCCGTTTCTACAGCCGGAAAAACAGTATCGGCGACAGAATAAAAAAATTGAGAATCGCCAAGAATCGATAACAATCCATCTTTGAATGCCGAGACCAGTTCTTCTTTTCGGCAAGTACTGTCATAAACTTTGACGTCATAGAAAAAGTAATATCCTCCGCAATTTTCTTCGGACGGCAACAAAAGATTTTGAGCCGTCGCAACTCCCGGCATTTTTTTTAATAAAGTATCTTGCGGCACTTTTAATACCTCTATATTAAAATGTCTCGAAGAGACGCACCCTGAAAAATACAATAATGTCGACAGCAAGAAAATATAATACTTTTTCAAGTTCATACCGAAAATTATTAGCGAGGCAAAGGTAGATAATTTCAGGGATAAAAAAGAAGCCGGATAGTATTTTATCCGGCTTCGATTTATTCATAAAACGAATATTATTTTCTTTTTTCGCGGATTCTTGCTTTCTTACCGCGCAATCCTCTGAGGTAGAATATACGAGCTCTGCGAACAACGCCGCGTTTATTAATGTCGATACTATCAATGAAAGGAGAAGCAATCGGAAAAATTCTCTCTACTGCGGTATTTCCTGATACTTTACGAACGGTAAAAGTTTCCGTAGCAGAATTGCCCGCGCGTTGCAAAACAACGCCCTGAAAACTTTGTGTACGTTCTTTGTTTCCTTCAACTATTTTGTATTTTACAGTAACTGTATCGCCAGCTTTAAATGATGGAAATTCTTTTCTTTCTACCTGACTTTCAACAAATTTTATTAATTCCGGCTTACCCATTTTATTATGTTTTTATTTTGTTCAAAAAGTGGCTGCAAAGATAAGCGTTTTTTTCATTTAGCGAAAAGATTTTTCTATTTTTTTTCATAAAAGCATGAGATTATATTATTCATTGTTAATCAATATAATACACAATGCAATTCATGAATTATTCAATAAAAGATTTCAAAGATAATTATTAAAAAACTACGTTTGTTGAAAAAAAGCGTCTTACGTTGAGCAAAATTATTGTAACTTCGTAACCGAAATTATGGAACCGCGCGAAGTTTTAAAAAGATATTGGGGATACGACAATTTTCGTCCGTTACAAGAAGATATTGTTCGTTCTGTGTTGAAGGGAGATGATACGTTGGGATTGTTGCCGACCGGTGGCGGAAAGAGCATTTGTTATCAAGTTCCCGGCATCATGCTGCAAGGCTTGTGCGTTGTCGTGACGCCGTTGATTGCGTTGATGAAAGATCAGATGGAAGGATTGCAAAAACGGGGGATTTCCGCTAAAGCGCTTTTTTCCGGAATGCATCGCCATGAACAAGAGATTGTTATGAATAACGCCGTTAACGGCTTATTAAAATTTCTTTTTGTCTCTCCCGAACGGTTACAGTCCAATGATTTTCTTGATGGCTTTCGTTTAATGAACGTGGGCATGATGGCTATTGACGAAGCGCATTGCATTTCTCAATGGGGATACGATTTTCGCCCGCCTTATCTCAAAATTGCGGAAGCGCGACAATATCATCCTAATGCGCCAACGCTGGCTTTGACGGCGACAGCTACGCCGGAAGTAGTAGACGATATCCAAGAGCGTTTGGCTTTTAAAAAAAAGAACGTTTTTCAAAAAAGTTTTGAGCGAAAAAATGTCTCTTATATTGCACTTTTCGAAGAGAATAAAAATAAAAAACTTCTTGATATTATTCGAAAAAGTCCGGGAACGGGCATTATTTATGTCAGAAGCCGACAAAAAACAAAACAAACGGCTTTGTTTCTGCGGGAACATGGAATTGCTTCAGAATTTTACCATGCGGGACTGAGTATGGACGAGCGTGATAAGAAACAGAATCTTTGGATGAAAGGCGACGCAAGAGTGATGGTCGCAACCAATGCATTTGGAATGGGAATTGACAAGCCGGACGTTCGTTTTGTGATCCATTTGGATATTCCCGATTCGCCCGAAGCATATTTTCAAGAAGCAGGTCGCGCAGGTCGCGATGAAAAGTCGGCATATGCCGTATTGCTTTGGGAAAATGCCGACGTAATTGATTTAGAAAAACGATTTAGGGAAAGTTATCCGCCGTTGGCGACCATTCAAAGAGTCTATAATGCATTAGGAAATTATTTTGAGATCCCTTTGCACTCCGGATATAATCAATCATTTGATTTTGAGTCGAGTTTATTTTTAAAGCGGTATCCGTTTTCCACTGTTGAGTTGTGGAGTTCTTTGAGATTTTTAGAACGGGAAGGATATCTTTTTATAACGGAACAATCGGCGCAACCAGCGCAACTTATGTTTAAAATGGATCATGCAAAACTTTATGAATATCAGGTGGCTAATACGCGCTTTGATACATTTATCAAATCCATTTTACGTAATTATTCGGGATTGTTCAGCGATTTTGTTTCAATATCTATCCATGCGATCGCTTCTTTTAATAGGATTACGGAAGAGCAAGTTATCAATCGGCTAAAGCAACTTGAAAAGCAAGACGTTGTATGGTTTCAACCGCAAAAAGAGAAACCGCAAATTGTTTATACATGCGAGCGATTGAGCGAAAAAGACGTCACGCTTTCGAAAGAAGTTTACGCAGAAAGAAAAAAATCGGCGCAAAAACGCATTGAATCAATGATCTATTATGTGCAAAATCAAAAAATATGTCGCAGTACTACGTTGTTGCAATTTTTCGGTCAAAAAAATGCAAAACCTTGCGGAAGTTGCGACGTTTGCCGTAATAGAAACGCTTTGCATATCGGTCCCAAGCTTTTTGATCAGATTGCTCATTATCTTCAAAATATTTTACAGAAAAACATGTTGACAGCCGATGAAATCAATACGGCTTTTCCTAATGTACGTTTTGAAAAAGTTTTGAAAGTAATACAATATCTCATGGATAACGAATACGTCTCTTTTAAAGATGGAAAATATCAATGGCTAAAAAAATAAAAAGCGTAGTTTTACAATTGCAAAACTACGCTTTCATTATATTCAAATAAAAAATCAAAATTTCATTTTTACTTTATCGGAAATAATTTGAGGCAATTTTTCGATAGCGATTCTATCTTGTCGCATGGAGTCGCGTTCGCGGATCGTTACGCAATTATCTTCCAACGTTTGATGATCGACGGTAATGCAATAAGGCGTTCCAATAGCGTCTTGACGGCGATAACGACGGCCTATGGCATCTTTTTCGTCATATTGACACATGTGATCCTGTTTTAAAATATCCATGATCTCACGCGCTTTTTCAGGTAAACCGTCTTTTTTTACCAAAGGCAATACAGCAGCTTTTACCGGAGCTAACATGGGAGGAATACGTAATACGACGCGTTCCGAGCCATCTTCCAGTTTTTCTTCTTGATAAGCGTGACTCAGAATAGCTAAAAACATACGATCTACTCCGATAGAAGTTTCGACTACATAAGGAACATAGCTTTCATTAAGCTCTTGATCAAAATATTGTAACTTTTTCCCTGAATATTGTTGATGCGCGGAAAGATCAAAATCGGTACGAGAATGAATCCCTTCAAGCTCTTTGAATCCGAACGGAAAAGCAAATTCAATATCGGCGGCGGCATTTGCATAGTGCGCTAATTTTTCATGATTATGAAAACGATACTTTTCTGCGGGAATACCTAACGATAGATGCCACTTCATGCGCTGTTCTTTCCAGTACTCGTACCATGTCAACTCTTCGCCGGGACGCACGAAATATTGCATCTCCATTTGCTCAAATTCTCTCATGCGAAAGATAAATTGACGCGCGACAATCTCATTACGAAACGCTTTGCCAATCTGAGCAATTCCAAACGGCGGTTTCACGCGTCCGGTCTTTTGTACATTAAGATAATTCACAAAAATGCCTTGCGCCGTTTCAGGACGAAGATATACTTGGCTCGCTCCGTCCGCTGCCGCGCCCATCTGAGTAGCAAACATCAAATTGAACTGTCTGACGTCTGTCCAATTACGACTCCCGCTAACAGGGCAAACAATTTCCAAGTCAATGATCAATTGCCTTATATCTTCAAAATCATTCTCATTCAAGGCGCGATTCATGCGATTAGAAATATCTTCAATCTTTTTTCGATATTCTGCAATACGCCCATTGGTTTGAAGAAACATTGATTCATCAAAATCTGCTCCAAAACGTTTTGCCGCTTTTGTAACCTCTTTATTGATTTTCTCTTCAATTTTAGCAATATAATCTTCTATCAAAACATCGGCGCGATAGCGCTTTTTCGAATCTTTATTATCAATAAGAGGATCGCTGAAAGCATCGACGTGTCCAGAAGCTTTCCAAACGGTTGGATGCATAAAAATGGCGGCGTCAATACCTACAATATTTTCATGCATTTGCGCCATTGCTTTCCACCAATATGTTTTAATATTATTCTTTAACTCAACGCCGTATTGGCCGTAATCATACACGGCGCTCAAACCGTCGTAAATCTCACTGGAAGGAAAAATGAATCCATATTCCTTTGAATGTGAAATAATTGCCTTAAAAATATCTTCATTCTGTATCATAATGCAAAAGTAATGTTTTTTTGATGACAATTTTTATCTCGAAAAAAGCAGTATTTTCATAAACAATATAACTTCATATTTGGAAAAATAATTTTTTCCCCAAAAAGTAACCTCATATTAAAAATTGCATTATTTTTGCTTGCGTAAAAAAAATTATGATGCGACAATTAAAAACATTCTTTTCGGCATTTGCGGCGGTCATCCTTGTGATCTCCATTATGGGAGCGTCCGTATCTTACCATGAATGTTTTTTAAGAGGAGAACATGATTTTCATTCTGCGCTTTTTGAAAACGATCACGAAGATCATTGTGTGTGTTGTGAAGCGACGTATCAAGATAGCTGTTGCCCGCATCAACACGACGGCGAATCTTGCGAATCTCACGATGTTGAAAGTTTTCCGGAAACTCAAAAATTTACCTATGCCGATTGTTGCAAAATAAAATCAATATTTCTCGAATTGATCGCCGTCGGACAAGAGATAATCCAATCGATCAAAGAGGCATTCTCAATGCTTGTTCTCTTTTTGAACGACATTTTTCATGATTGGATCGACTTGGTCCGGCATTTTATCTCTGAAATAAAGTATCATGCGCCCCCGCCTGATCTATTGCAGGTTTCGATTCCTGTAACCTTTATTGATACGCAATTTCTTTTGTGAAAATCCGAATAATTTATTTCGTATCCATGGTATGTTTATATCATGGATGTAATGTTTTATTTAATTATTTTATTCAGATTTTTAATCATAAAAGAGATGCAAAAAAAGTTTTTAATTATATTTTTAATATTAGGAGCCGTATCCGGTTTTTCACAAAATACGACAGTTTCGGGTATGGTATATGGGAAAAATGGCTTCGGAGAACGGGAAGCGCTTGCTTTTGCCAATATATATTCCATACAAAATAAGACGGGCGTAGTCGCCGACGAAAATGGCAAATTTTCCATCACGTTGAAAGGAAGACTTCCTCAAGAAATTAAAGTAAGTTATATCGGATATAACGCCGATACGATTAAAATCAATGCGACAACTGGTAATTTAGACGTAGAACTGATCGCAGACGCCGCTTTGGACGAAGTAGAGATCAAAGCGCGTAAAAAAGCGACAGAGATATCGTTACGATCTGTTCATCAAGCCGAAACGATTACGACCCATGGATTGCAACTTTTGGCTTGCTGTAATCTTTCCGAAAGTTTTGAGAATGATCCGACAGTCGACGTCGGTTATTCTGATGCCGTGAGCGGCGCCAAACAGATCAAAATGTTGGGATTGGATGGAAAATATTCCTTATTATTAATGGAGGCTATGCCGGCTATTCGCGGTTTGGCTTCGATGTACGGATTGACGTATATTCCCGGTTCGTGGATGCGTTCGATCGGAATTTCAAAAGGAGCTTCTTCGGTAGAAAGCGGTTATGAATCGATTTCAGGACAGATCAACGTCGGAATGATTGATCCGAACGCCACCAATCCGTTATTTTTGAATTTTTATGGAAACAGTGAAGGTCGGATAGAAGGAAATTTAGTGACCGGAGGAGAAGTTTTCAATAATACCGCTTCTAATTTGATGTTGAGCGGAGCTTGGCAAAATATGCCGATGGATGGAAATAAAGACGGTTTTGCCGACGTTCCCGCCAATTGGAACGCCAATGTTTTAAATCGTTGGACAATCGATACAAAAAGAGGACATATCAATCTGCTTTTAAACTATCTACATGATGAGAGAAAAGGCGGACAGATGGATTTTCTTCGTAATCCGGATTTGCAGAAAAACGGCGAATATTATGGTTTTGGCAATACGGCCGACAGAGCGTATATCACCGCCAAATGGGGAATATTTTTCGACGAAGAACAGCGTAAAAGTTTTGCAGTGCAATTGGGAGGAACTTATCACAATCAAATTTCATTCTACGGATATGAAGGTTATCAAGATTATAACGCGACGCAATATAGCTTTACGGGAACCGTGAAATATATTTGGTTGTCGCCGAATACCAAACATAAAATTGCATCGGGAATAACTTTTAATTACGATTTGTACGATGAATTGTATGCGTTGAATAGCGCGGCGGCGCCGTTATTTCCTTCTTCCAATTTGAGTAAATATACGTTCGGACGGACAGAATACGTTCCCGGAGCTTTCGGAGAATATACATGGACGCCGATAGAAAAATTTACTATGGTGGCGGGATTGCGTTACGATTATAACAGTTATTTTGGCGCATTAATCTCTCCGAGGGCGCATTTGAAATATGATATTTTGGATAATTTGATCGTCAGAGTATCGGGAGGAAAAGGATACCATTCTCCGCTGCTATTTACCGATTTTTCACGCTACTTAGCTTCTTCGCGTAAATGGATTATCGAAGAGGAGATGAAAGCGGAAGAGGCTTGGAACTTCGGCGCAAGCGCTACATGGTTGTTCGATTTTAACGAAGATCGTGGCGGAAGCCTTGTGGGCGATATTTATTACACCGTATTTCAAAATCAATTTGTAGTGGATCCGTTCAAGGCTCACGAAGTCCATTTTTATAATATCGACAAATCTACCGCTTTGTCGGCGCAATTGTCTTTGAGCGGAGAAGTAGCCGAAGGATTTGACGTCACGTTAGCGGCTCGTTATAATGACGTGAGAACGGATTTTAAATATGGAGATAGCAATCAAGCTCCTTATAATAATAAGTTTAAAGGATTGGCTACGTTGACTTATTCCACAAATCACAAAAAATGGCAATTCAGCCTTACGACGCAATTTAACGGTAAAGCAAGAGTGCCTGCGCTTACAGATGGCCCGGAGATTTATCATCGCAGCGGCGAAACGGAATTTTATACCATTATGCATGCACAGATCACCAAGAATTGGCGTCGCTGGAGTATCTATGTCGGAGCAGAAAATTTATTGAATTATACGCAGCCAGACCCGATTATTGCCGCCGCCGATCCTTTCGGAAGAAATTCCGAAAGAAGCTATTTTGACGCTTCGGGCGTTTGGGGACCGTTAACGGGAAGAATGTTCTATGCCGGATTGCGATTTTACGTAAAATAATGCAAACGACAACAAGTAATAAGGAAATTTAAAATAAGTAATTAAACACTCAATAAGTATTTTAATCTAAAAATTGTAAAAGTAATGAAAAGTAAAATTTTAAATGTAGGATTATTAATTATCTTCTTTGTTTTTTCAATGAACGCCATGGCGCAAACCAAAGGAGAAGAGACTATTGTAATTAAATCGGTGCTTGCATGTCAAACATGTGAAAATCGAATCACGTCCGATCTCCCTTATAAAGTAAAGGGGATAAAAACCGTGAAAGCGGACTCTCATACCAATGAAATCACCGTGACGTATCGTACCGATAAAACTACTCCGGAAGATATTCGTAAAGGGATTGCTTCGTTGGGTTATGACGCCGACGATGTACAAGCCGACGCAAAAGCTTTTAGTAAATTGTCGGAACATTGCAGAACTTCTATCTCGCAAGAAAAAGAAACGGGGAAAAAACCTGCTTGCAGCCCCGGATGCTCGGGACATCATCATTAGAAGTATTTCGCAAAAGGCGCTTTTTCAAATATTGACTTAATATTTGAAGCTCGTTTCTTGAAAACTTTGTTGTATTTTTTAATATCCATTCGCTGTTTATATATTTAGCGGATGGATATTTTTCTTTTAAAATATGGGACTTCGGTCGAGTAAAAGGATGACCGTCTTCCGATGTCTCAACTTTTTTTCCCATATCTTGGATGAAACTGTTCTAAAGTTTCCCGCAGATAAGTTCGGTCTAAATGGGTATAGATTTCTGTAGTTGTTATAGATGCATGGCCAAGCATTTCTTGAACGGAACGAATATCCGCGCCGCCTTCCATGAGATGAGTAGCGAAAGAGTGACGTAATGAGTGCGGACTGACACGCTTCCTGATGCCGGCTTGCATCGCCAATTTCTTGGTCAAGTCAAAAATAGCCGCTCGCGACAATCTTCCGTTTCGATGATTCAAAAACAATATTTCCGCATCTCCTTTTTGCGGTTGTAACGACAGTCGAATATATTTAAGATACAGATTCACAGCTTTCTTGGCCGGCTCTCCAACCGGAACCAAACGCTCTTTATTTCCTTTTCCGATAATGCGCACAAATCCGTCGTTAAAATAGAGATCATTGATACGTAAAGCAACTAACTCTGAAACCCGCAATCCGCAACCGTATAACATCTCCATGATCGCCTTGTCGCGAGTTCCATGCAAATGACTCAAATCAATTGCTTTTATCATTGCGTCGATATCTTTAATAGAGAGAACGTCAGGTAAATAACGTTGCAATTTGGGAGATTCTAACAGATCCGAAGGATTCTTGGCAATAAGTTCTGCATAGACTAAATAGCGATAAAACGCTTTTATACTGGAGATCAATCGCGCTTGCGAATAATCGGCGAGAGACGCAATCTGTTCCGAACTCAAAAAATGTTCTAAATCGCGTAGCGTAATTTGATCGGGAACAGTTTCAGAAAAAAAATCGGCCAATTTTCTAATATCGCGTTCATACGCTTTGACGCTATTCTCTGAAAGCGATTTTTCTAACTTCAGATAATGTTTAAATTCGATTATATTTTTCTCCCAATTCATTGATGCAAATATATTCCAGCCATTAATAAATTTATAGTTTTCTGTAGCATATTTGATGGAGTCGTGTGAAGTATGTTGCAATACGGTCAGGATTTTGTTGCAACATACTCATATGATTTTCTATACTCTCTCTCAGTTTTCTCTCGTTTTTAGGTGCAAGTTTATCCGATAAACTGCGTTTTAAATCACAATTTGGGTACTCGCCCGGGTTATGTTTGAGAGAGTATGGCTGTAACCAAAGTACTTCTATTTTTTGCTTTATTTTTTCCTGTTTTGACCACTCTTTTACAATATGGTAATGGAAAATTTTCAGGTTATCAAAGATTAACAATATTTTTCTGTCGGCATTTTTGATTAATTGCTGCAAAAATTCTATCAAACGGTCGGCATTCATATTGTCTGAATATATCATAAATTGTACTTTTCCCTGATTGGTTATATGGATATCGTATTGATTTTTAAATTACTTAGGCGTACTCTTTTTGACAGACGTTTTATCTTTTGCGCATAACTTCTTCCGTGATTGCACTGATTTTTACAGTCCGTTTTGTCGCCCCACCATATCCCTGCATTCTCCTCTTTGGCGCGTTTTTCAATGATAGGATACTCTTCCGTTAGCCATTTTTTTGCTTGAACAGGATTTTGTTCGCATGCTTTTTTCTTCGGTTTTTGAGGCGTAAAGCCCCATGAACGATGATAATTATTCACAGTATTTTTGTTAACGCCAAGCAATTCGACAACTACGCCTTTTTTGTATCCTGATTTTATCATTGTTATACCACATTTGGATATCGCTTTGCGTTCTTCCGTTGTGACTGCGTGAAAGTCCTGTTTTTCTATGGGGTTTATCTCTTTTCTCATACCGCAAAGATATGAAAATATTTGCAAACTGCCGAACTCTTTTTATGCATTTATTTATGGTTGGATAATAGTAAATGTAATTTTTTGTCAGAAAGAAAGAGAAAAATACTACTTTTGCTATTTTAAAATTTCATTGAAATGAATAAAGAACTATTTCAAGAACTTATTGACAAATCGGAAATGGAAGCTGAAATTTTGAAGCATACGAAAGATGCTTTTTCAACGCTTAAAACTGTACTTTCCGAAACAGAGGATGCTTATAAAAGCTTTAATAAGAAAAAGCCATCTGCCACTACTTTGGAATACAACGATTTGAAGGGGAATGAGTTGGAATTGACTTTTGGCGGCGACGTTTTACGCTTTGCGATGCATTCCAACGTTTTCTTGATCCCTCGTTATGATCCGATCAATAATACGCCTTATTTGAGAGAAGACTCCGAACGCGGTTATTGCGGCGTTATCAATATTTATAATTTTCTATCTGATTCTTTCAAATATAAACGTTACGACGATATCGGGTATCTGATTGGCCGTATTTTGATCAATAAAGAAAATCGTTACTTCATTCAAGGAAAAAGAGAGTTAAGTCGTTATCTCAACAATTTTAGCGAGAATCCTCTGAGCAAAAAATCGTTGGAAGAGATGGTTCATTCGGCAATGTCGTATACCATAAATTTTGATCTTTTAGTTCCGCCGTATGATCAAGTGAAAGAGGTTTCTGTGTTATATTTTCAAACTACTATGGAAAATTCCAAGTTGTTGCCCACAGGTAAACGTTTAGGATTTCGTTTTGCAGCCGATATTGACAATCCTCCGGAAAATGTATAAGAGTTCTTAAAGCCGTGAAAAAAGTTCTAATATTTGTAGTCGCTGTTATTATTGGATTATTTATTAGCTTAATAATCGTATCGGAGACAAAACATTCGAGGCAAATTGAGCCTATTGAAAAGGTCGTTATTCCTGATATATTATCCGGTTTTGAAGATCGGTTGAGCGCGGCCGTACAGATAAGAACTATTTCTTATGAAGACGTCCAGTTGAATGACACGGTTGCATTTATTGCTTTTCATCAGTTTTTGCATAATCATTTCCCTTTAGTTCATGAGCGAATGCACTTGATTAAAATCAATCGATTCGGTTTGCTTTATGTTTTAGAAGGAAGTAATCCTGATTTAAGACCGGCTATGTTTCTTGCGCATCAGGATGTTGTTCCTATTCCGGATAGTTCCGTTTGGAAACATCCCCCTTTTTCGGGTCATAACGACGGCGCATTTATTTGGGGACGCGGAACAATTGACGATAAAGGAAGTCTGTTGAGTATTTTAGAAGCTGCGGAGTTGTTTTTACAAAATAACGGTCAACCGCAACGTTCTTTGATTTTGGCTTTTGGATTTGATGAAGAGATCAACGGAGAGTTTGGCGCAAAAGCTATTTCGGGATATTTAGAGGAAGAAGGAATTCGTCCAGAGTTTATATTGGACGAAGGATTGGTATTGACGCACGGAGTTGTTCCTATGATAGAAAAACAGGTCGGATTGATTGGAATAGCAGAAAAAGGCTATCTTACATTAAGATTGGTAACGGAAATGGACGGCGGTCACTCTTCTATGCCCGATGAAGAGAATTCTTTATCTGTTTTGGCGGCGGCAATTACAAAACTCAATGAAAATTCTTTTGACGCTCATTGGTGCGAGCCGGTCATGCTTTTCATGGATTATTTAGGTCCTGAAATGGATTTTTTTCCAAGATTGGCATTTAATAACCGTTGGTTTTTCTCTCCAATTATCAAACAAGTTTATTTAAGTTTTGCGGAAGGACGCGCATCGTTACGAACGACAACGGCTCCGACAATTTTTCGCTCGGGCGTGAAAGATAACGTGATCCCGCAAACTTCCGAAGCGTTGGTCAATTTCAGGATACTACCCGGAGAGACAATAGAAAACGTCGTCGTTCAAGTCAAGAAAATCATCAACGATGATCGCGTAGCTATATTCATATATGGGCAACCTTTCGCGCCTCCTGCTCCATCGCCAATATCGGGAATTGGGTTTGAAACAATCATGCAATCTATTACCGCTCAGTATGAAAACGCTATTGCCGTTCCTTATTTGACGCTAGGAGGAAGCGACGCTAAACATTATTATAATATTTGCGATAATATTTATCGCTTTGCTCCTTATGAAATGACGGGAGAAGATATGTCGATGATTCACGGCGCTAATGAGAAGATATCTATTGCCAATTATCGGAGAATGATCGAGTTTTATTATAGAATGATCTACATGGTATGTAATTAAAAACAAAGGTTAATATGGAAAAGTTTATGGCGATTTTCCATTTTCTCACGCGCTTATTTCCTTTTTTATCATTTGCAACTTTTTCCCTACCTTTGCCATAAAAAAGCGTCAATTATGAAACTTCAACAATATTTGCGTTATTCTTATCTTGCAGGATTGGTTATTGTGATCGTCGGCATGACTTTTCTCAATTTTTTAGTTAGCGTCGGATTGCTATTTTTGATCGTTGTGTGGTTATTTGATATTTTTTCAGCAAAAGACTTAAAGCGGCGCTTTAGTTTTAAACATAACAAAGCTCTTTTCGCTTTTATTTCTATCTATCTGCTTTACATCGTCGGATTATGTTGGACTTCTAATTTCTCTTTTGCAGGAGACGAACTCTTTGCAAAAATACCCATCCTCATTCTTCCCGTAATTATCGCTACGAGCAAGAAATTGACTGCTAGAGAGATCAAGCGGCTCTGTTGGATATATTTTGGGGCGACAATTGTAGGCTCTTTTCTGGTTCTCTATACATTTATTTTCGACGACGTGGAAAAAGCGGCCGACTTGGTTTGGTTTAATTCTTATACCATATTCGGGCTTAATTTACTCCTGTGTATCATTCTGTGCGTTTGGATCATAAAACCGGTAGCGCTCTACCTGACCCATTTTGAAAATTATAAAGGAAAAATCATTTACGGCGTTTTAATTGTTTGGTTTTTAGCGATTTTAATATTGCTTAAAGATACGTTGACGTTAGGAATATTAGCCGTCACTGCGGCATTTATTGCCGGTCGGTTTCTTTTTTATTATCCCAGCATGGCTGTAAGATGGGGAACCGTAGCCATGGGCGTTTTCATTTTCGGATATCTTATTTACTATTCGATATCGACTTATCAGGACATGATGCCGAAAGAGACAAAAATCTTGGCGGAATTGGATAAAACGACATCGCGCGGCGGTATATATACGCATGATATTGAGAATAATCAGCTCGAAAACGGTTATTGGGTTTATATGTATGTCTGTGAACCTGAATTGAAAGAGGCATGGAAGAAACGCAGCAATACGCCTTACGATACTTGGGATTTGGATAAAACGCTCATTCGTTTTCTTACCGGAAAAGGATGGCGAAAAGATGCGGAATCGGTGGAGGCGTTGACCGATTCGGAAATCCATTTGATTGAACATGGCGTGGCCAACCATAAATATGTAGACGGTCCGGCCCCATTGACAAGAATACGTATCTTACTTTGGGAAATACATGCTTGGCGAACGGTGAAAATCGAATCCATCAGCGGCTTTTTCGAATCGTACATCTCGTGGGAAATGGCTTGGGATTGTATTAAAGATAATTTTTGGAATGGCGTCGGAACCGGAGACGCACAGGATGCGCAAATGGCGGCTTATAAAGCGTCGAAATCGACGCTTTCATCTGAAACGCCTCGTAATCAGTATTTGTCCATTTGGCTCTCTTTTGGAATTATCGGATTAATCTGGTTTTTGTTTGCCGTCATTTATCCGGCTATTAAAACCGGAAAATTTCATTCAACGATATATCTTGCCTTTTTTGTCGCTCTTGTCGCCTCCATGTTTACCGACGATACATTAAGAACACAAGCGGGAACGGCAATATTTGCACTTTTTAATGCGTTATTTTTATTCGCAACTCCTGACGAGTTGTAATTTGTACCTTACTGTTCATTCTTAACGATGAAAATTTTCAAATTTGGCGGCGCTTCCGTAAAAGACGCTCAATCGGTACGCAATGTTGTAAATATTTTGGAACGATACGACAAAGATCAACTGTTTGTCGTATTGTCCGCCATGGGGAAAAATACCAACGAATTGGAAATGATCGTGCAAGAGCGTTTTTTTGGAAATGACGTAACAGAACTGCTAGATGCGTTCAAAGAACGGCAATGCAGTATTGCCCGGGCGTTAATTCCCGAACATTCTAAAAATATTATCTTGCCCGCTATCGGAAAGTTATTGACGGAAATCGACCGCATTCTTTTACAAAGAGACTCTTTCTGTGATTTTGACGCATTTTATGATAGCGTGGTTTCATTTGGCGAAGTGTTGTCAACGCAGATTATGCATCAATATTTAAATTATTGCGGTAAAGAAAATGTTGTGATCAATGCGTTTGACTGGGTAAAAACCGACGACTATTTTCGTTTCGCCAAAGTCGATATGGAATCTTCTTCAAAAAAATTACGCGAAGCTATCCGGAAAAATAATGGCAAGAAGATATTTCTTACACAAGGGTTTATCGGCGCTAACGAAAAAGGATATCCTACGACATTAGGACGCGAAGGAAGCGATTATACGGCCGCTTTGGCGGGAGCTATTTTGGAAGCGGAATCGGTAACGGTATGGAAAGATGTTCCTGGACTTTTAAACGCCGACCCAAAACGAATGGAGAATTTGCAAAAGATCAATCGCATCTCTTATCGGGAAGCGATTGAATTGGCGTATTATGGGGCAAAAGTGATTCATCCAAAAACCATAAAACCTATTGAGAACAAATCGATTCCACTTTATATCAAGTCTTTTTTGGATACTGATTCCGAAGGGACGCTGATTCATCACACTTGCGATTGCGACGATTCCGTTCCATTTTTTATTTTTCATGAAAATCAAATGTTAGTCAGTATTTCCGTGAAAGATATGTCGTTTGTTACCGAAGAAAGTTTGCATCATACATTCGGCATTCTCAATCGCTTTCGGATTCGCATTCATTTGATGCAAATTTCGGCCGTCAGTTTTTCCATCTGCATTGACAACGATAAGAGTCATTGCAAAGAACTTATCCAGACCTTACAAAAGGATTATACCGTAAAATATAATACCGATCTTGAGTTGATCTCTATTCGACATTATCATAATGTCGATATAGAAGAATTTATGAAAGATAGAGAAATTTTACTGGAGCAGCGCAGCCGTTCTATTGCACAATTTGTTGTACGATAAAATGATTGTCCGCCTGATTTTATTTATTTGATACTACCTTTGTGTTCAACCACAAAAAATAAAAAACAATGAAACAAATAATATTTAAAAATTGTGAGATGATTTCTTTAGGCAAGCCTTGAAATACAAAAAACTTCCGAGAGTAATAGTAAACCCTCCACTTAATAATCTTTAAGTGTTGCTGCTATTTGAATTTTGAAATTTTCATCAACTATATAGCACGCAACAAAGAAATTGCTATTTATTATTCCTGCTAAAAAAAAGATTATATTTTTTTCAACTCTTCTTGTACTATTTTTCTGATTTCCTCAATGTCAATAATATTATTGCTTTGATTATTGATATATCCGCTTTGATTAGCTGCTGCATTAAACACAATATTAAAAACATTCGTTGTATTCAATAAAAAGGATATATCTATTTCCAAAATTTCTGCAATACGCTGCAATCTATCAATCTTGGGAATTATTGTGCCGCTTTCTATTCGCGCATAAGTGGACTGGGATATTCCCAATTCTTGAGCCACGTACTCTTGAGAATAATTTCTTAACTCTCTTATTTGCTTAATATTACTACCTATATTCATTTTCGTATAAATTATGTCCAAAAATAATAAATTATTCGTAAAATGAATAGAAAAAATATCTATACTTCTGTTGAACTTTTCTAGAGTTAAATTTAAAAACATAAATCACATGAATACAATAAAATTGACATTAGATTTTTTGTTCTTCAAGGCTTTTATTGCCGAAAAATAAAAAAGAAATTGCATTAAGAATTGTAGGATGAGGCGGCACACCCCCGCCTCGTCATCCAATAGGAACACCTTGGGAGGGAGAGATATACTGGGAATGGACAAATTGGTGGCAAGACCGTGGTTATAATACTCTTTGTATATATGATCAGTTTGGGATTATACGCGAGGCGTTTATAAACGGAATATCTGTACTTGATTTAGAATTGATGGAAGAACTTGAAAAAGAGGTTATTGACAGGGATGATGATGACAGAGATGATGATGAAATTGAAGAAGAAGATGATCTGATTTTATTTGAGGATTATGTAGCTTATGCTTAAATCTTTTGTTAATTTAAATAAATGTCCTCAATATTTCGACAAATCGTATCTTTGAAAAATAAAATATTTGAGAAAGAGTAATGTATAATAAATAAGAATGCCCACTGTCTGGACGGTCTTGTTGGTTATTTCAAATATCAATAAATGAACAGGTTATTTTATTTTTTTATTACAGTTTTTTCAGTCTTTACGGTTTCTTCACACCCGTTTACTCAAGATGCTGAGCAGCGACTTTTGTCGTTTTGTGAATTGTATAGTACGGTAAAATATTACTACCCCGAACCAAATTTGCAGGATTTTCCATGGAATGCCTTTGCTTATCAAGGATATATAATTGCCACAACTTCAAAAAACGATAAAGAGTTTATCAAGAAAACCGAAGAACTTTTTCAAATCATTGCGCCTGGCGTACAGATTAGCAGAGAT
>JAIRTP010000033.1 GCA_031254805.1 Bacteroidales bacterium
TGGGCGAGGTGGCGTTAAAGGCTGGCATAAACGCGCCCGCCGTTACCGTTGTTGGGGATGTGTGCGCCCTTTCGCGGGAATTCTCGTGGTTCGAAAAGAAGCCGCTATCGGGACTGCGAATCGCGGTAACGCGCCCCACAGCCCGCTCTGCAAAACTTGTCGCAATGCTCGAAGAGCGCGGCACGGAGGTAATCGAGATACCCTCGGTGCGGATGGCGGCCATCGCGGATACGCCTGCCCTCGAAGAAGCATTGTCGGCATTGACCGGAAACGAATGGATAGCGTTCACTAGTCCGGCGGGCGTTGAGGTTTTTTTCGACAAGCTCGCGGTATACGGCATCGACATACGCTTGCTGTGCGGCATCCGTTTTGCCGCCATCGGCAAAACGACCGCGTCGGAACTCGCCCGGCGCGGCATAACAGGCTGCATTGTGCCGGAAACTTTTAGCGGGAAGGCGCTCGGCAACCTGCTCGCAGAACTTATCGGCAAAACGCCCTCCCCGCACCCCCTCGTCATACTGCCGCGCTCGAAGATAGCGGTCAGCGACGTGCCGGACGCGCTCGCCGCAGCCGGTATCCCGTTCCTCGACATACCGATATACGACACGTTGCCCCCTTTCCGCAGTGACGACCCGCGCTTTATAGAACTTGTGACGGAGGGGCTGGATTGGGTTACGTTTACCAGCGTGTCCACCGTATCGGGCTTTGTCTGTTTTGCCGGAACGGAGCGCGTTCGCTCTTTGCAGGCGCAGGGTTTGCGGGCGCTCTGCATAGGCGAGCAGACGGCGGACGCGGCCTGTAGCGCCGGCTTCGATGTGATAACAGCCAAAAACGCCACACTGAACGACATGGTGGCAAGTCTGATTTCAAACGTGTGAAGGGGCGGGCTACCGTGCAAGCGGGAAAGTGCGGGGTAAGCCGTCTCAGCGGTGAAGCGTAGGCAGACCTGTAGTGCGATGTACGGTTGTTTTTACAATTTGTTATCGATTACTTTACCTATTCATTAATTTTGTTAAATATATTCCTTGCAATATTTTCTCCGACCCTTATACCATAATATTCTATAATTTCATTAAAAGATTCCTCGCCGTCAGGAGTCCATTCTATTTTCCTCATTTTCTTATCCGTTTTAATGTTTCTTCGCTTCTTTCTTTTACTTTTTCATGGGGTATTAATTTACCATCTATTGCAGATTTTTCACTTAACTGCAACAATTTTGATAAATTAATAGCATGAATTGTTTTTTCATAGCTTTCAATATCCATTAAAACAGCTTTTGCCTCCCCATTTTGCGTAATTATAACAGGAGATCTTGAATCCCCAACATAATCTACAATTTCGGCAATATGCGCCTTGATATATGAAATTGGTTTCAGATCCTGTACTAAATTCACCATAAATAAGCCTCCAATATCTTAAAGTATATATGGTTTTCTTTATATTGGTCAATAGGATGACCTATATTTACCAAAAGTCCCAATCGTATGTCGCCACTACCGCCATTCGGCGGTAGTGGCGAAACTCCCGTGTTTTGGTAGGCTGACCGAGTTATCGGAATGTAGACAACCTCGTTATATGACGTTTGTTAGTCCGTACTACGAGTGATTATTATTTTCAATAAGTCAATTATTTCTTTGACCTTATCAATTTCATCAAGATCAATTGCAGCGCAAGAACCGTTATAAAACCCTTGAACTGATTGGCTTAATTCTGTAATTTTGCTTTTTTTTATATTTTGCTTAATTATATCTGCATCAAGCATTATAACAAGTCTAAATTTTTTCTTTCGTGGTTCAATATACATAATATTTCTATTAGACTTTATAGAAATATAATATTTTTGTGGGTTAAAGAATAGATTCGCATCAAGGTTTAAAGCCTCCTCTTTAAGCTTATTATATATATTTTTCAGTTTATCAGAAAATTTTGACAAATATATATCTTCAGTTATAATAGCATCATTTGTATCGATTTTACCAATTCCTATCGATACATTTGATTCCATATAATAATCAAGCGTCTCAAATTCTGGCTCCATTGAAAAAATAACATCATTATTCTTGATGTATTTTTTTATTATTTCTAATTTTAATATTTTACCCCATGTGTCAGTATAAGTATCAATAATTTCAGGTAATTCTTGTTTATTATCATCAATAATCAATAAAATATTCGGATTATCTTCTATTGCATCTTTTAGTAATTTGTATATTTCTTTTCCATTTACCAATTTCCTTATTTCGTTCTGGATATTTTCATCTGTTTGTATTATTGAATAAATTTTATCCAATAAATCGTTTCTACTTTGGCTGTTTTTAAAAAAGGCAAAAAATTTAGTAATTTGTGGGAAGATATGGCCATAAAAATCATGCTTTGACAATTCTACTTCAACCAAATAGAATATCGGATTTTCAGTGTCTGCTAAATTTAATAAAAACCCGTCAGGTATTGTTCCTCCTAAATTTTTCGTATTAATTTTACGTTTATAGTCCATATACACCGATTTATCGCCGAACAAATTTCTTGAATTTCTGATTATGTCATCCTCAAAATCCTCTTCCAATTTGTATATGACCTGTTCAAATTTGGTTCCATTAAAGATAATATTCATAAATTCCTCCTATTCTAATAGCTTATCAAACATTTTAGATGTTGTAATGCATTTTCATCAAAATTTTTGAGAAAAATTTGGGCAAACAAACTTCGCATAGTGCCCTATACCCGCCCCTTCCTCGCCTATACCACCTATCCAACAGTATATGCGAACCCTTTGCGTTTTGTCAACTCGCTCGCTCTCAGCAAAGGGCGTACCGACATACCCAAA
>JAIRTP010000086.1 GCA_031254805.1 Bacteroidales bacterium
AAATTTCTCTTGAGATCTATTTGCCTGAGACTGTCGTCATATTCCCATTGTTTTCGGACGGCCTCTCCAAAATCATTGGCATATTGTGCATTAAGATACGATGCGCTTAATAAAGCGACGATAAATATAAACTTCTTCATTTAATGATCTGTTATTACAACTCTTGTTAAAATGAGCATAATTTTGGACAAATTACTCCATTTGTCATTTCTCTACATAGGGATGCAAAATTTTTAACATATAAAAATTGCCTGAAATGAAATTCGGCGCAGCTAAGGGCGGAATTTTTAAAACAAAGTTCCGTTGAATCGCGGAGGACGTACAAGCCGTCGGCGGCAAAATCCTGCTTTCAGATAGCGCGATACCGGACTTTTCTCTCGCAGGTCGCCGGCCTGCAGAAAAAACAGGATACAAACGCGCCGCCCGAAAAGCAGGACTAAAAAATGAAAAAGAATACCGCCGGAATTTCAGAAAAACCGTCATATCTTGTCTATTTTGCATCACATAAAAAGAGCTATTTGCAAAAGACTTTGGGCTTAACTGCAAAAAGCGTGAAAGTTTTCCTTCATTCCTTATATTATAGTTGCATTTTTTCGGTAATTCATAACCGAATTAGTCTCTGTGAAGCAAAAGCGCTACTTCGTTTTCGGCGAAGTTTTTCTTTGCGCCGGTTTTGCCGTCACAGGAGCGGAAGTTTTTTTAGCTTCCGATTTCTTTTGAGGAGCCGGTTTTGGTTTTTTCTCTGTTTTCTTTTCTGCCTTTACTTCAGATTTAACAGATTTTTCTTCAACCGCTTCTTCCGGTTTATCTTCTTCCGGGGCTTCGTCAGGCTCAAGGTCGAGCAAGTTTTTATCCACCAGCAAGTTGTACCAATTTACAAGCTTTTGAATATCAGAATTATAAACCCTGTCCTGATCGTAATCCGGAAGCGCTTCTTTCATAAATTTTCGCAATTCGCTACTTGAAGACTTATGGGAAATTGCCTGCTTGCCTTCTAATTTTTCAAAGATATTTCTAAAAACTTGCTTTAACGGCGCATCGCTTTCAACGGTAAAGATCGATATCTCTTCGAGCGCGCTAATGCGTTCATGGGTAAAAATAGTTACTTTTTTCCCATCTGTTAAAGCTTCCGCCACAATGCCTCGCGGCGATTGCGAAATCATTTTGTAAAGTCCGGGGCGTCCTGAAACCGCCAAAATTTTTGTTAAGTCCATAAATTTATTTTACCACTAAAAATAAAAGATTCGTTATAATTATTTTTTTAAAGATCCATTTCTCACATTATCCTACCGGCAAGTTAAAAACGCCGGTATAATTTACTGGCGTAATGTTTTTTAACTCTTGTTTTATCGAATCGTCGAGATCCAACATATCGATAAAGTCAGATATTGTTTCCTGGGTGATCTTTTCATTTCTTCTCGTCAAAGTTTTTAAAGTTTCGTAAGGCTGCGGATAATTTTCACGGCGCAGAATGGTTTGAATAGCCTCTGCCACTACCGCCCAATTATCGAATAAATCCGCCGCAATTTTTGCTTCGCCGACCAGTAATTTACCAATTCCTCTCTCTATCGCTCTTAAAGCAATCAGCGTATGCGCCATCGGAATTCCCGTCGCGCGCGTAACGGAGCTATCCGTCAAGTCGCGTTGCAATCTGGAGATGGGCAACTTTTGTGCCAAATGAGTAAAAAGCGCATTGGCAACGCCTAAGTTTCCTTCCGCATTTTCGAAATCTATCGGATTAACTTTATGAGGCATAGCCGACGAGCCGACTTCGCCTTCTTTGATGATTTGCTTAAAATAATCCATCGAAATATATTGCCAGATGTCGCGGCTGAAATCGAGTAAAATGGTGTTAATGCGCGTCCAATTATCAAAATAAGCGGCTAAATTGTCGTAATGCTCTATTTGAGTCGTTGTTTGAGAACGATCGACTTGCAAAATGTCGTTGACAAAATGGTTCCCGAAATCGCGCCAATTAATATTGGGATAGGCCGCATGATGAGCGTTGAAATTTCCCGTAGCGCCGCCAAATTTAGCCGAATAAGGAATTGCTTTGAAATATTCCATCTGCTTTTGTAAACGTTCCACAAAAACGTATATCTCTTTCCCCAAATTGGTGGGCGAAGCCGGTTGCCCGTGCGTACGCGCTAACATGGAGATGTTTTTCCACGCGTGAACGCGCTCTTCCAACAATTTAACGACAGATTTCAACACAGGAAACATGATCGTATCATGGGCGTCGCGCAACATCATCGGAAAAGCGGTGTTATTGATATCTTGCGACGTTAATCCAAAGTGAATAAACTCTTTGTATTGCGACAATCCCATTGCGTCGAATTTCTCCTTGAGAAGATATTCTACCGCTTTAACGTCGTGATTGGCGACTCTTTCAATCTCTTTGATCCGTTTCGCATCATTAAGCTGAAATATCTTATACAAGTTGCGCAACGCTTCAAAATGAGATTGATCAAAATTTTTCAATTGAGGCAGAGGCAACTCGCATAATGCGATGAAATATTCCACCTCCACACGCAACCGATACCGTATTAATGCGCTTTCGGAAAAATAACGCGCCAATTCCTGACACTTTTCACGATAACGTCCATCGCATGGGCTTATAGCTAATAATACATCAAATTCCATCTTTTTATCTATAAAGAAATGCTTTGTGCAAATTTACGCGATTTTTTGGTTGCACGTTATATATTTTTCTCCTGTTACAATTTTACCGACTTTCAGACTTTACAACTTGATAGATTCCACAAACTCCCGACTTATCCAAATTAGCGCGATATATTTAATTTGCATAAAAAAATCCTTCACCATGCTTCTTGTTAGGGCGGGCATTCAGGTGGACTTTGCATTTTTTCAAGTATGACGGGAATATTGTATGCAAAACCGTATCCATTGCGGCTAAAGTACGACAGAACTTGTCGTACTTTTTCCTGACTTTACAAATAAGGCAATATTTTCATAGCCGCAGATCGGCGACCTACGGCTATGAAAATCACCTCCCATTCGGGAGTTCGGGAAAATAGTTATATTTTGCTTATTTCACATCGCTTAGTGAATAATCTGCACTTGTTTAGTCATTACATTCCCTTGCTCGGTTGTAATCTTTATTAGATAATATCCCGGCGCGTAATGAGAGACGTCAATAGCTTGACCGGTAAATTGTTCTTTAGAATCAATCCATTGTCCGTTAAGATTGTAAATATCGACGCTTTTAATAGCTTTTCCTTCTATGAGCAGTTGTGAATGAGCAGGATTAGGATAAACTCGTATGTCGTTGAGTTCGTGCGCATCAATTCCTACGATCGGAACGTCCAAACATGTATGCGTAGATTCTTCACACCATTGATAATTATAAGTAGCGATTATGCAGAAATTTTTATACTTTTTATAAGCGGCGCTGAAAGAAGTTCTGTCATTATCTAATATAGCGATCAACGTTTCATCTCTATATACCTTATATTTATCTACCTCTTCTGAAGGAGCTTCCCAGCTTAAATGCGCCAGATTTTCATCAAATTCTGCAGATAGATTAACTACCGGAAGGCATGCAGGCAATTCTTTTACGACGATTTCGTCAATGGCGACGCCATGCCCATTTTGAGAATATCCCTCAAAAGCGAGCACGCAAATATTGTTGGTTGGGGGCAACAGAATGGTTTCTTGCGTCCATTCGGAAACGGCGTCTCTATACTCTCCCAATAACGCCCATTCTTCGTCTTCCGAACTGCGTTTGAATAAAACCCGCAAATAGTCATTATTTACTCTTTTTCCTTGCGCATACCAAAAAGTAAGCAATGGGAATTCTAACGAAGATAGATCCAAGACAAAGAGCATCTTCGCGGCCTCTCCTTGATTGGCGCCATAATAGCGCGCATTATAACTGCCTGAATAAGGATCCGAAGGATTTCCCGATCCGTTTTCTCCCGTCGTTACGATTTTCCATATCTCTTCCCCTTTAATAGCTATGTTCTGAATACATTCCGGCATTGCTCCGTCATGTTCAAATCCTTCTTCAAACGGCATTTCCGCAAAAATGCAATTTCGCACTTCAAAAAATCGTTCTAACGTATTATTATCCGAATCCTCATCCTCCGGAATAGTAATTGTAAACGTTATCGTATACGCTCCATATTCGGGAGTAAAAGCGGGAAAAACAACTTCGGCCGTATCTTTTTTACCAAGATCTCCTTCCCAAGCGACAGAAACCGGACTGGAGCCGTTCAGGCTATAAGAGATCGTCGCCTGAGTGAGATTTTGCGATCCGTTATTTTGAATAACTACCGAAGGTTGAATTTTTTGAATATAATAATATAGATCGTCAACATCTAAAACATCGATAATCCGAGCGTCGTGCGCAATGGCATAAGGATCAAGACCATTTAAATATTCAGAATCAAGACCAAGAGGATCCAGCCAATCTTTTAAACGGTTAGATGAAGAAGATCCTTCCCAAGAGACGTCAAAGCGCCCGTAAACGTCAAACATATTAGATGAAGAAGCCCCGCAATATGACCCTCCTCCATATTCTTGTCCGACAATCCTTCCATTTACGTCAAATAACGGAGATCCCGACGAACCTCCCTCCGTGCAAGCTCCTGTAGACCAATCTGCACGCCATCCTCGAACATATTGAGTCACCGTATACAATGCATGAGAAGGGGATAACTTTTTAATATCAAGATCAGGATGATGAATACACATTCCTAAAGGAGAAGGCTCTAATGAACGAGACCATCCGGCATAATATACATTATATTCCTCCGGAATAGGTTGATTCAATTCCACCAAACAACAATCCGTACTGGAAGTATTGGTATTGGTGCGCATTCTCAAAGTAGATCCGCTCATGGTTTGATAAGAAGAGTTCGTAGTGGGCGTGCATGTCGGACTTTCCCATCCGAACCGGAATACCCAAGTCCCCGGATTTGAGTATGCCTCCCAACAATGATTTGCCGTTAACGCATAGGGTTTTCCGTCTTCGGCGGTATTATTTACAATAGCGCCGGAGCATAATTCGCTTCCCCCGCTATAGAGTGCAAAAACCGAACGTATTTGGTCTTCCCAACCTTCGCCTTCGGGGCAAATGGTATTTCTCTGACAGTAACCTGAGCCTCCGAATGCTTTTTCGCCGGCTTTATGTTCGCCCGGTCCGCGATAACCATGAACAATCTGTTCCAAATGCAATGTTCCCTCAAACGGGACATTTGCCGGCTGGTAATATTCTATGATAATCTTATCGCTCAATACGACAGAAGTAGCAAAATATCTATCTTCTTGATTATTATAATCAGTAAACCCGCCGAGAACATCGCTTTTATCCTCTGCAAAAAGATAAAGCGCGGCGCCCGGAGGCAGCAAATAATTATCAAAGATTAAATTAATAGAGAGCGCTCCGGGACATTCTATCCCATATCTCCACAATTTTCCTCCATCCGGCAGACAACTCCATACGCCTGAATTATGTAGATCGATATCTACGTCGTGTTCTATACCAAATCGACGTCCAATCTTCATCGGCATATGATTATCCCTTTCATCTTCTTCCCTGATAGCTTCCATATCAAGCTCCGGAGTTACCACAAACGGGACAATATCTTCCGCAATTGCCGCTTTCGCGCTTTCACTCCAACTGACGGGAGCGCCGCCGATATTCACTTGCGCAGAAACATGATTAAAAAGCGCAAATAATAAAACCGTACAAACTAATAATACATCTCTTTTCATCTAATAAATTTTTAAAATTAGCAGGAAGCAAAGGTATGGTTTTTTTAGAAACCTTTATTCAAAGAATTTCGAAAAAATCAAAAACTTTTGATCTCCGGTTGCGTTTCATTTTTTTCACCGGACGGCAGTAATTTTTTTTCAAAGAGCCGCCTCCTATAAAATGTTATCGTAAATAATTATTGATCAATACATTAATACTAAAACATTGAAAGAAAAATAAAATTTATTTATTTTTTATTGCAGAAAAAAAATAATGCTTATATTTGAGGCGCTAAAAACGCCCCTTGAAGGGGAAGTTAAATAGTAGCTGATTATGAACAAGAAAAGAAGAATTAAAGACTAAATAGTTTAATTAAAATTGATGAATTATGAAAGATTTCATTACAAAAATGATGTGTTTGTTTCTATTATTAATGATAGGAACATGGAGTGTAAAAGCTCAAACTCCTATGCAGGCGGAGCATATTACGGCTAACGATTCGTATATGCAAGGAGTGGATGCTAACGAAGCAAGTTACGCCCCTGTTAAAAGATTAGGCAGAGAACCTATTTATGACAATGGGCCAATGGTTACTCATCCGGGAGCAGGCCCGGGAGGGACGGATTACAGCGCCTTGCATGCAGGCGAAAATATTTTAGCCACAGGATTTTATCAACCTTCCGGCTTAACATTAGCGGATGACTTTACTCTTGAAGAGTCTGTGTCGATTACTGAAATGGAATTTTATGGAATCCAGCAAGGATCGACCACTTCCTCTATATTCACCGGAGTATATGTTGAGATTTATGACGGTCCGCCAAATGAAGGAGGAACAAAGATTTTTGGAGATATGACTACAAATAGAATTATTTCCAGTGAATTTTCCGGAATTTACAGAACTACTTCTGATCTTTCTTCTACGGTTATACCTATTATGAGAGTTGTGGCAGACGTTCAAATAGATTTACCTGCCGGCACATATTGGGTATCTGTAGCTACTACGGGACAAGCCCTCTCAATCCCATATACATATGGGAACCCCTGTTCTTCTCCTGAAGGAATTGTAGTCGGAAATGGTTTAAATTACTCGAGCAGCGGCTGGATACCATGGATTGATAGCGACGGAACAGGAACCAGATACGCCTTACCATTTAAAATTCACGGAACTGTAGCGTCAGGCGGAGAAGAGCCGATGTACGACACTTACGCTCCTCCGACAAACGTAACGGCTTCCGCCACGGGTAACAACGTGAAAGTGAGCTGGAAAGCGCCCGAAGGCGTTCAACCTCCGACTTATGCGGGATGGTTGACGCGGAGCAGCGGAGTTTATAATACCGCGATAGGATATACCGGCGGATTTAATACAGGGCAAGTGATAGAATGTTACGCTCGTTTTACGCCGGATGAACTGATGGATTATGAAATCACCAACAGAAATAAGATATCTCAATTCAGTTGGTACGGCGCTAACGGCGAGATAACAGCCGGCGTTGCGTATAAGGTAAAAATTTATCAGGGCGGATCTGTTATCGGTGCGACGGTAAATCCGGGTACCTTAGTATATGAACAGGATATACCGGCTATCACCGCGGGCGCGTGGAACGACATAGCGTTAACCACTCCCGTAAGCATAGACGTCAGCAAGGAGCTTTGGTTTGGAATATCTATTACAATTACCTCTTCGGGTTATGCTTTTATTATGACGCTGGATAACGCCGGCGATGCGGATTACACAAAAAATCTTGTTAATATGGATGGCGGGTGGTCTCGCTTGTACGATTTAGCGTCGAGTTTTGCTCCTTATAACTGGATGACGCGCGCTTATATTGTAGACGCCAACGGCAAAGGCATTGCGCTTGGTAATAATGAAGAAAAGAACAGCAAAGCGATTACCTATTATTATTTGGATCAATATGAGGTATATTGCAACGATGCGCTGGTAGGCATCACGACCGGGACCAATTTTGTGCATCAGAATGCTATGTTGAAGGACGGCGCTCTCAATTATTGCGTGAAGTCGGTATTTAACGACGGCGGCAAATCGGAAGCG
>JAIRTP010000039.1 GCA_031254805.1 Bacteroidales bacterium
ATTTTAATACATTCCTCCCATTCCGCCGGGCATTCCGCCGCCCATTGGAGGCGTATTTTCTTTTTCATCTTTATTTTCATAGATAACTGCTTCGGTAGTCAGAAGCATGCCTGCAATAGAAGCGGCATTCTCCAACGCTACGCGCGCTACTTTTGTAGGATCGGTAACGCCTGTTTCGAAGAAGTTTTCATAAGCGTCGGTACGAGCGTTATATCCAAAGTCGCCTTTTCCTTTTCTTACGCGTTGCACAATGATAGAACCTTCCATCCCTGCATTTTCAACAATTTGACGCATCGGTTCTTCTAAAGCTCTGCGAACGATAGAGATTCCGGTTGTTTCATCTTCATTAGCTCCCTTCATTTTTTCGATAGCATCGATAGCGCGAATGAAAGCTACTCCGCCGCCGGGTATAATCCCTTCCTCGATAGCAGCGCGCGTTGCATGCAATGCGTCGTCAAAACGATCTTTTTTCTCCTTTAATTCAACTTCGCTGGCAGCTCCAACATAGATTACAGCAACGCCTCCGGCTAATTTTGCCAAACGTTCTTGTAATTTTTCTCTGTCATAATCGCTGGTCGTAGCCTCAATTTGAGCTTTTATCTGTCCTACGCGCGCTTTGATAGCTTCTTTGTCTCCCGCTCCGTTTACGATAGTTGTTTTATCTTTATCAATATTGATCTTCTCGGTTGTTCCGAGCATATCCAAAGTGGCGTCTTCCAATTTCAAGCCTTTTTCTTCAGAAATAACCACGCCGCCGGTCAGTACGGCAATATCTTCCAACATCTCTTTTCTTCTATCGCCAAATCCCGGAGCTTTTACGGCGGCTATTTTTAACGAACCGCGTAATTTATTCACAACCAGCGTCGCTAATGCTTCGCCTTCGATATCTTCAGCAATGATCAATAGAGGATGGCCTGTTTGGATAGTTTTTTCCAAAATAGGAAGAAGATCTTTCATGACGCTGATTTTTTTGTCGTAGATCAGGATAAAAGGATTTTCATAAACGCATTCCATTTTTTCGGTATCGGTCACAAAATATGCCGATATATAACCGCGATCGAATTGCATACCTTCAACAACGTCGACGGTGGTCTCGATTCCTTTAGCTTCTTCAATTGTAATAACGCCCTCTTTTTTAACGCGATCCATTGCATCGGCTATCAGTTTTCCGATAGTGTCGTCGTTATTAGCAGATATTGTGGCAACTTGCTCGATTTTTTTATTGTTATTGCCTACTTCTTGCGACTGTTTTTTCAAAGAATCCACAACTGCTGCAACCGCTTTATCAACACCGCGTTTCAAATCCATCGGATTTGCGCCGGCGGTTACGTTTTTCAAACCAGTGGTTACGATTGCTTGTGCTAAAACGGTAGCCGTGGTAGTTCCATCTCCAGCGATATCGTTGGTTTTTGATGCAACTTCTTTTACCATTTGCGCTCCCATGTTTTCAACGGGATTTTTTAGTTCAATTTCTTTTGCTACGGTAACGCCGTCTTTCGTTACGTTGGGCGCGCCAAATGATTTTTCGATAATCACATTACGACCTTTAGGGCCTAATGTTACTTTTACTGCGTTTGCTAAAGTATCGACTCCTTTTTTCAAAAGGTCGCGCGCCTCCATGTCATAAAAAATGTCTTTTGCCATAGTTATATCTTTATTTTTTTTTGTTATTGACTGGTTATTAAATAATTGCTAAAACATCCGATTCGCGCATAATGAGATAATTTGCGCCTTCGATTTGAATTTCTGTGCCGGAATATTTTCCGTATAGCACCGTATCGCCGACTTTCAAAGTCATTGGTTCGTCTTTTTTTCCGGGACCGACCGCCAAAACGGTTCCTTTTTGCGGTTTTTCCTTCGCCGTGTCAGGGATAATGATGCCCGACGCTGTTTTTTCTTCTGCTGCAGCAGGTTCTATAATAATCCTGTCTGCCAATGGTCTAATTTTCAATTTGCTCATAATTAACTAAATTACTTTTTTTAATTATACGACTTTATTTTAATAACCTAAATATTTCTACATGAAAAAAAGCATTTTCTATGCCACGAAATACTTCCATTTGACAAATATCATTTCAACTATTTGTTTTTCAACAAAATATTTTTGAAAGAAAATTATTCCTTGCCAGACAAAATAAGGAAGTGTCAGAATAGGCGTGACATTCTGACACTTTTTAAATGTTTTTTCATTTTCTTACAACTGTATTTTATGATTAGTAACCCGATACATAAACAAATCAGGATTTTTACAACAGATCACGTAATTATTTCAGAGCAACCACACGAAAATTGAATAATCAATTTTTTTGAAATACGCCAGCCATATGTCGTTTTAACCTTCGTTTCTTTAACACGCCATCTCTTAGGGTTTAATTACTTTATATATTCCTTGCTGCCGAGAATATTTTTACTCAGTTGCTCTATTTGTAGACATGTTATCAACTTTAACAGTTGATTAAATACCGGCGTCCGGTAAAATTTGTATCTTTACTCATTGGTTATTTTTTTGACGATACAAAGTTAACTAAAAAGGGCGACTTCTATTATTGGAAATCAGATCTGATTTTTGGTTGGTCAGAAAATATTTACCGGATAGCAATAATTTATTATTTTTTGATCCAAATGTTTTTAATCATTCCAAATACTATTTTGTGATAATCTTTAGCCTCTTCAAAACCGCCTTCAATAAACTCTTTTCCTTTTTGAAGATAAAAATCATCGGGATGAACGGTTGAGATTTCCGTTAAATCGCATTCAATGACTAAACGCGCTTCTTTATAAGTCATATTTCCATCAGGCGTAGCAACTGCCGACAGTGTATGGTTCTCCATTTTATCGGTATTGCGTCCGGATGTTTGCCCAAAATATAGAACTTGTTCAAGGTTTTCTTTTGGAAAGAAAGAAAAAGTAAAAGATTTTTCTTCGCGGATGTATTCTAAAGTGTAACGATTTGCGCGGAGGAAGCACCATGCGGCGGGATCTTCAAAAAGAACGCCGACGCCGCCCCAACCGGCTGTCATAGAGTTATAATTATCAGCGTTTCCGGATGTTATTACAGTGAAATCTTCTCCAAAAATTTTAAAAATATTTTCCGAGAAATCTTTCGGATCAATGGTTTTAAATAACTCTGTAAAAGATTTACTTTCCAACTCTTCGGACGTTAATTTTACATCCTCTTTAGGAGTGGTGGTTTCTTTTTTTTCACTTTCATTAGCGGTATTTCCGCATGCCGATAATAATATAAGCGACATGGCGACGATAATTCCATTTTTCATGATCAAATTATTTATTGATTTTGCATGCAAATATAGCGTAAAATAGCGAATAAGAACATGCTTTAACAAATACAATTTTGTTACCAATTTTCTCTGAAGTCTTTTCGTTTTGTTACTTTCAGGTCTTTCAACATATTTGCTTTAATATTGATCTGGAAGTTCCATTGCTTGCGTCCTCCAAAAGGGACCCAATGAAAACTCATTTCCCAACAGTGCAAATCGCGATATATGTCGATTGTCGTATAGTTCCATGTTTTTCCGGCAAAATCGTAACCCGACGAAAAAGCAAGTTTCCATTTTGGCGTTAAACTTACGTCGCCGCTGACCCGAATGGATTGAATGGTAGTTCTTTCGTGCGTATATTCCTGAGTTTTATAGTTCAGAATATGCGTGTATTTCAACGAATACCCGATCATGAAATTCCAAGGAACCGACCAATCTATATAATATTCCGGATCAAAAATTCGCTCGGCTTCGGGAATATCAGAGGCTTTGTTTTGATTTTGTCCGTTTTTCTTTTTGAACGTATCAGGATTTAATCGATAATCGAAAGATAGTTCCCAAGAGGCGTCGTTGAAACGAAATAATCGCTTGTTTGCTTTCCATTCGGTTATGTTAAGATTAACGTTTCTATCATCTCTTTCAATGATTACGTAGGGGTCAAAAACGCCGCGATAGGATAATTTAAGTCCTTCAAAGATGGTAGTTTGTCCTGAAAGTTGCAATTTTGTCCAGTTTAAAGAATCTTTTGCAAAATCATAGCCGATATTAATTTTGAAATAATCGATAAGTTTGATTTTTTTTGTTCCGGAAATGGTATCGCGTTTGCTCGCTATTTTCATCTCGACATTATTATTCAATTCAAAATTGAGCAAACTCGACATGCCTTGTCCCGGGCCGCCGTAGATACGACCTTCGTAAATACTGTAAATGACAGATTCGCCGTTTTTGTCAATATACGTATCATAATTTCCCCAGAACGGAGTACCGAAATCGGGATTATAACGGAAAGAAAGAGACGGCGTCATCACATGGCGCACCGCTTTCACAGGCCCTTTTGCCAAAGTGTACATTCCGTATAGTTTTGTATTAGTCGAGAGCGACAAATTAAAATCTCTTGTAGATGAAAAATCGTAAAGAGTATCCGTTTTTGCCAAACCCGACGTCAATATTTCTCCATTTATAATATCATAATCCGTATCGGCGTAATCGCGTTTGCGAATGGTTTTTCCATACCAATATTCGGTATAGTTAAAATTGAAGTTGCCGTTTAAGACTTTAAATAATTTGAAATCGGATCCAATCGGAATGGTATGCTTCATGCCGTAGTTCATTTTTGGATACATTGAGCCTGTAAGCAGAGTGGAATCTGCCGATCTGATTTCGTTTTTGGCATTCATGTTATATTTAACATAAATGATTTCGTACCATTTCAAATTGCCTGTTCTCGTTTTTCTTCTGAAAGGATACAATTGTCCCGTTGCCAAGCTCATTTCAGGGAGTTTAACGTCCAAAGTATTAGTTTGGGTATTTTGAGTAAATCCGGCGCTGAGCGAATAGTTGAACTTCCAAAAGGAGGTGGAAAAATTGATGGAAGAGCTATATGTGCTTTTCAAATAATCTTCGTTACTTTCAGGGTTAAATTTACTGTAACCGCTACTTTGAATATTAACGTCTGCCGAGAAAGTATTTACAGGATGTGCTTTGGGATCTTGCCGGTGACTCCATTGAACGCGAAAATCTTTTTCATCATAATAAGACTTTGTGCCGTAAACTCCTTTTAAATTTCGACCGTATCCGACATTCATTTTTCCGTCGAATTTATAGAGTTTCTTATATTTAAAGGTAGGTTTGAACGCCCATGAACCGCGCGTAAAGATATCTCCGATAAGCGTTAAATCCATGTAGTCGTTTATATACCAATAAAAACCTCCGTTTGCCAATCCGAACCCCATTCCGTCGATTTGATCTATTCGCGGAACTATAATTCCCGATTTGCGCGTTTTTTTATTGGGAATTAAAGCAAATGGCAAGGCAAGAGGAGTGGGGACGTCTTCAATGATAAGATAAGCAGGTCCGACGACGATTTTATTGTCGGGGATGACTTTTGCTTTGCTGAATTTTAATCCGTAATGCGGATGATCAAGATCGCATGTTGTGTACCAGCCGTCTTTAACATTCATCACATCATCGGGATCTTTTTTGACGACGGTTCCATGCATATAGCCTTCTCCTTCTTGCGTGATAATGTTGTAAATCAATCCTTTCTTTGTATCGAAATTATAACGCATTCTTTCTGCGCGGTATTCTTGTCCGTTTTCTGAAAAAACGGGCGTTCCTACTAAATTCCCCAGAGAATCAAGGACGCCGGTTGCATAAACTTCGTTGTTGAAAAAATCAATTTCAATATAATCTGCTTTCATATTGACGCTGCCGTAAGTAATATCGCCATTTTTATAAAGATAAGCTATTCGGTTTTTTATGTCGAAAGTACTGGAATCGGACACTCTCGTTATCTGCGTTTCCAAAGCTCCTTTATTTGAATTTTTTGTCGATGAAAAAGGAGCCGACATGGAGTGCATGACCGATGCGAGAGAATCGGGGAAATTTAATAAAGAAGGAAGCGTATCTCTTTGTGCAAGAGAATCGGCGATGCGATATAACGAAAAATCATCAAATTCATAATCATTCCCGTTCTCTTCGGATTGAGCAAAGGCAACGCTTCCCGCTAACAAGATCAATCCCAAGAGAATCGACATTGTTTTTGGTAATAAAGCGCTTTGTTGCAATATATTAATTAACTTTTTGATGCTAACAATGGTTATTTAATAATTCTTTTTTTTTAAAATAGGCGCAACCCTATAATCATACCCTTAAGAAGGGGTAATATTATCGCGCAAAGGTAGCAAAAAAGTTAGGATGAAACGACGTAGACGCTGTTTAAAGAGTAAAAATCAAAGATACAGGTTTTTACAATGAAAATAAATCAAATAAAAGCAAGTTAATTATTTGGAGTTCGATTTTAATTTAAACAAACGGCAATCGAACAATAAGTCCTCTTTTTTGTAATTTTGCAAGAAAAAGATTGTTGTAATAAATATATTGTGCAGAAAACATTTAGGAAAATAGAGAAGGAGATTAAAGAGAATATTCTTGCGGGAAACGATCCGCAGGAAGTTTATGATACATTGTCGGCAGAATATTCCGATACGAATAGCGATTCGGATTATATGAAACGTTTTATCAGGCGAAGGATAAAAATGACGGTTACGCCTTACAATCGAAAAGAATTTCGATTTTCTTATCATCTTTATCTTATCATGTTGATTATTACCATTCTTATTACCCTTATCAATAAGCAACATCGAATAGATGCGTTGGGTATTTTCTCAATTAATTCATTTTCATCGTTGGCCGCTTTTTTTTCCATTAATCTTTTTGCATGGATATATTTGTTTCTTTTTATTTGGTCGTTCCGGTTTAATGTTTTGGTCTCGTATTGGGCGATGTTTTTTGCAGGAATTGATTTTTTACGATTGCTGATTTTATTACCTGAACAGTGGCAAGAAACGCCTTTTTTCTCAATGTTGAGAATTATTCCGCTGTTATTGATATTGATATTCGGCTCATTTTTTGCTATTAATTGTACAAATAAATATAAAATTGAAAAAAATAGCAGCAAGGTTTTGTTTTACAAAAATAAAATCAACATACCTCTGAAATTGAAAAAGGAAAAACAAAACGACGCATAGCAGTTGATGAAAGATAAGCGTTTACATAGCAATATCATTTGGTATCGCCTTAAATTTATATTTAGGCGGGTAGCCGCTATTATATTTACGCTTTTTCTGATTCTTAATACGATTTTACAAACATCGGCTTTTCAATCTTTGATTGCTGTACGAGTTTCTTCCTATTTGTCCGAACAACTTGATATAAAGATTGAAATTGAGCATGTTAGAATTTCATTGATGCTTGATGTGATGTTGAAAGGAGTATATATAGAAGATTCGCATCAAAATGAGATGATCTCCATTAAATATCTTTATGCGCGTCTCAGCGCTGCTCAATTGATGAGAAAATCATTCAGATTGAACGAGGTGGAAATGGTCGAAGGAGGTTTCTCCATGATCAAATATGAAGGCGAACGTTTTTACAACTATACCGAACTGACAGGCGTCCCCGATACGTTGAAAGAGAGAAATTCGGACATTAATTTTGAGTTTTATTGTCGTTCCGTTAAGTTGAAAGATTGTTATTTCAACATGATTAATGAAAACAATCCTTCCCGCAACGGGTTTGATTGGAATAATATGTATCTTAAACTGCACAAAGTCGATGGAAGAAATATCATTGTCAATAACGATTCCATTAGCGTTAATATTAGAGATATTGTCGTTTCCGATACTTCCGGATTCAGGCTTAATAAGTTTACTTCGTCGATGAAATTTATTGACGATGGTTGGTATTTCGATAACACTTTTATTTTGACGCCCAAATCCACGTTGGATTTTGATTTTAAGTTTGGATACAGCACATTTGATAATATCGGCTATTTTGAAGATAGCATTACCATGTCGGCGGATATACGGCCTTCTATTCTGGATATTCACGATGTGGCTTATTTTACGGATGTTTTTCAAGGGCTTGATCTGTTGACGGACATTGAGACAAAATTTGAGGGAACGTTGCACGACTTCGCAGTCAATGATTTTAAAATGAATTTTGGAAATCAAAGCCAGATTAAATTAGATGCGCAATTTCAAGGTATTTTAGATATTGAAACGGCGTTGATGAATGTGAGGATTCATGATTTAACCACGACGTGGGATGATCTAAGTCACATAAACCTTCCGGTTGAGTTTTTCTCGACCCCGCCTCCGGATTCGCTTAAACAACCGGTCTCTTTGATCGCTTTGTTTGACGGTTCCATTCATGATTTCATATCTGATTTATATCTCTCTTCCTCTATTGGAGACTTGGGGGTGAAGATGAAATTGGAATGGGACAAGAGTTTGCAAGAACATACGTATCAGGCGATGTTACGCTCAACCCGATTGAATATAGGTTATTTAGCTAATATTCCCGATATATTGGAGGACGCTTCGTTTCATGTGGATATTAGCGGATCGGGGCTATCCTTAGAAACTGCGAATATCAATCTTAATGCGCTTTTGGATCATTTTGTCATTAATGATTATTGTTATAATGATATCAAAATTGACGGCATCTTTTATGAAAAGAAATTTGACGGCTTTTTGGACGTTGCGGATAATAACGTTAACTTGAATTTTTCAGGAATTATTGATTTGCATGACGCGTTGCCCTCTTTTGATTTTTCGTTAGATTTGAAGAATGCTTATTTAATGCGTCTGAATTTGATCAAAAATCGGGCTGACGATTTGCGTTTATCGACAAAATTGACAATGAAAGCGAAAGGCAATACAATTGACAATACTATTGGGACCATCAGAATTAATGATTTTGAAGTTGTCGAAGATAAAAATATTTACGCTTTCGATTCTATTAGGATATTGAGCTATCAGGCAGATACCGAACATCGAAATACAAAAATAGAATCGGATTTGCTGGAAGCGCGAATCAATGGAAATTATAACTTTTCTCATTTAGGAAATGTTTTCAGACAATTGATTGGTAATTATTTAGCGTCGGTTTCATCTCAATCCGAGAATAAATTTGACTTATCGTATCATGTTGATGGTTATGTCGAGATAAAGGATATTTCTTCTGTAACCCGTTTTTTCCTTCCGGAATTAAATATTCCCGATGGCTTTTATTTGGAACAGAATGTTGATCTTGATGATAATCATTTGATGATCAAAAGTAATTCTCCTACAATTGTCTATAACGATATTGTTTTCTCTGATTTTTCGCTACACGCCGAATCGCATTCATATGGAACCGGCATCAAGACAGGGTTTGGAGAGATATCATTTTTGCATAAAGAAGACACTACTATTGTCGGAATAGAAGATTTTATAGTGAATGCTTTGATAATGAACGATTCTATTAAATATTCTATTTCGTGGGATAGAAAATGGGGAGAACTTATTGACATCAGCTATATAGACGGCATTGTGGATTTTCAAGAATATCCGAAGATTGGGATGAATTTTTCGGATATGTCGGTCATTTTAAGAGATGGCGATTCCCCATGGAGAGTAAAGCCGAAAAATCATATTTCATACGATGCCGGCAACATAACGATTGATAGCCTGTTCTTTTACGCTTCCGAAAAATCCCATGCTATCATTGATGGACATATATTGAAAGACGAGCCTTCGACGGTTTCGCTATATATAAATAATTGGGACTTGAGTATTGTTAATAAGGCGTTGGATCCTTTGGGATTGAATATTTTTGGGAATATATCCGGAAATGTTAATATCAGCGATCCGTACGCCGATATTATTGTAGACTCCGATCTGACGATCGACTCATTAAGGCTTAATCACAATCAATTTGGAGACGCTACGCTCAAATTTGATTGGAAAAATCGAGAGCAGGTTTTCTTTGTCGATCTGAATACGGTCTTTCAAGGTAAAAGAGGCGTTACCAATCCCATAACTTTTACAGGACATTATTTTCCAAAGGAATCGGGCGATAATATCGATCTTTACATGAAACTCGAAAATTTTGGGTTGGATATATTGACGCCGTTTGTTAGGGAACTTGTAAGCGATATTGAAGGATTTATTAGCGGCGAAATGACGGCTAAAGGGACGATCGAGAAGCCGATTGTCAACGGTGATTTTTTCGTGCAACGCGGACAAGCAAGAATATTGTATATCAACACATTATATTCGTTTAATGGCAATATTATTGCGAATAACGATATATTTGAGTTTCGCGATTTTATGTTATACGATACGTTAGCTAATGAAGCGAAAGTGCAGGGAGGCATTCGCCATAAGGCTTTTACTAATTTTGAGTTTGACGTGCAATTACTTCCCAATCAGTTTATTGTTTTGAATACGACTCGGTTTGACAATGACGCATTTTATGGATTGGCGAGAGTAGGAGGAACGGTGACTTTTAAAGGACCGTTTAATGATATTAAAATTGGCGCGAATGTAGCGACTAATCAAAACACGGATATCTCAATTCCTTTAAATATGGCTCAAAGTATTTCCGAAAGCAGTTTTGTGATTTTTAAGCAGCCTGTAGATTCGCTTTCGGTGGAAGAATATCCTAATATGATATCTTCCAGCATGGGATTGTCCATATTATTTAATGTACAAATGACTCCCGACGGCCGTGTGAGGATATTTTTTCCGGATAATATTGGAAGAATTAATGCAAATGGGAGCGGTAATTTGCTCTTGTCAATGAATAATATCGGAAATTTTGAGATTTTTGGCGATTACACCATTACGAGCGGCGATTTTTTCCTTACTTTAAGTGATATTTTATTAAATAAAAGATTGGTTCTCAACAAAGGATCTTTTATTCGATTTAACGGCGATCCTACCGATGCCGACGTTGATGTTTCTGCAACGCACGAAGTATTGACCAGTTTGGAAAATCTGAAATTAACCGCTTTGAGCAACAATCCTGCCGCCGCGGCTAAGCGTATTCCGGTAAATTGTATCATTCGAATGAGGAACAAATTAATGGATCCTGAAATATCTTTTTCTGTTGAATTTCCATCTCTTGATGAAAGCATTAAATCGGAAATCTATACGAGAATAGATACTACTAATGTGGCGGAAATGACCAATCAAGCATTTTCGTTGCTTCTTTTCGGATCTTTTAATAACGAAATGGGAGATTTCAATCCCGGATCGTTGATCACCTCAAGCTCTATAAATATGTTGACGAACCAGTTGAATAATTTATTGTCGCAAACATTTAGAGGTATCGACGTCGGATTTAATTATCGAGGAAGCGATAGTTTTTCAATGGAAGATTTTGATCTTTTTTTGAGAAAAGGATTGTTCGACGACCGGTTGATAATTGACGCTAATGTTGGCGTAGCCGATAATTATACAGGAAGCAGTCGATCTTCTATGATTGTAGGAGACGCCAGCGCCGAAGTAAAATTAACAGAAGATGGACGATGGCGACTTAAAGCATTTACGCGATCCAACGCTAATGATATTTCTAAAGTGTCTACAAATAATGGCTATGGATATACGTATGGCGTTGGAGTCGGATTCCAAAAGAGTTTTACGACGTTGAAGGAGGTATACGAAGGCTATAAGCAATCCAGACAAGCCAAAAGAGAGAAAAAGGCCGCAAAAAAAGAGAAACAAAAACCGGCTATATTACAAGAGGAAGAAAAAGATCGGAGTAATTAATTTTTTTTTAGGTCTTGTTAAAGATTTCTGTTCTTTAGATTTATAGTATGGCAGGCGACGATTGCCGCCGTTTCCGTTCTTAACCGTTGCTGTCCCATAGAGACGAGAATATATCCGTTTTCCTCCAACAACAAAATTTCTTCATCCGAAAAATCGCCTTCCGGTCCGATCAACATAATAATGGAATTATTTTCTTGGAGCAAATCAAATAGTTCTCCTTTGGACTTTTCACCGCGCCATCCTGCAAATTTTTGATCGCCGTTGTTTTGAAGAACAAAACTTTTAATTTCGCAGGGCGGATTTAATTTGGGAAGCGTAGCTGTTTGCGATTGTTTCATAGCTGCAATTAAAACCCGTTCCAATCTCTCCAAATTCAACTTTTGACGTTCGGAATGAAAAGTAATAAGCGGCGTTATTTCATCTACTCCGATTTCGCAAGCTTTCTCTAAAAACCATTCGTAACGTCCGATATTCTTGGTGGGCGCCGCTGCCATGTGAATATGATAACCTGAACTGCGCGGCATATATTTTTTTGTCGTAATACGCGCTTCGGCTCTTTTAGGATGATCTACGTCAATTACCGCTTCAAAAAACCATGATTTTCCATTTGTTATCAATATCATATCTCCCTGTTTTAATCGTAAAACGCGAATAGCGTGAACGCTTTCTTCTTCGGTAAGAAAAGCCGTTTGATCTTCAGGTTGTAAATTCGGTAGATAAAAAAGATTCATAGTTATAGCATGTCTTGCAATGTTTTTAAAGAGGATATTTTATAAGTAGCTTCAATTCCTTTAAAATGTGCTTCCGGATTGAAATATATCTGGTCGATTCCGGCGTTTTTGGCTCCTGCGATGTCGGTTTCGTATTCATCTCCGACCATTAAACAATCGGCGGCTTCAAAACCGGACTCTTTCAATGCGTATTGAAAAATTCGAACGTCAGGTTTTTTATATCCAACTGTTTCGGAAGTGATTAATTTTTTGAAATATAGATTAATTCCGCAGTTGTTTATTTTGACGCGTTGAACCTCTTCAAATCCATTTGTAATAATGTAGAGGGCATATTTTTTAAAGAGATAATCAATAGAATCTAAAGCGTGAGGTATCAGATGGGTTTTGATAGGATTGATGCGGATATAATCATCGGACATCTTTTTCGCAAGATCGATATTATTCAGACCTAGAACAAGAAAAGTGTCGTTGAAACGCCTCCAACGCAATGAATCCGTATCAATTTTATCTTCCCGATAGAGTTCCCAAGCAGCATGATTCACATGATTATATGTATTGACAAAGAGCGCGACGTTGCTGATCCCTTTTTGTTCTAAATGATGAAAAAAATAAAGATCGTGCAACGTTTCGAAATTGTTTCGCTCCATATCCCACAAGGTTCTGTCCAAATCAAAAAAGATAGCCTTATACATTTCTCAAAATATGTTTTGCAAAGTTATCATGATTTTATGAAATTAAGTTGCAAAAATCACATATTTGAAGAATTTATGTAAAAATTAAAGCAACGCGGGTAAAAGATGTTTTAAATTTCCTTTAAAATGTATGCGAGAGTATATTGCCATTGCTCTTTCACGATTTTTGCGTTCTCAAAAAAAAGCGATGATATAAACGAAAAAATAGTCGCAGAATATTTTAGATTATGGGCTTTTAAATTATTTGAAAGAAATTTATAAAATTTATTTGATATGAAAAAAATGTTTTTTGCAATTTGTCTCTTTTTTGCAGTTCTTGGAGTAAACGCTCAATCTTATAATCACAGCGTTGGACTTACCGTTGGCTTTATTGACGGCGTAAACTATAAATGTTTTATAGGAAGCAACGTAGCGCTGAGCGCCGACCTTGGTTATAATTTCAGATCGAGTTTAAGCGGAGGTTTTCATTTTAATCCGAATATTATGTATCAGAACAGGATTGCGAGAACGCCTTTAGAATGGTTTGCCGGAGGCGGGATTAGTTTAGGAAGCGCTCAGCGTTCTTTTATGATGGGGTTGAACGCAATGGGCGGCATCGAATATAATTTTAAAGCGCCGTTGATTTTAGGTACGGATATTCGATTAGGTCCGGGATTTGAGTTTCGGAACAAGGTGAATGCAGCTTTTCTCTTAAGCTGGAATATTTTCTTGAGATATCGGTTTTAGGGATGCGAAATTCTTAATATAAGGGTTGTCTGGAATGAAGTTCGGCGTAGCCAAAGGCAATATCTTCACAACTGCAGGTCGCCGACTTGCGGTTGTGAAGATCATGTTCCATTCAGATTTCGGAAAAACTGTTATATCTTGTTTATTTCGCATTGCTTAACTGTATATTGTTCCCTTAGAAAAACAAGTTGCGTTATCTCTTGTTCGCATTGAAAAAAGGAAGGAAAGAAGATGTTTTCTGCTCTCGTTGGTCGATATCGGTTTTGACGATTTTAGCAAGATGTATGAAAATATCCAGTTGATTTTTTGCCAACCAAGCAATGGCGTCTGCTTTTCCGGCGCAAGCGTCTGCAAAAACAATATCAAAAGTTAACTCGTTTTGTTGCAGCCATATTTTTGCGTCGGTATCGTTATCAATAGCTCTGTCGAATGCTGCAAATTGCGGATAATGTTTTACCAACCAATCAAAGGCGATTTTATCGTTGCTAATAGCCAAAGACAATTGTCCTAAATGTTCATACCCGTTGTCGAACAGCCATTTGCGAATCTCTTCTTTGCCTTTGATCGCTTCGCCGAACGCCATCAAAATCTCAATCGGAAAATCGAATGAATTAGTCATAAATGGCAGTTTTTATTCCTAACGCTTCAATCTTCTGAGCAATTTTTTCCAATTCTGTTTTTGGCGTATATTCCAAATCCTCGGCGGGCGTAGCGCGGTCGATCGGATAGAGTAATACTTTACGGGGAGCTATTCTTTGAATCCTTTCCGCCCACGCGTTGACTTCTTCCTTAGTTGTGTTGTCTATTTTTTCTCTGTCGTAACTTCCTCGTAAGAATAATGTTTGCACGATTAAATTTCCTTCAAAACGCATTAAGTTCTCAGTAATATGTTCTAACGTTTGCTTTTTGATATAACAGCGGTTGATTCTTCGGTACATGATTTCTGTTCCGGCGTCTAACTTCATGGTATTATTATCGACCCTTTTCAACGCTTCAAAAACAGATTCTTTGTCAAGCATTGTAGAGTTAGAAAGAACGGTAATGGCCGCATTCGGAAAGAATTGATTACGCAAAGTAATCGTATCGTCGATAATTTCGGAAAAATCAGGATGTAAGGTAGGCTCTCCGTTTCCTGCAAAAGTGATTGTATCCATTTTTTCATCTCTTTGCAACATCTCATGAAGCTTCGTTTCCAATGCTTCGCGAACATCTTTGCGAGTAGGGAAGGAGTCGCTTTCCGGTTTATCCGTCCAACCGCATTCGCAATAGACGCAATCAAATGTGCATATTTTTTTTGCCGCAGGAATGAGGTTCATCCCTAAAGAAGCGCCGAAACGCCTGCTTCGTATTGGTCCGAATACTGTTTTATCAAAAAGCATTCTCTCGTTTGAAATTTTAATTAAAAAATAATTTTACTGAAATGACTGCATGTCGTATAATTTTCGGTATAAGCCGTTTTCAATGGCTGCCAATTCTTTGTGCGTCCCTTGTTCTACAATTTCTCCCTCATGCATTACGCAGATTAAATCTGCTTTTTGGATGGTTGATAAACGGTGCGCTACAACGACGGAAGTTCTATCTTTGATCAGATTTTCAAGCGCCGCTTGTACCAACCTTTCCGATTCGCTATCTAAAGAAGAAGTTGCTTCATCTAAAATCAGAATGGGCGGATTATGCAATAAAGCTCTTGCAATACTGATCCTTTGACGCTGTCCGCCGCTCAATTTTCCGCCGCGGTCGCCTATATTTGTTTGATAACCTTCCGGCATTTGAACGATAAATTCATGCGCATTGGCAATTTTAGCCGCTTCAATAACATCTTCTTCTTTAGCCTCTTTGAGTCCAAAAGCAATATTGTTAAAAATAGTATCATTGAAAAGAATAGGCTCTTGATTGACGATGCCGAAAATATTTCTTAATTCCAGAATACTTAACTCTTTTAAATTAATGCCGTCGATGGCAATCTCTCCCTTTGTGATGTCGTAAAAACGGGGCAACATATCGACCATTGTCGATTTTCCGGATCCGGATTGTCCCACCAATGCAATTGTTTTACGCTTATCAATGGTCAGATTTATATTCTTTAAAACCCAACTTTCCTGATATTTAAACCAAACGTTTTTATAAACAATAGACTTCTCGAATGAAGATATTTGCTTGGCATTTTTCGCTTCTACGATCGGATTTGTCTCTTTTAAAATTTCGTCAATACGATTTACCGAAGCCATCCCTTTTTTTAGATTGTAATTTGCCGTTGCAATTTTTTTTGCGGGAGGTAAAATCTGAGAGAAAAATACCAAATATCCGATAAACATGGCCGGTTCGATTCCGGATTCTTTACTTAATACCAAGGAACCTCCAAACCAAAGGACTACGCAAATAATGAGCATGGAGAGAAATTCGCTTAACGGCGAAGCTAAAAAATGTCTTCTGAAAATTGAAGTTTGAATTTTTGCATATGCGGTATTTTTATCTTTGAAACCTTTCAACATGATTTTTTCAGCCGTAAATGCCTTTATAATACGCATTCCCGATAGAGTCTCTTCTATAACGTTCAAAATTCCTCCCATACGCGCTTGAGCTTCTTTGGAAGATTTCTTCAATTTTGATCCGACAAGGCCTAAAATGAAAAAGCTAATTGGTAAGATCGCAAGAGCAAACAGCGTTAATTTAGCGCTGATGATCATCAGTATGATAAAAAAAATGATAAGTTCGATCGGCGCATGTAGAAAAGCTTCTAAAGAGTTCAAAATAGTCCATTCGATTTCGTTAACGTCGGTGGTCATTCGAGCGATTAAATCTCCTTTTCGCTCTTTTGAAAAATAGGAGAGGGGCAACGTGAGAACTTTTTTGTAAAGTTGGTTACGAATATCTTTCGAAACGCCTGTTCTAATTGGTGCAAGGCATGAAAGCGCTAAGAATTGAAACAAATTACGAATTAAAGAGAAAATAAGCACTATTCCGATAATTGCAAACAGAGCAGTTATTTCGCCATGACGAATAATAATTTTTCCGATCTCATAATTGAAATTGCTCATGATGGAAGGCAGGGAAAACGTTAACGGCTCGCGTACCGTAGCGATTTCTTCCATGCCAAATAGAACCTGCAAAAAAGGGACGGCCATAGCAAATGTAAATACTGAACCGACTACGGCCAACAAGGACATAATAATGTGAAGAACTACATAGCGTTTATATCCTTTTATATATTTGAAAACAAGAAACCAGTCTTTCATTGATATAGCATTTTTGTGATGACATTATAGTTATTTTTTGAGCATAAAGCGTTTCATGCAACACGGCAAAGATACGATTTTTTTAACGTCTTGTAAATGTGGCGGTTTTATCTTCTTCGCCGATATTATATTTAGACCATGAGATGGTATTGGCGTTGAGCGTTCCTTCACCTTCGCACCAAAGAGTTCCTACCTTTTGATCTTGAACAAAAATTCTTGATTCGCTCACAAGTCCTGTGGCATATATATGTTGGCCAATATTTCCAAAATTTTTGATTAAAACTTGAGACATATTGGCAGGATCTGCCTCTATCTCGACCGAGTACGTCGCTTTGAGATTTTTGTCGGTACAATTCCATGCTCCAATATACCGGTCGCGGGCAATTCCTTCAAAGTTGTCGACGGGTTCGCAACCAGTTAAGAAAACTAATCCTGTTGATAATGTCAATATAAAAAATAATATTCTTTGCATGATATTCAAATTAAAACATTTAATAATTCGTATACAATTTATCGGCCAAACGGCTTGCACCGATACGAAACAGTTCGTTATTCATCCATGCTTCTCCGAGAATATGTTTTAGAAGGATATAATAATTCAGGGCTTCGTCCGGCTCTGAGATGCCTCCGGCAGGTTTAAATCCAATCTTTTTTTCTGTTTTTTCATAATATTCTTTAATCGTCGTCATCATGATCCAAGCCGCTTCCAACGTGGCTGCCGGAGATATTTTTCCCGTTGACGTTTTAATGAAATCGGCTCCCGACAGAATAGCTATTTCGCTCGCTTTACGGATATTTTCAGTAGTTCTCAGTTCCCCTGTTTCTAAGATGACTTTCAAATGCGCTTTTCCGCAAGCTTTTTTTATCGCGGTAATTTCTCCGCTCACTTCTTCGTATTTTCCTTCTAAAAATTTTCCGCGCGAAATAACCGCGTCAATCTCGTCGGCTCCCTCTTCGACGGCATACGTTACTTCGGAAAGTTTTGCAAAAAGCGGCGATTGTCCTGAAGGAAAACATCCTGAAACGGCGGCGACTCGAATATTTGTTCCTTGTAATAAATGTTTTGCTTGCGCGACAAAAGGAGGATAAACGCAAACGGCGGCGACATTATTGATATCTTTATCAAAATTTTCAAACGAAATGGCTTTTTGGCAAAGTTTGTCAATTGTCTCCGTCCGATCGTCTCCATTCAATGTCGTCAAATCTATGACAGATAAAATGAAACGATAAGCTGCGCGTCGATCAATAGTTTCTATATCTTGCGATATGATTGTCCTAACTTTGTCCGAAATATTTTCCCAACTATAATCAAAAGGATCAAATATATTCATGATTAAACCTTGTCAAATTATTACAAGGCAAAATTAATAAAATATTACATCGGCAAGCGCATAATAATTTTCTGTCAAAAAGTTATTTGTTTGATAAACTATTTTTATATCTTTGCCAACCAAAAATAAAACGCTGATTGTTTATTATAAGTAATAGAAATTATTAATTTTATTTTAAATCTAAACACCGGTATTCATTCCGGATTGAAGGGATTATCATGGAAGATAACAAAAACTTACAGAGCGAAGAATTAGAAAACGTTCAAAACGAAACGGCTGATTCTGTTGAGAATGAAACGGCGGAAACGCAAGAAACAAATGCTGTTGAAGAAAAAAATGAAGTAGAAATCAACGATCAAGAACCCCAGCCTGTGGAAGAACCGAAAATTCAAGAAGAAGTATTTTCGGATGCGGACGAAAAGTTTGTAACGGAAGAAGAATCTGTTGTTGAAGAGGTAGAACCGTCTGAAAAACCTGTCGAAGAGGAAGAAATTGCAAAAGAAGTTGTTGCGGAAAAGCAAGAATCTCTCGAAGAAACGACGGAAGATCCTGTTAGGGAGCAAGAAGCTATCGACGAACTTGTTGTAGAAGAAAAAACTGTTGTCGATTCGGAAGAGGCTTTGGAAATTCCGGTTGAAGAAGAGTTGGTAGAACATACAGATTTGGTTTTAGAAGATAACAGCGAAGACGTTTCGGCAGAAGTGGCGGAAAATTTCAATAAAGAGTTACATTCGGCTAAGGATCATAAACATGCAGAAGAAGAAAACGAAGAAGAAGTTATTCCGGATTATCAAACTTACGAGGTAGCAGCTCTCATCGACGAGTTAGAAAAATTGATCGAAGATAATCCTTTTGATAAGATTAAAGGACGCGTTGCTTCCATAAAATTAGCCTTTTTAGCTCATGAAAAAGCGGCGAAAGAGGAGTTTTTAGCGAATCAGGAAAAAACGGAAGAAGCCGAAGCGTTTGTCTACCCTTTTACGGATCGTTTTAATGCGGTGTTTAATTGCTACAGACAGAAAAAAATAAGATATATGGAAGACCTTGAAAAAGAAAAAGAGGTCAACCTTGAAAAGAAACAACATATTTTGGAAGAGTTGAAAGCGCTTCTGATGTCGGGACAAACTTTGAAAGTTACATACGATCGATTCCGTGAGCTTCAAGAAGAGTGGAAAAACATCGGAATGGTTCCGAAACAAGAGATTGCAACGTTGTGGAACAACTATCATTTTCTTATCGAGAAATTTTTTGACAAAGTCCGCATTCATCGCGAACTAAAAGAGCTTGATTTGAAAAAGAATTTGGAGCAAAAAATATCGTTGTGCGAAAAAGCGGAAGAATTGCTTTTGGAAGAGAAAATAAGCGAAGCGTTTAGAAAATTGCAAACTTATCATAAGCAATGGAAAGAGATTGGCACGGTCCCTGACGATAGCAGAGAAGAGATTTGGGAACGTTTTAAACTGGCTTCCGATACGATTAATCAACGTCATCGCGATCATTGTGAAAATATATACGCCGAATATGAAGGTAATGTTCAGGCAAAAATCGCTATTTGTGAAAAAGTGGAAGAGATTTGTGCAGAACAATATGAAAGTATCGGCGAATGGAATAGGAAAGCCGGTGAATTGAGCGAACTATTTAAACTTTGGAAGAGCGTAGGCCCCATCTCCAAAGTACAAAACGATGAATTGTGGGAACGTTATAGAAAATCTATGGGAATGTTTTATAAAGCCAAAAAAAGGTTTTTTGGAAAGATTAGGGAGATGCACATGGATAATTATAACAAAAAACTCAATTTGTGTCTTGAAGCTGAAGCATTGCAAGGTAGTACGGATTGGAAAAATACGCCCCGTGAATTTATCCGTTTGCAAAAAGAATGGAAAAGTATAGGGGCAGTACCTACTAAATTATCCGATACAATATGGAACCGTTTTCGCGCTGCTTGCAACCATTTCTTTAATAATAAAAAGGAACACTTCAACAGCAGAAGCGCAGTCGAGCCGGAAAACTTAAAAGCAAAAAAAGCGTTGATCGAAGAGTTGAAAGATTATGCTTTTACCCAATCTAAAGCAGAAAATCTTGATAAATTAAAAGAATTTCAACGTCGTTGGCTCGAAATTGGTTTTGTTCCGATTAAAGAGAAAGAACGTTTGCAAACAGAGTATCGCAAAGTTTTAAGCGAAAAGATGAAAAAATTGAATATCTCTTCATTTGAGGTTTCAAGCGGCGGAGAATTTCGCTACTATAGAGGAGCCGGCGGACAAGAAAGCGGATCGGCCGATGAAAGAGGCTTGAGAAAGGAGATATCTTTCTTGCAAAACAAAATCAATGCGATGCAAGACGAAATCAACCTTTGGGAAAATAATCTCGGATTTTTAGCAAGTTCTAAGAATGCGGATATATTGAAACAAGAATTTGAGAAAAAAATTCAAAGAGAGAAAAATGAACTTGAACTCAATATTGCAAAATTGCGTTTCTTGCGCCAAGAGTTAACAAAAGAGGATGATGAAAAGAAAAGCAAGGAATAGCGCGTAGCTTTGTTTTTATAAATTAAAGACTGCGGATTAAGAAATTAATTCGCAGTCTTTTGTTGTAGGGACGACAGACCCCGCTCGATAAAAGTAAACGGATCTGAATATCTTTTATCATATTAAGAAATATGTTGACTGATACTTCTTTAAATATTAGCATGTTAGAGTTACCGTAACTGCTCCCGTTTTTCCGCCCAATGGAGGATTCTTTTTATGAACGGTCACTTCTGCGGAAAGGACAGGATAATTCTTAAGAAGCGCGTTTAATATACGCCTTGCGACATGTTCCAATAGTTTCGATTTTTGTGACATTTCATTCCTAATGGTGTGATAAACAGCTTGATAATTTACAGTATCCTTAAGATTGTCGGACTGTTCAGCCTTTGAAGTATCTACTTTCATTTTTACGTCTACTTGAAACCAAGTACCTATCTGTTGCTCTTCTTCAAAACAACCATGATAAGCGTAAAATTCCATATTTTCAATCGAAATAATTCCCATAAACTCAAACTTGTTGCGCTTCAATCACTTTTATACCTTCTCGAATACGTAATAAAGTTTCCATTTTTCCAAGAACTGCCATAATATCTGCTAAATCAGGTCCGGTAGCGGCGCCGACTAATAACAGCCGCAAACAATTCATCATCTGTCCCATATTCAACTCTCCTTTTTGGATAAATTCTGTAATAGCGTCTTTTATAATAGGAGCGTCCCAATCATGTAATTGATCTAAAGCGATTGACAGGATAATAATTCGACCGCCGATGCCATCTTTCCAACGTTTTTTAATAATTTGAGGATCATAGCTTTCGGGACGTAGAAAGAAAAAACGCCCTTGTTCCCAAAAATCTGAAACGAAATTGACGCGATCTTTTATTAAAGCGACCACTTTCTCGACATAAGATTCCGAAATATATCCCGCTAATTGATGATATTCTAAAATAGGCGTCAACATTTGTGCGAGCGTGCTATTATCGTAAGCGCGAAGATATTGTTGATTAAACCATTTTGCTTTTTCTACGTCAAACTTAGAACCGGATTTTCCGACGCGCTCCAAAGAAAAGGCCTCGATAAGTTCTTCCATAGAGAATATTTCCTTATCAGTCCCCGGATTCCATCCCAACAACGCCAACATATTAATAACAGCTTCGGAAAGATATCCGTCTTCACGATAACCATGCGCTTTTTCTTCCGTTTTAGGATCTGTCCATTCCAAAGGAAATACGGGAAATCCCAGCCTGTCGCCGTCTCTTTTACTTAATTTTCCATTTCCGTCGGGGCGCAGAAGTAGCGGTAAATGAGCAAATTGAGGAGCGTCCCATTCAAAAGCTTCATATAACAAAACATGCAACGGCATGGATGGCAACCATTCTTCTCCTCTGATCACATGCGATATTTCCATCAAATGATCGTCGACGATATTAGCCAAATGGTAAGTGGGCATTCCATCCGATTTAAATAATATTTTATCGTCCAATGTGTTGGAATGCACCGTAATATCCCCACGAATAATATCTTTCATGGAGATCTCTTTATTTTCGGGCATCTTAAAACGAATGGTATAAGGCGCTCCCGAAGCTAATTTTTCTTGGACGGCGGATTCCGGTAAATTGAGCGAATTATTGAGCGTTTTACGAGATACGGCATTATAAATGAACGTTTCTTTACGCGACTCGTATTCTTTGCGCAAATTCTCTAACTCTTCGGCTGTGTCAAAAGCGTAATAGGCCGCTCCCTTTTTGATCAGTTCCTCAATATATTGTTTATATAGCGGTTTTCGTTCAGACTGTTTATATGGGGCGTATGCGCCTCCTGTTTGGACGCCTTCGTCAAAAGGGATGTTCAACCAACGAAAGGCTTCAACAATATAATCTTCTGCGCCCGGGACAAATCTGGTTTGATCGGTATCTTCTATTCTCAATATCATAGAGCCGCCATGTTTCTTGGCAAATAAATAGTTGTACAAGGCCGTACGAACGCCGCCTATATGAAGCGGTCCCGTTGGGCTTGGCGCAAAACGAACGCGTATTTTTTGATTCATTTTATATAATTTTCAGTTATTAGACGTTTTACCGCGTCTTAAAAAAAAGTTGACAGTTTTATGATTTATTTTACTTAGTTAAAAATATTAATTACGACGCTTTTTAACTACGCCCTAATTTGCATTTTTTTCTTCTTCCTTCACTTTGATCTTCAACACAATATTATCCGCTGATTTATCGTAGTCTATTTCTATTTTAGAACCTTCTTTGGGTTTTGTGAGAATGATTTCTTCCGCTAAATTATCTTCGATATATTTTTGAATGGCTCTCTTCAACGGTCGTGCCCCAAATTGTTCGTCCCATCCTTTTTCTGCAATAAAATCTTTGGCTTCTTCGGTAATGGAGACTTTGTATCCCAATTCAACAATACGGCGAATCACTTTCTCTAACTCGATATCAATAATTTTACGAATATCTTTCTTTTGAAGCGATTCAAAAATGATCACGTCGTCAATTCTATTCAGAAATTCGGGTGCAAAAGTCTTACGGAGAGCATTTTCAATAACGCTTTTCGCTGAATCAGCGGAATTTTCGTTCCGAGTTGAAGTGTTAAATCCCACGCCGGATCCGAAATCTTTCAATTGACGGGATCCGATATTAGAGGTCATGATGATAATAGTATTTTTAAAATCGACCTTTCTTCCCAGGCTATCGGTCAATTGCCCGTCGTCGAAAACTTGTAGCAACAAGTGAAATACATCGGGGTGCGCCTTCTCTATCTCATCTAAAAGAACAATAGAATAAGGTTTGCGGCGAACTTTCTCCGTCAGTTGTCCTCCTTCTTCATATCCGACATATCCCGGAGGAGCTCCCACAAGACGCGAAACGGCAAATTTCTCCATATACTCGCTCATATCAATACGAATAAGCGCATCTTCGCTATCAAATAGATATTTTGCCAACATTTTTGCCAAATATGTCTTTCCAACGCCTGTCGGTCCGAGGAAAATATAAGCGCCGATTGGTTTTCCCGGATCTTTCAATCCCGCGCGGTTTCTACGTATGGCTTTGACCACTTTTTTCACGGCGTCGTCTTGTCCTATCACGGCGCCTTTTAACTCCTCTTCCATTTTTACCAAGCGCTCGCTTTCGTTTTGCGCGATGCGTTGTACGGGAACGCCTGTCATCATAGCGACAACTTCTGCGACATCTTCTTCTGTGACATGAAGATGCTTCTTCTTTCCGTCGTCGGCCCAGTTTTGTTTTTCCAGTTCGATATCTTCTTGCATTTTACGTTCTTGATCGCGAAAAACCACCGCATCTTCAAATTTTTGATTTTGAATAGCTTCTTTTTTCTTTTTCGTGATCTCGTCAAGTTCGGCTTCCAATTGGATAAGATCTACCGGTACGCTCATATTATTAATATGTACGCGCGCGCCCGATTCGTCCAATGCGTCGATGGCTTTATCCGGAAGATAACGATCGGTAATATAACGATCTGTTAATTTGACGCATGCATGAATAGCTTCGTCTGTGTAGGTAATATTGTGATGATCTTCATAACGCTCTTTGATATTCTCCAAAATAGTAATTGATTCTTCCGGCGTAGTTGGATCGACCATCACTTTTTGAAATCTTCGTTCTAAAGCTCCGTCTTTTTCAATATATTGACGGTATTCGTCTAAGGTAGTCGCTCCTATACATTGAATCTCGCCGCGCGCTAATGCTGGTTTAAACATGTTAGAAGCGTCCAATGATCCTATGGCGTTACCGGCGCCGACCATAGTATGTATTTCGTCGATAAAAAGAATAATTTCCGGATGTTGTTGCAATTCATTCAATAAAGCTTTTACCCGTTCTTCAAATTGTCCGCGATATTTCGTTCCGGCAACAATGGAGCCCATATCCAACGCAAATACGCGCTTATCGAATAAAACGCGAGATATTTGACGATTAACAATACGCAATGCTAATCCCTCAACAATGGCTGATTTTCCGACGCCCGGATCCCCGATCAAGATCGGATTATTCTTTTTCCGGCGGCTTAAAATTTGCGCAATTCGCTCTAATTCCGTCTTGCGCCCGACAATGGGATCTAAACGTCCTTCACGCGCTGCTTTTGTCAGATCTCTGCCAAAATTATCCAACGCCGGCGTGTCGGATTTCTCTCTACCTTGTTCTTTTCTTGAGTAGCGTTTGGAATATCCTATATTTTCCGCTTCATCCTCATCTTCAGGACTGATATCTGCTCTTAGTTTTGCCGGCGGATTCTCTTGCCATGTAGGATGATTTGTCGCTATTTCGTCATACGCTTTTTGATAACTAAGCCCGCTATCCAATAATAGTCTCGTACCGGGATTATCCGTATCTTTTAAGATAGATAGCAATAAATGTTCTGTTCCAATAAGATTACTTTTCAGATTTTTAGCTTCCAAAAAAGTGCGCTTTAAAGCTCTTTCGGCTTCTTTTGTTAATGGCGTATTATTTTGATCAACTTTCTGATCGGTTTGATAGTTGATATTTTTCTGAATCAACTCGTCTAATTTTCTTTTTATCTCAAAAATACTTTTTGATCCGTCTTTACTGATAATCTGAGCCGCAAGGTTATTATTATCTCTGATAATTCCCAACAACAAATGCTCAAGCCCAACGTAGGAACTTCCTAATCGTACCGTTTCCTCGCGGCTATATTGCAATACGTTATTTAGACTTTGGCTAAACTTAGCTTCCATATATATAAATAAAATAAGTTACTAATTATTAATGTATTACATAGTACGCAACAAATAATATGCCATATTTAAAATATGGTACAAAATTACGAAAAAAACGACTTGCTTGGGCGGTTTCGGAACAATCCTTTTAACAAAGACAATGTTAATAACTTTGAAAAAAATGTAGATCTTAATACGATTAACGGAATATATGCAATATATTAATCGTAAAAAAGCAAGAGATGACGAACGTTTTTGTTGATTCAACTTGCCATCTGTAACTTTTGCAGGTTATAGTTGGATTTTTGAGGCGTCTTCATTGATTTTTTTCATGATATTGAGATGAGAGTGCAGTTGTATTCTGCGTTGTATGAGAGAATCAATTATTCCGGAAAATCGAACTCTAACTGCGTATAGATTTTCTCATTGATTGTGTCGCCGTTGCTAACGCCTAACCCCAACAATCTAACGCCCCTTTGAGACAAGTCAATATTTTTCAACATATCTTTGGAAATCATCCAAAGCGCTTCAAAATCAGGAATATGTCCATTTATGGTTTTACTTCTTGTAATAACCTTGAAATCGGCGTATTTTACTTTTAGAGTGATCGTTCGTCCATGAAACGATGATTGATCAACGCGTCTCATGACTTCGCGGGCAATGTGATATAATTCTACATTCAATGATGGTAAGATGCTTATATCTTTATCAAAGGTATTTTCGGAACTTACGGATTTAATGATCCTGTCGGGGACCACTTCACGTAAATCGACGCCTCGCGCGTAATTGTAAAATACATTGCCCGACTTTCCAAAGATCTTTACCAAATCAATCAAACTCCATTGTTTCAGATCATATCCGTTAAATATTTGTAATTCGCGCATTTTTGCGGCGGTGACTTTGCCGACTCCATAAAAACGTTCAATCGCTAATTGTTCAATAAAACGTTCCGCTTCTTCGGGAACGATAGCAAAAAAACCGTTTGGCTTTTTGTAATCGGATGCTATTTTGGCTAAAAATTTATTGTAAGAAACGCCGGCGGAAACCGTCAGCCCGGTCTCTCTGAAAATTCGTTGTTGGATCTCTTTTGCCATAATGGTCGCAGAAGGCATGTTTTTATAATTGACTGTAATATCCAAAAAAGCTTCATCTAATGACAGCGGTTCGACTAAATCGGTATATTCAAAATAGATATCCATGATCTGTCGCGAAATATCGCGATAAACATTAAATCGCGGTAAACGAAATATCAAATGAGGACATTTTCGTTTAGCCGTAACGGAAGGCATTGCCGAATGAACGCCGAACTTACGCGCTTCATAACTGGCCGCCGCTACGACGCCTCGTTTTTCGGAATAACCAACCGCTACGGGTTTTCCCCGTAAAGATACGTCGTCTCGCTGTTCCACAGAAGCGTAAAAAGCGTCAATGTCAATATGTATGATTTTTTTCAAAGGACTAAACTTTACTTAAAATAAGCTTATTATTAAAATTAATAAAATAGAAAAGTTTTTTCATCGTTCCTTTTCGTCGTTTTCAATGATTTCCCCCTTTTCATAATGGTCTGTAACGGTTATTTTCCCCTCTTCATCATAATATGTCCAAATTCCTTCTTTTTTATGGTCGATATATTGCCCCGTTCCTCGTATTTTTCCATTTTTATGATAATATTTTACGGGGCCTTCGGGTATCCCGTTTTGATAATTTATCTCTTGTTTTATTTGTCCATTATCAAAATAGGATATTTGCAATCCCTCTTTTTTACCTTTTACCCAATTTTCTCTTTCCGAGGGCGTGCGTCCATCGTCATGGTAGATGATCCATTCTCCTTTGGGAACTCCTTTTTCATATCTCTCGCGCATTCTGAGAAGTTGGGTATTTTCATTATAATAAAGCCATTCGCCTTCTTTTTTTTGATCGATATATTTTCCTGTCGCCATTCTCTTTCCTTCTTCATTATATAAAATAGCGCTGCTTTCTTTGCCGTTTTCATGATAGGATACCTCGGCTTGTAAATTTCCGTTATCGTAATAATGTAAGAAAGTTCCCGATGGAATGTCGTCAACGAAAAAGCCTTCGTATTTTATCTTTTCAGCATTATATTTTTTAATCCAAACGCCCTGTTTTCTTCCGTGCGCGTCCACCTTGTTAATGTCTTGGGAAAACAACGCCACTTTTCCGAGAATCAGAATCAAGGCAATAAGAGATGTAACTCTACGCATAACAATTTAAATTTATTTTGCTTAAATATAATAATGATTAACTTTGCAAAGTTAGGTATTATTGCTTATGATGAAAGCATAAAATTGTTTGATTTTAAAAATTATCGGTTGATAATTAATTATTAATGGATCACTTTTCTTCAAAATATTTAGAACAAGCAGTCGAGGCGTTTGCTTCGTTGCCGGGTATTGGTAAAAGAACGGCGTTGCGGTTGGCGTTACATTTGTTAGATAGAGATTTGCCTGATGTGGAGCGTTTTGCCGAAACGTTTGTGGAGTTGAAAAGGAATATTTTCTACTGCGCTTGTTGTAATAATCTGTCGGATAAGGAGATATGCTCGATATGTGGAAATCCGGCAAGAGATCATTCTACGATCTGTTTGGTTGAGAGCATAAGAGACGTTATGGCGGTTGAAAATACGCATTCATATAATGGCGTTTATCATGTATTGGGCGGTATTATTTCCCCAATTGAGGGGATTGGGCCGGATCAGCTTTCCATTGACTTGTTGATGGAACGGCTTCAATCGGGGAAAATAAAAGAGCTGATCTTTGCGTTACCGGCTACCGTCGAAGGTGATACTACAGGATTTTATCTATTTCGACAGATAGAACCTCTTGGAATTCCGATTTCTATTATTGCCCGAGGAATTGCCGTAGGCGATAATTTGGAATATACTGACGAAATATCTTTAAGCCGTTCTATTTTACAGCGCCGGCCTTATTCGGGAACTAATAGTTGATTTTAATGGATTTATTGAAACTATTCAGGCTATGGAATAATATCTTTTCCACTGAAATCGCTTATAATTCATAATTTCATATTACAGCCTAATGGCCTGAATGATCGCGTTTTATTTTTGCAAAATGAGGAAAGGAAGTCTCAAGAGATCTTTTATTTTTTCTTCACTCTATCCGGATTATCGGAGATGAAGGCTTTCCAGCCGGTATACGAAGTTCCTGATTTTTGATCGTTACGTTGAAGAAAATGGCAAACGGCGGCAGCAAGGCCGTCTGTAGCGTCTAATAATTTCGGTTTTTGTTCGTACGTCAATAAAGTTTGCAACATGGCGGCCACCTGTTCTTTTGAAGAAGAACCGTTTCCCGTAACTGATAGCTTGATTTTTTTAGGAGAATATTCAAAAACGGGAATATTTCTAAAGAGAGCCGCCGCGATGGCGACGCCTTGAGCGCGGCCAAGTTTGAGCATCGATTGAACGTTTTTTCCATGAAATGGAGCTTCAATAGAGAGTTCGTCGGGATGATATTCATCGATGATGGCTAAAGTGCGTTCAAATATTTTTTTCAATTTTAAAGCATGATCGTCATAGCCCGATAATTTCAAAACGCCCATAGTGATCAATTCGATACGATTTCCTTTTTCCATGATTAATCCGTAACCCATTACGTTAGTTCCCGGATCGATTCCAAGTATAATACGTTCTTTAGAAATTGAATTTTTGGAGCTCAATTCGGAATAAATTTATACATCCATATAGTTGTTGCGAATGGCAAATTTTACTAAATCAACGGTGGTGCGAAGATTTACTTTTCGCATAATATTGCTTTTATGAGATTCGACCGTTCGTATGCTGATAAAAAGCTTATCTGCAATTTCCTGATTGGTAAATCCTTCGCCTACAAGGCGCAATACTTCTATTTCCCGAGAAGAAAGTTCCGGTGATTCTTCTCCGTCTTTTTCTTTCTGCGACTTATCGAGATATCCGCGTAATAAAATATTGGTTATGCTTTTGCCGTAATAATCGTAGCCGTTACGGACGGAATAGATTGCCTCTAAGATCTCCGGGCGTGAAGTGTCGCTGGAAAGATAGCCTTTTGCGCCGGCTTTGATGGTTTTCAATACAAAACTTTCTCTCTCGCACATCGAAAGAATCAAAATATTGATTTTTGGAAATTGTCTTCGTATAGTGCGGATATATTCCAACGCTTCGCCGTCGGGGCTGTAAACATCGAAAAGCACAACATGCGTTAATACATCGGAAAAGACATGGAGAAGATCGTTCACTCCTCCGGTAACTTTAGCGACAATTTGAATATCAGGAACATCGGCAATTAACGCTTCAATTCCATCGCAAACAATTTTAAAGTGATCAAATAATACAACACGTATCATATTTTTAGCTTTTTCAATCTATCAAAACCGTTATTGATTATCTCTTTTGAATTATGCAAAAACATTGCTATTTTTTATTCATTAAGAGCGTAATAAAAAATAAAAGCTACTTTTCCTGATATTAAAAACAAAAAATGATTATTTTTGTATTCTTACAAGATAGTAAAACCATGCAAATGTACGCAAAAAATGAAATATAACAGCAAAAATTCTAACAATCATGAAAACAACAGACAAATTCTGGAGACGTTAACGGGCGTTAATAAAATCGCCGCGGTGCTACGGGAAGGAAGGCCGCCTGTCGAGGCTTTGGCGCAGATTGCTTTATTACTCCCTAACGTTTTTGAAGTTTCGCATGATATTGCCGCTAAGATAGAATTTGGTTCCGATACTTTTTACAGCCATGACTTTCAGGAATCCGTATCAATGCTTTTGGAGACATTTCCCGCCTACGATTATAGTAGTTGCTCAATTACAATTTACAGAAAACCGTTGAATCGACATAGTTCACCTTTTTTTACGCCGCAGGAAAAAGAGCTTTTTTCGGCGGTTGTTTATATAATAAAACGGTTTTATATGCCGCAACAAGAGCCGGAAGAGATAGATATGAGTATGGAGCAGTTGAAAGAACTTGCGGCTATTAACCGGTTGACGCGTATTATTCGAGAGAAAAAACCCATTCCTGAAACGTTTGAACAAATTTGTGAAATCTTGCCAAGGGCGTGGCGGCATCCGCGTCATGCGCGTGCAAAAATAACTTTTAAGAGTCGCGTTTTTTACAGCGATCGTTTTGTGGAAACCGGCTGGAGAATGTCGGAAGAATTCAAGACGACGGATAATGACAAAGGCAAAATTGAAATATTTTATTTGAAGGAACTTCCTGTTGCGGACGACGGGCCGTTTCTTAAACAGGAAAAACATCTTTTGAGGCATGTAGCGAAAATGCTTACTGCTTATTTGAATGGGATGGATTTGAATGATCTTAATTATGAAACGAATCGTAAAGATGGAGACGGCGCTCATTCGGTTTTCAACAGCCGTCAATTATTACAACGCTCTTTGAATAATCAAAATTACGGAAGAGAGATTTTTCATGATCTGATGCCTTTTAAAGTACGTGAAATATTGCTGATCGCCAATTTATACGATGTTTATAGCGTTGAAAGCGAGGGACGTACGACGCAGCATATTTTGGGAGGATTTTATGAATTCGGAGTTTCGGATGTGCCGCGTATCACGGGCGTTTCTACTAAGGAAGACGCTATGGAATGGCTTCGCTCCAAACATTTCGACGTGGTTATTATGATGATGGGCGTTGATAAAAGTTTTCACATCGAAGTCAGCAGAGAAATACGAAGAAAATTTCCTTACATGCCGATCTATATGCTTCTCAATAATAAAGATTTGGCGCGATTTGAACAGGAAGAGCAATCGGAACATGACGAAATCAATAAAATATATATCTGGAATGGCGATCCGAAGATATTTTACGCTATGATAAAAAATTTGGAGGATCGCGTAAATGTTGAAAATGATTCTAAAATCGGACAGGTTCAGGTTATATTGTTAGTTGAAGATTCGCCGCAATATTATTCCCGTTATATGCCGGTGCTTTATACGGCGGTAATGGATCAAACGCAACTTTTATTGGATAAGACCGACAGCAATTTAATGGAAAAGCTGATACGCTTGAGAGCGCGTCCGAAAATATTGCATGCCGCCAATTATGAAGACGCGCTGGATATTTACTATAAATATCATGAAAATTTATTGTGTGCGATCTCCGACGTCAGATTTTGGAAAAACGGAATTCTTGATGAAAAAGCAGGTTTTCGGTTGGTGGAACAAATACGGCGGCAAAATCCGTATTTGCCTATTGTGATGCAATCATCTGACGTTTCCAACGAGACCTATGCTCGTCAATTGAAAACTGTTTTTATTCATAAACATTCCGAAACCTTGATACAAGATGTAAAGAATTTTATCAATTCTTATCTGGGATTCGGAGACTTTATATTCAAAGACGAATCGGGCAATGCAATTTATACGGCGACGACCATGTTGGAATTTGAAGAGACGGTAAAGATCATTCCCGACAGTTCTTTGACATATCATGCCAAATGGAACCACTTTTCAATTTGGTTTATGGCGCGTGGAGAGATTCAAATAGCGCGAATTCTACAAGCGTATCAATTAGAAGATTTTACGGAGCCGAACGCTTTGCGGAATTTCCTTTTAGACGCTATAAGCCGCCACAGAAGCGAGCAGGCGAAAGGAAAAGTGATCCCGTTTGAAGAGATTGATCGTTATGATTCTCAAAATATTGCTTCGATGTATTCGGGATCTTTCGGAGGAAAGGGGCGCGGATTGGCTTTTATCAATAATCTTTTTGTGAATATTGACTTGAGCCGGATTGTTCCGGGAATTAATATCCGTACGCCGCGAACTTTTATGATCGGCTCCGACGCTTTTTTGGATTTTTTGAAAGAAAATAAGTTAAATGCGCTTTATGGAGAAGAGTGGGGGGATGACAAGATCAAAAAACGTTTTATGAAGGCTAAGCTTCCCGTTTCGTTAAGAAAAAAAATCAAGAAACTTGCAACAATTACCGACAAACCTTTGGCTGTGCGTTCATCAGGGCTTTTTGAAGATTCGTTGATGCGCCCATTTAGCGGAATTTTTGAGACTTATTTGATCCCGTTTAGCAGTCATGATATCGACGAGAGGGTAAAACAATGCGAGGATGCCATAAAAATGGTATACGCTTCGGTATTTGTTCATAGCGCCAAAGATTATATCCGCGCTGTGAATTACAAAATTGAAGATGAACAGATGGCCATCGTCATACAAGAGGTCGTCGGACGTCAGTATGAACGCTATTTCTATCCTCATATCAGCGGCGTTGCGCAATCGTATAATTATTATCCGGTTGGACACAGCAATCCGGAGGATGGATTTGCATTGTTGGCTTTAGGGTTGGGAAATTATGTTGTCGGAGGAGAAAAAACATATCGTTTTTCGCCGAAATATCCCGGTACCGATATATATTCTGTAGAAGATCTATTGAGAACGACGCAAAATTATTTTTATGCTATCGATCTGAATAAAACCAATATAGATCTGATAGAAGGGGAGGAGTCAGGATTGGAAAAATTGGATGTTGAAATGGCGAAAAAACATGGAACAATTCGTCATTTAGCGTCAATTTTTGATGTCAATAATAATGTGCTGACGCCGGGAATAGATCGTCAGGGATTGATTGTATTAAATTTTGCTAATATATTGAAATACAATTATATTCCATTAGCTGATACGATTAATGCAATGTTGGCAATCATGAAAGAAGCCATGGGATCTCCGGTCGAGATCGAATTTGCCGTAGATATGACCAAAGACGACGAGGGCAAAGCTACTTTTTATCTTTTACAGATAAAACCGCTTTTGAGCAGCTCTTTGGATTGCAATATTGACGTTTCCAAACTTAATAGAGAAAATTCATTGCTTTATGCCGATAAAGGAATGGGCAACGGAACAATTGAAGATATCGTAGACGTCGTTGTCGTAGATCCGGATCTCTTTGATAAAATAAATACGGAACAGATTGCATCGGAAGTAGACGTTTTGAATAAGAAATTGGTTGAAGAAAACCGAAATTATGTTCTAATAGGCCCGGGACGTTGGGGAACGCGCGATCGTTTTATAGGAATTCCCGTAATGTGGTCGCAAATATCTAACGCCAAACTCATTGTCGAAACCAGCCTTGAAAGTTTTCCGTTGGACGGTTCATACGGCTCTCATTTCTTTCATAATGTGACGGCTATGAATATCGGCTATTATTCCATACAACATATGTCAAAAGATAATTTTATCAATTGGGAGTTACTGAAAAAACAATCGCTTGTCGAAGCGACGAAATATTGCAAACATTATCGTTTTAAAAAACCGATAATGATCAGAATGGATGGTAAAAAACGTTTGGGCGTGATTGAAATCATGCCGTAATGAAAAGGAAAATTAAGTTCTAAATATAATTGCAAAAGCGCGCATTTTTTTGAGATCTAATTGACTGTAAAAATATTCATTAGACGGCGGTTGTATTATAGTAAACTTTTTTCGTCGAAGTCAAGTTTCTCTTGTTGTTCCCAATCGAAGAGCGTAAGCCTTCTAAGTTCGTAATAACTTCTCCAATAGTTCATTAGGACATTGTAATAGCTTTTCAAGGCGTTGTCGCTTTGTATTTGGGCGTTATTGATATCCAAGAAAGTCACATCTTTTCCCGCCATATAACGTTGTTGGGTGAGTTGATAGCTCTTTTGAGCAATCGTATCGGATTTAGCGGCGATCGTAATTTGCTGCTGTTGCATGTTAAAACGCGCAACTTTGACGTAAATTTCCTGAATGAGGTCTAATTCGTCTTGCTGCACTTGAGTTTGAGTCAATTCTATATTTGATTCGGCCATTTTTATTTTTCCGCGGGCAACGCCCCAATCATAAATGGGTATGCTCAGACCGACGCGTACTTGTTGTTGGTCTAACGGATGACGATAAGCGTCGATAAATTTCGCTCCTGTTGCAGTCAATCCGAATGCAGCGTAAATGTCGGCATCGAAACGTCCATCCATTTTCGAACGATTCAACTCGCTTTGCGCTTCTATCAATCGACGTTGAAATCCTAACGCTATCGATGTGTTGGTAATAGTTTTTGTCAAAACGTCTTCAACATCTAATACAAGATATTTTTCTATTTGAGGCGGAATAATGACTACGTCTTTATTATCTTGTAATCGCAGAAAAGATTTGAACTGAATTAATTGATTGTCATAACTTATTTTACAATTTTCCACATTAGCGGTCGCTTGCAAAAGTTGTAATTCTATCTGTAAAAGATCTGTTTCGGGAATTTTTCCCATTTGAAAACGACCTTGCGAAAGACGAAATAAAGTGTCGTATGCCGCCATATTTTTTTCAGCAATTTGCAACTCAATTTGAGTTGATAATAAAGAGAAAAATTCCATTACAGCTTTTTCGGAAATGGATTCTAAAGACTCCAAATAACTGCGACGCGCCTCTTCATAGCGCATCGGTTCAAGTTTTTTTGCCCATTTATAGTAATTATATTGAAATAATGGCTGCGAAACGCCTACATTTACAATCGGACTGCTGGTGTAAGAAGTAGAAGAACCGCCGTCGGAAATATTGTCGTAGCGCCTTAATCCTGACGTCAAAAAGACCTCTCCGCCGCTAAATCCTAATTGCTGACGAATATTGATTGCTCCGTAGGTATCCAAAAATTGACGTTCCAAATAGCTGACGGTTCCGTCGGGTTGTTCAACACCGTCAATGGAACGATTATAACTCGGCAAAGTAGCCGAAAAGCCCATTTGAGGCAATTTTGTGGCTTTGAAAGATCTGTATTGCCAAAACTGGCTCCTAAATCGATGTTTCGCAATGTAAGAATCCGGCGATTGTATACGCGCTAAGTTGACGACGTCGTCCATTGTAAAAATATGCGATTCTTGGGCAGACGCTATGGTCGCAAAAGCAAGGTATAGGCAAAAAGTAAATAATATTCTGATTTTCATGTCAACTGATTTTTGATGACTGTCTTAATGATACAAATGATAAAATCTGTTTTATTTGAATGAATTGATGATTTTTTCCGTTTCTGCAACTTTCTTTTCCAATAAAAGTTTTGTCGTTGCCTCAGCTATGAAGCGGAGATAAGGTTCTGTATTGGAGAGTCGTATGTTGAACCACCAATTTTTGAACTCCATACGATATCCATCGAAATCCATGATTTTGATCGGTTTTTCTTCTTTTGCAAAATATTCTACAACGGCGTTCATCGCCTCCTCTTTACGATCAAGTTTAAAATTGATCTCCCCGGAGTTTTCATATTTCTTAATCTTTTTGATCAATTGAGATATTGGAACTCCTTTATCCTTAAATTTTTGTATGATACCTAAAACGATCGACATCGTCATCAAAGCAGAATCGGAATAGAAAAATTCCCGGGCATAATAATGTCCCGCCAACTCGCCTCCATAAATGCCATCTATTTCGCGTAATTTTTCAGCGGCGTAAGCTCTTCCAACTCGCCAAGCGTACATTTGAGAACCAAACTTTTCAATATATTCTTGTACGGATTTCGAAGTGCGAATATCCTGAATAACCATTCCCTTGCATTTACGCTCCTCCAGCCAGTAATGCGCTAATACGGCGATGATCAAATCAGGAGGAATAAAATTTCCTTTTTCATCAATAAAAACTACTCTATCGGCGTCCCCGTCGAATATGATTCCAATATCGGATCTTTCTTTTTTTACTAAATCGCAAATATCCTTTATGCTTTCCGGATTCAAGGGATTGGGCTCATGATTGGGAAAGGTACAATCAATTTTGTCATGAATATAGGCGGGCTGATCTCCTAAAATGGCTTTAATAAAGATCGGGACCATGCCATTAGAGCAATCAATACTGATATTCAAATTTGAAAAATCGCTTTTGTACTGCAATAAAAATGCTATATAATCTTGTTTGAAATCTACTTTTCGGATGCAACCGCGTTTTGCTACGGGAACGATCGGCTCGTTCATCTTTTGTTCGATAAGGTTTAAGCCGGAATCGTAACCGATCGGCAATGCGTATTTTTTAGATACTTTTAATCCGTTATACTCTTTCGGGTTATGAGAAGCGGTAATTTGCACCGAACAATCATAATTTTTTGCGGCGGTCATCCAATAAACATACGGCGTAGTGCACCAACCTGCATCATCGACGTTGACGCCGGCGTCGTTTATTCCGCGCGCCAAATATTCGAAAATTTCATCGGAAGAGACGCGCGCGTCGCGCCCTATCAAGATGAGATCGGTTTTCATCATTTGAGCTAAGTGAAATCCTATTTTATACGCATCTTCTCGATGAAAGTCTTTATTGTAGATTCCTCTTATATCATATGCTTTAAAAACGCCCATTTATTAATGATTTTTATTTATTAGCTCGCAAAAATATAGAAAATAACGACAGAATGTTATTTTTGTTTTCTTTGATTCAAATTTTCACCTCCCATTCCTCGCCGTTTTTTCATTTTTAGAATGTAGATGGACGCTTCTTAAAGCGCTACCATTTCGTGGAAGTCCAATTTATCGGCTCCAACGATTATTCCGTATCGGATAGCTTGTTTATAAAAAATTCTGCTTCGGAAAAAAATTCCGGTTTTCCTATATCCAACCATAGCGAACCGGTGTGATTGTAACCCATGATTGTGTGATTTCGACAAAGTCTCAAATATTCGGGTACGATAGAAAAAGTCCCCGTTTTTTCGATCATCGAAAATAATTTGGAGTTGATGAGATGAATCCCCGAAAAAGCAAGCTTGTTATATTGTGCGGCAATGAGCGATTCCGGAATAAGTTCGCCTGTTTTGATGTTGGTCCAACCGCGTAAAATATTTTGCTCGTCGAATAAAAAATAACGCTGCGTGATCCTTTCCGAAACCGCTAAAGTTGCTAAGGCGTTGTTACGTAGATGGTAATCCATCATTTCGAGCAAGTTGATATTGGTGAGAATATCGGCGTTATATAAAAAGAAATTTTCATCCGGAGCAAAAAACCATTGCGCTTTTTTAAGAGCGCCGCCGGTATTGAGCAATTGATCTTTTTCGTCGGAAAGGAATAGGTTGATATCAGGATAAGGGTTTTCTGTAACGTAACGTTCTATCTGTTCAGCGTGATGATGCGCGTTGACGATGATGTCCGTAACGCCGACAGCCGCAAGTTTCTCAATGGCATAACTCAAAAGCGGTTTTCCGGTAACTTTCAATAAAGCTTTTGGCGTTTCGTCGGTCAACGGACGCAACCGCGATCCCAAACCCGCCGCCAAGATCATCGCTTTCATAGCTCTTCGTTCAAATGTTTTTGTTCATTATGGAATAGCGTAATTTTCAGTTTGGGATAGTTTTCTCTTAAAAATTGCGCTGTACGTTCGGAAAAATATACGCTTCGATGCTGCCCTCCGGTGCACCCAAAACTGAGCATCAGATTTGTAAATCTTCTATTCAAATAATTTTCAACGGATTGCAGAACGATGCCTTTTATATTTTGAAAGAAAGCTTCAACTTCGGAATTGTTATCCAGAAAATCTTTCACCTCCTTATCGCGTCCCGTCAACTCTTTAAATTGTGATTTTCTACCTGGATTCGGCACGATTCTGCAATCAAAAACATGTCCGCCGCCGTTTCCCGTCGGGTCGTATGGAATTCCTTTGTGATAAGAAAATGAATGAATAGTTACCGTTAAATTACTTTTTGCAGGCGTTGACAATGCCCTCAAAAACGAAGAGCCGATCATCCGTTTTAATACGGCGCTTAATTCCGGAATTTCTATCGGAAATGTCGTATTGTCAAAAAGCCATTTCAAATTGTCGAGCGCAAAAGGAATACTTTGCAAAAAGTGCGGTTTATTTTCATAAAATCCTCTATATCCGTAAGTTCCCAAAGCTTGTAAAATCCGCGCCAGTACAAAAACGTAATAATATTTTTTAAATTGCTCTTTATCAACCGGAATGAGTTCAGAAAGTTGTTTCAAATAATATTCCAATAAAGAAAATTGCGTTTCGCGGGGAATATCGGCTTTAGCGTCCCAAAGCAAAGAGGCTATGTCATATTGTAAAGCGCCTTTTCTACCGCCTTGATAATCTATGAAATAAATTTTTCCGTCTTTGATCATGATGTTGCGCGATTGAAAGTCTCGATATAAAAAATAATCGGAAGGAACTTCATGCAAACATTTTATCAAAGTTTGAAAATCATATTCCAATCTTTGCTCGTCGAACAAAATGCCCGAAAGCTTGATGAAATAATATTTGAAATAGTTTAAATCCCATTGCATGGATTGTTCGTCAAAGGCGTGACGGGGATACGCCATAGAATAATCAATATCTTTAGACGCTCCCGTTTGGAATATCGGCAACCATTCCAATACTTTTTTGTAATAATTGACAATGTCATCTGAAAAAGTCGCTCCCGAACGATGCTTGGTTAAATAGTCGTAAAGAGTTATCTCTCCTAAATATTCTTGTAAATAGGCATCTTCGTCGTTGTGAATGGCATAAATGGACGGAACCGGAAGATCGTATTTTTTGAAATGCTCGGTAAAGTAGAAAAATGCCCGATTTTCAGGTATATCCTGATTGTACGAACCTAAGGCGACGATATCTTTCAACGTCATTTTATAATAAATCCTGTGGCTTCCCGAACCGGGCAACAGTTGCATGGATTCGGGTTTGTCTCCATACAGATCGCTAAACAGTTTTATTAATTTCTTTACTGCCTCCATTTCTTCACTTTCAACAATTTATGATATTCATGGATACATGATTAATACATATCTATGCCGTTGTCGCCGTTTTGATATTCGTCGCCGTTGCTTGACGTGCGCCTTTTCATCTCTCTCATCTGCATATTCCCGAATTTATAAGAGATGTTGAGGAAACCTAACAGCGATCGCGGATTTCTGGAACTATGTTGATAGAACTTTTCGGCGCGACTGTACGACTCGTATTCCATCGTATTGAAAACGTCGCTGATGCGTAACGTAACGCTCAAACGTTTTTTAAGAAAATCCTGTTTCAAGCCGATATCCGCAACAAAAAATCCCATGAATTCTCCCTGAGCGGTAATTCTCGGACCGTTGTAACGTCCGTTAAATTGCAACGTGGTCGTCTCCGTCAAAGAGAAAGAGTTGTTCATATTAATTCCCCAATTGACGCCGCTGTTGCTTATATTTTCATCGAATAACTTTCCGTTGATGCTCGAATATCCTAAATTAGCGCTTGCCGTCAACGACCACACTTTAAAGAAACGATTGTTGAAAACCAATTCTAAACCGTAAGCGTTTGTCGTGTTCAGGTTTGCCCAAGAAGAAATGGTAACGCCATCGGAATTGATCTCCGTATAGCGAGAGATCACGTCGGTCGTATTTCTGTAGAATAAAGTCGTCGATAAAGAACCGTTTTTTAAATATTTGAAATAACTCAATTCAAGAGCATTGATGAATTCCGGCTTCAATTTCGGATTACCAATAGATATGTTCATCGTATCGATGACGTTTTGATAAGGATTCAAGTTCCATGGACCGGGACGATTGACCCGACGCGTATAGTTGAGTTTTAATTCATCGGTTTCTTTGATCTGATACATGATAAAAGCGGTGGGATACAATTCAAAATAATCAGATGAAAAATTGGCAGGATGAATATCCAAAGAATTAAAGGTAGAATTGCTTATATCGTCTCCTTGAGATGGACTATCTCCTTTCATTTCAGCATACTCGCCTCTTAATCCTACTTGGTAGGAGAATTTTCCAAATTTAGAACCGAATTGCGCATATAAAGCGAAAATATTTTCATCATAGATAAACTTATTGGTTTGATTGTTATCTACGATATAATCGCCATCTCTTTTATAGCCGAATTCTAGATCGTTCTCCATATCTCGCGTTCTTACGGAGCCGCCCGCTTCAAATTTGGAGCGTTCTTTTATGGGCATGGCATAATCGACTTTTCCTTCAAAAGTTCCGGTTTTACCATTTGTCATGTTTTTTCTCGAATAATCGAAGATTATCGAGTCAAATGCGGGAGCTACGTAACTATATTGATCGTAATAAGATGTTTGATCGTTAGCATGTTGTCCATAAGAGAGATCGACCAATAAAAAATGATCTTTACTGGAAAACTTTGTCTCCCATAAAGCTCCTGCATTGTAACTGAAACGATGGTTTTTACTTTCGATGCTCGATATATATTTTTGATCCGGCTTTTCTTCGCGATTGGTTCTTCCGTTGAGATAACTGGTACTTTGATCATTATTGCGATTACCGCCGCTAATCCTTCCCGTAATGGATAAAGTGTTATTTCTGTTGACCAAGAAATCAATACCTAATCTGGCGTTCAAGTTTAATCCTCCGCTTTCATTTCTCGATTTTTGATCGAAGAATAACGTGTCGTTTTCAAAATAACTCTCTTTATAATTGGTTCCGGTTGATGTGTACTTTCTTTTTCCAACGCCCAAATTGCTGTACAAACTCATCCATTCATTACGATAATTAAGATTCATGCCGGCATTATAATCCAACTGCGTGCTGCCGCCGGCATTGACCGTTCCGTTGAAACCTTCCAATGTGTTCTTCTTCATAATAATATTGATGATACCCGTAACGCCTTCTGGATCATATTTTGAGGAAGGATTGGTGATGATTTCAATTTTGTCGATGGAATTGGTAGGAATTTGTTGCAAAAGATCTCCGGCCGATTCTCCGCTGTATCCCGACGGGCGTCCGTCAATCAGAATTGTAACGCTCGTATTTCCACGCAAAGCAACATTTCCTTCAATGTCAACTTCGACGGAAGGCGCGTTTTCCAAAACTTCAAGGGCAGATCCACCTTGAGCCATCACATCTTGTTCGGGATTGATAACGCGCCGATCTATCTGATTTTGATATAATGGGCGTTCGGCGACAATATCGACGCCTTCCAACATGCTTTCGTAAGGTTCAATGGCGATTTTCTTGAGTTTTACTTCTGGAGCGTCAAAAGTTATACTGACGCCTCTTTTTATAAGCGTTTTATAACCCAAGAAGTCTATTTTGAGGTACATATTTCCAACGGGAATGTCTGTAATTCTGAAATTTCCGTTTGTAGTCGTAATAGAACCGGTAACCAAACTGCTGTCTGCTTCCTTGTAAACGGCAACGGTGGCATATTCCATAGGTTCTTTTGTGTTGGCGTCGATGATCTGTCCGGATATTTTTCCGATCTTAATTGCTACGCCGCCTTGCGGAGATTGCGCCGTTAAAAATTGCGTAGTAAGAATTAAAAAGGATAAGATAGTTGCGATTTTTTTCATCTTGTTCTAAAAATTGGGTATGCTATTTTGTCTTTTTACTGCTCTTTAAGGATGTATTTCAAAGGATTATCGCGATATTTTTAGGACGATGGTATTAAACATTCATTGTTTTTATGCGATTACTCTTCGACATTTTGAATATTGTCTTTGTTGAATAATATTATTAGCTCTTTTTTTGCTTTGTTATAATCTTCGGGGACGCCGATATCAATAAAATAATTATCGAAAATCAAAGCAAAAATCGGGCATTCTTTTATGTTTTCCTCTAAAACATTTTTCTCAAAGGAGAATTTTTTTCCTAAGGCGGGATTGTTGAATATCTTTTTCGACGCAACATAAACGCCGCCGTTGATCAATCCGTTGTCGACAAATTTTTTCTCATTAAATCGTAGAACGCGACCGTTTTCAATTTCAACGGTTCCATATCTTTCCGCTTGTATCATTCTTTTTAACGATAACGTTACGTCTGCGTTATTTTGAAAATGATATTGAGCAAGTTCTTTAAGATCAACGTTAAATAAGCTGTCTCCATTCAGTAAAAAGAAATTTTCCCGTTCTAAGAAATGTAACCCGTTTTTGATACCGCCGCCTGTTCCAAGCGGGTTATCTTCAATGGCGTAATCCAGCTTGATAGTTAAAAATCGATCTCCGAAATAATCGATAATTTGCTCATGTTTATATCCGACGGAAAGCACGCAATGGCGACAACCTTGTCGATACAAATACAATAGGAGATATTCCAAAAAGGGCTTATCGTCTATAATGGCCATAGGTTTCGGAATATCGCTCACGACAGATTGCAGCCTCGTTCCAAATCCTCCCGCCAGAATCAAACTTTCATGGATTTCTATCTGATCGTCCATGTTTGCAATCCGTTGTTTGTAAATTCAAAACGGCGCGTTGATCCGCCGAATTGTTGCAATCTGTCGACAACGCCGTATCTTGTATTGCCGGGGCAATAGAAAAAGATAAAACCGCCGCCGCCGGCGCCTGAAATTTTTCCTCCCGTGGCTCCGGCGGCTATTCCCGCATCGTATAACTCTTCAAAAAATGTTGTAGAAATTCCCTTAGCCATTTGCTTCTTATATTGCCAACCTAAATTCAAAATGTTTCCGATTTCATTCAAATTCTCTTGTAACAGAGCTTCTTTCATTAAAATAGCTTGCTCTTTCAGTTTATGCATCGCTTCGATCGAGCGATTGTTCTTTTCTTTCACGTTTTTCTGCTGTTCTTTGATGATGTCGGCCGATTGACGGCTTGTTTCGGTATAATACAGGATAATATTACGCGAAAGTTCGTTGAAAATCCTGTTTTTTATTCTTAAAGGATTAATAATAACCTTGTCGTTTTTATAAAACTCCATATAATTAAATCCTCCGAATGCTGCGGCGTATTGATCTTGCTTTCCGCCGGCCATTGCCAGATCTTCCCGTTCGATAGAATAAGCCAAATGCGCCAAATCATACTCGCCCAAAGGCAAAGAGAGCCATTCCGCAAAAGCTCCTAAAACGGCCACGACCAAAGTTGACGAGGAGCCTAATCCGGAACCGGCGGGAGCGTCGACAAATGTAGATATTTCGAAAGAGAGGGCTTTTTTTGCAAAATCTTTTACAACGCGATTATATATAGCTTTTAAAAGATCGATTTCTCCGTCGACAGGCAACTGTTCCGTAGCGTCGTAGGAAAATCTTTTGCGTTGATCTTCTAAATTGAAAATGATTTTTCCGTCATTGCGCGGGATAATCGTCGCATAAGCGTATAAACTGATTGTTGCATTCAGAATGGCTCCGCCATAAAGATCGGAGTAAGGCGAGACATCCGTCCCTCCGCCGGCTAAGCCAAGCCTTAACGGCGCTTTACTTTGTATTTTTTTCATGATCGAGCGTTCTTTAATAAAAGAATAATAGCGTTAAAAAGCAAGTTCTTACGCTATTAAAACCGATGCAAAAGTACAAAAATAAGGCGAAAGCGCAAGGAGGAATATTTTCAAAAAAAAGCTGCATTTAGATACCCAAATGCAGCTTTTTCGGATCAAAATAGTTTAATTATTGAACTATGATTTTTTTAGTTATAGTCGATTCGCCTGTGTTGATTTGCAAGAAATAAACTCCCGAACTGATCTGAAGCGGGATAGACATCGTTTGACTGCATGAGGTCGTGTTATATATCATTTGACCTGTCATGTTGTATATTTTAATTTCTTGCGGGGCAATATTTCCAACAATATTAATACAGTTGGCGACAGGATTCGGGAATATGGAAAACAGCGTGTTTGTCATATCGTCAATACTTGATAATATTTCACATTTTTCCTTTGTTTGAGCTGATTCGCCATATTCATAAACGGCGGAAATGGAATAACAATTTTCATCGAAAATGGGATTGACATCTTCAAAATGGGTATCGACAATAGGCGTATCCGTTAAGAGTTCTTCGTTTCTATACACATTATATCCGATCGGAGCGTTCTCCGTAGCCGTCCATTCTACGAGTATTGACAAATTTTCATGATCGGTAGCGAGCATAAGATTTGTAGGCGCTTCAAACATCACAAGAATAGGAGAGGATACCGGCAAAGATATTCCCTCATTATAAACGACATAAATTTTATAAACATAAATGCCTTCCGGTACATTTAAATCTTCATATGACAAATCAGAGTTTTTTATTGGAGTATTTGTCAAGCAAATATTATTTCTGTAGATCGTGTATCCGACTAAAGAAGGTCTTGCTTCGCTAGGAGCGTTCCAAGATAGAGAAACGTCGTTTCCGATCATGCCGGCTACTACATTTTCTGCTTTCGGGAATAATTCGGAGATATCGACGGTATAGTCATGCGTCTGTCCATACGTCCATTCTTCGCAAGGCCCGTCGGGATCAGCGGATTTTTTTACGCGGACTCTTAAACGTTGTTCTCCTGCCACGGCGTCTTCTGGAACGGTGAATGTAGCCGTATATTCTGTTTCTGCAGTACTGCAAGCGATTAAGAAAGCTTCTTCATTTTCAGAAAATATTTTGTCCCTGTTGAAATCGATCCAACCTCTTACTCTATCATTATTGTAACCGCATTTAACTTTAACCGTATATGTTTCACCCGGCGTTAAGACGGTTTTCATATCTGTAAAATCGCTATACCCGTTATTGCCGCAGGTGGTAGAATTGTTATTTATATCGCCCAGAATAAAACTTACGAGTTTATCGCCTGAATTACAATCCGTTTTTCCCGGTATACAATAATCGGAATATGTTATATCCAAAGATTCTTCTATTGCAAAGTCATAATCGCCTTCGAATACGAGGCTTATTTTTACTAACTCTCCTTCAGGGATATTTTCTGCGGCATGAGCAAAGAATACTACCTCTTTTGTTTCGGCGACGGCCAAATCGCCAAAATAGATCGGAACATTAGGAATGGTTACAAATTGATTGGTAGTGGCGGGTATTAATCTTCCATTTTTAATATCGGAATGTCCTTCGTTAGATATTAAAAGCTTTATTTCCGTGATTTCTCCGGGAATAAAGTTTCCATTTTCAACATCATTTAATAAAGTTGAATTCACGATAAATTTTGGAGCATTGACAATAAGGCTGGCTTGAGCTTCGACTACGTTATTATCGGCCGATAAAACCAGGTTAAATGTAATTTCATGTTGATCAGGGACATTGCTTGCAACAGATACGGTGAATGCCGGCGACAATTCTACGATAGAACCTGCGGGAACTTCAGGGAAAGTAGTCGAATTAGAAATGGTAGCGACGTATGGATCATCGGTTGAAATGGTAGCGGTAGCAGATTCAGCGTTTGCAACTCCAACATTTTTAACGGTCAGTTTTAAATAAGCTGCTGTATCGTAATAGTTTAGTTGTTGATTATCGCCATCGACCGATAAGCTTATGAACTTCAAATAAGCTCCTTCGGGCGCTATGCAATCAATAGTTTCGTAAATAGTCGTTGTATTGAAAGCGGTAACAACCAGCAATACCGGATCCGGTTCGAATGGAACTTCTAAGGAGATATTTCCATCTTCATCAGTGAATCCTTTAACATAAACATCATTTTGAGAGATACAAACAAGCGCATTTGCTACGGGCTCTCCATCAGTTGTCGTGATTCTTGTTTCAAAGTCGGAGCCTGATAAAATAATATTATTGGAAGATGTAATGACATTAGGTTGTTTTGTTCTGAGTTGCAGAGATGCGTCGCCGAATGTTCCCCAAGTATGTACGGTGCAAACATCGTCATACGATGAGTTTTCACTTAACATCAAATTGAAAGCATTAACAGCAATTGATCCCCATGTTGTTCTTTGTTCTGTTGTTGAAATGCCATTTCCTATATTTTGAGCGTAATCATATCCGCCGATTAAAATATCATAGAAATAATCTTGTCCTCTCATTGGAGGAGTCCAAGGTTGAGATATGGACGACATCAATACTACGATAGCGCCTCCGTTTTCTTTTTTCAGCCAAGTTTCTGCAAAACAATTTCCGTTTATGTTATATTCGCCGGTATTACATGCGCATGCGATGATAAAGGGAAGCTTGTCGCCGTTTGTAAGTTGATTGACATTACTGTTTGTAAATCCGTAAAGCGAGCCGCCGTACCCGGTATTAAAATAAAATCCGTCAGTATCTCCATGAGCGCAATAGGCAAGCGTTGAAACGCCTGCATTTAGCGCGGCTGAAACGCTGGCGACAGTTGCATTAGGTTGATAATTTTCATAAACGGTATTATATGTAAATGATTGAAGTCTTTCGGAATAAATTCTACTAATATGAATGTCGTCGGATTCTCCATCATCGCCGCCCGGCTCTCTGCCGGCAAAGGCATGGAAAGATTCATGCCAATCAGGATCCATATTAGGAGTTTTTTCGTAATTTATAGTTTTGTTTATTTGGACATTGAGTTCGTCGGCATTAGAGCATGAAAAGCGACCGATTGATATGTCGGGGAAATTATCAGTTCCTACAACGCATCCTAATTTCGGATCCATCGGCTTATTGGAACCTCCTCCTAATTCTGATTTTATTTCTGCCCAGTCGCCAATAATTTGTACGTATAAAATATTATTATTTTCATTATATTTATTTTGGATTAGAGCTTTTGTTTGCGCCCCGCTATGATTAGCTTCAACAACTTCTTTGTGAACTACATATCCTTTTTCTCTTTTCCATTGAATATAAGGATCAATCGTCTCGGAATCACGTTCGGTAGTAATCACGAGTATTTCGCCATATTGCGCCATCGATAAGTTATATTTTGCTTTATCAAAATTTAAAAACATGTTTTGATACATTCCGATGGTTTCTTTAATAGGCGTAATATTCTCTTTTAATAAAGGATTTGTAGCCGGATTGTCATTTTCGATTAGCAATACGTCTATTTTATTGTAAACGCGTAAAGTATTTGTTACAGCGTTATATTGAAAAGGAAAAACTCTAACGGAAGTTCCCCTTACATCGCGTATAATAAAAGGATTATCGGCAATTGCCAAGTCGCTTGGATAAAAAGCGTCAATAATAGATTCAGGATGGATTTCATACGGAATTGAGGCCGGATCTTGATTTCTGTAAATCACGCCCCTTGAAGGAACTAATGGAAAATCAAGCTGATAGTCTACATATTCTGTGTGGGCTATAGCAAGGTCAACATCTTTTTGCGGAGGTAATTGAATCGACGCGCTGATAAACGGTAATTCAGCCCAGCCTTTTTTTTCGGTTACCGTACTTTGAGAAAAAACGATCTCTTTATATTGCGCTCCGTCGTGAACAACCGTTTGAATATTCCAGTTATCCACATTAAAATTTAATTGATAAACGTCGCTTTTTGGTTGGTTAAACGTAACCGAATAATCTTTTTGCCCATATGCAAAAATAGCAAAAAGCATCAAAATTGTTAAAGTTATTTTTTTCATTTTCAATAATTTATTTAAACTTTTATTATTAATATTTGTTCCTTTATTTGCTCCTCAATAATTGAAACTGCAAATATAAAATTAAAATTGATATGCGCTATAAATATTTTATTTATTTTGTAAAATTGTAGAGCAGATTGATTTCTTCCTCCCAAAGCGATTCGTTGGGCGTTTCCAAAATAATAGGAATGTCGTCGAATCTGTTATCTTTCATCATTCTTTTGAAAGGCTCAATTCCTAAAATTCCTTTTCCCAAATTGGCGTGACGATCTACATGACTGCTTAATCCTTTTAATGTATCGTTCAAGTGTATTCCAGAAAGATATTTCATTCCGATAGTTTCATCAAATTTTTTCCATACGACTTCGTATCCCGATTCGGATTTGAGGTCGTAACCTGCCGTATAAGCATGACATGTGTCAATACAAACGCCTACGCGATCTTTATTTTCGACATGCTCGATAATGAAAGCGATCTCTTCGAAAGTATTCCCCACATTGCTGCCTTGTCCGGCCGTGTTTTCAATAACAAGAACGATGTTTTTCGTCTTATCAATAGTGAGATTAATTGATTCGGCAATTTTTTTCAGACATTCTTCTATGGAGATTTGTTTCAAATGGCTTCCCGGATGAAAATTAAGGAGCAAAAGCCCAAGTTGTTCGCACCGTTGCGATTCCAATAAAAACGCATTTCTCGATTTTTCTAGTCCCTCTTTTTCGGGATGTCCCAAGTTGATCAGGTAACTATCGTGCGGTAAAATATGACGGGGAGCGAATCCGAACTTATCTAAGTTCTCTTTAAAAGCCGTTATACTTTTTTCTGAAAGCGGCGGCGCATTCCATTGGCGTTGATTTTTTACAAAAAGAGCAAATGCCTTAGCTCCAATTTCATGAGCATTCAACGGCGCATTTTCTATGCCGCCCGCCGCGCTAACATGCGCGCCTATATATTTCATATCACCTTATTTTAGAATAATATCGAAAGCGCTTTTGCCTCGAGGCGTTGTCTTGGTTTTAAACTCGACAGGTTGTTCGTTTTGAGGTATTGCATGCGGATTTGCTAATGCGTTGCGTTGGAAAAAAATATCTTTCTCTTCGCAAACAATAAAACCGTATCCTTTCGCATCGTTGAAAAATTTTACTTTCCCTTCTTTTGTTACAAGATTTTGTTGATTATCAAAACTTCTTGGAGATGGATGATTCCGAGGTCTATTTTGATTTTTTTGAAGGTGTTTTGCTCCGGGAGGATTGGCTTCTCTTACCGTAATGAAGTCGCCTAAAACGGACGATCCCGATAAATTTGATATAGCATTTTTTGCATGATCGTCGTTCGGCATCGATACAAAGCCGTAACCTTTACTTTCTCCGGTTTCTAAATCAATAATGATTTTTGCGCTTTCTATTTCTCCGAATGGAGAAAATGTCTTTTTTAAATGATCTTCGTCAATATGAGGATGAAGATTGGCTACATAAATATTCATAAAATACCGAGAGTAAAAATTTAATAAAAGAGATTCATTTTTATTTATAAAATTTGCAAATTAAATTCATTATCAAGTAAAATACAAGGATGCAAATATAAATTATTTTTTTTATATCGCAACAAATACTTTCAAAGCAAATTATATATAAACGCGCGTCAAATGATAAATGGTTGATATATTGATAAATAATGACTAACGCAAACAAAAAAACATAAAATAAAAACGTTCTGCATATTAACAACGAGTCGAAATATCACGCTATTTATTAGCAAATGAGATATTTTCTTTCTTAATCTCAGACAATTTATACTTCTTTCAAATTAGCGAGGGCTTGACAATCATATTCGCCCGAATCTAATTTTGATTTAATAGCCTTGAAAGCATTTACGGTATATTTCACATCGTCTAATGTATGAACGGCGGTCGGGATCAATCGTAAAATGATTTGTCCTTTGGGGATGACCGGATAGACGACAATAGAGCAAAATATATTATAATTCTCACGAAGATCATGCGCTAAATTGATAGCGGCAACCTCTGTCCCATTCAAAACAACCGGCGTTACCGGCGACTTTGTAATGCCAATATTAATTCCTATATCGGTCAATCCCCTTTGCAATGCGTTAACTATCGTCCAAAGTTTCTCTCGTAATTCCGGTTTTGTACGGATCAACTCTAATCGTTTAATAGCTCCAATTGTCATTGGCATCGGCAACGATTTTGCATAAATTTGCGACCGCATATTAAAACGAAGGTAATCGACAACACGCTTTGTGGAGGCAAAAAATCCTCCGATTCCGGCCATTGATTTAGCAAAAGTAGCAAAATAGATATCTACTTCATCCATTACGTTGAAATGTTCGCTGGTTCCACGTCCATTAGCTCCCATACAGCCAAATCCGTGCGCATCGTCAATCAAAAAACGGAAATTATATTTTTTCTTCAATTCGGCAATGCCTTTTAAATTGCCTAACGATCCCGACATTCCAAAAACGCCTTCCGTGATTACTAAAATTCCTCCTCCGGTCTTTTCGACGATACGTTGCGCTCTTTGCAAACATATTTCCAACTTATTCATATCGTTGTGCGGATAAGTAAAGCGTTTTGCCAAACTCAACCGCATGCCGTCCAAAATGCATGCATGGGATTCTGCATCGTACACAATAACATCTTTACGATCGGTCAACGTATCAATAATGCTCAACATTCCTTGATAGCCGAAATTTAACAGAAACGCAGCCTCTTTTTTCTCAAATTCTGCCGCCTCGCGCTCAAATTGCTCGTGATATTTTGTCTGCCCCGACATCATGCGCGCTCCCATAGGAGCGGCCATTCCAAATTGCGTCGCCGCTTCCGCGTCGGCTTTTCGAACTTCCGGATGATTGGCTAATCCCAAATAATTATTCAAACTCCACACCAAACGTTCTTTGCCTCTGAACATCATGCGATTTGATATCTCGCCTTCCAATTTTGGAAACATAAAGTAACCTTCCACTTTGTCGCCCCAAATGCCAAGAGGCCCCATGCTTTTATCTATTTTGTCAAAAATATCCATCATATTATTTTACTTAATCAAAGCTTTTTTTAAAGGCGCAAAAGTAGCGGTTACATCAACTTTTTACAATAAGTATAACTACGTAATCATTTTATATAAATAAGGGGCATAAAACGAGAAATCCCGCTTCTCTATTTTATTTTACCTGATTTTATATTTAAATATCAATTAATTAGCTATATTTTTGCTGATTTTGTTTAAAAAAACGAATTATCAAAATGAGTAAAAATGAAGACATTTTAAGTAAAAATGACGCTGCTCAGAAGTGTTTTAAGATACAGCCAATCAATAATGGATAATTATCCGCGCAAAACCCGCTAAAACGCTGTAAATACAGCAAAAACAACCGTTCGACATACGTGTCGAACCCTACCCGCCCGCCGCCTTTTTCGAGGCGGTTTTTTTATGCCCAAAAATGCAAAAAAAACGAGTTGCACGGACAGTTGCACGGACAGTTGCACGGACAAAAAAAGAACATTAAAAAACGGTTATTTCCGAAAAACAAGCCAAAACAGCATAAAAACGAGCGATTGAAGGGGGTTTATTCCCATTATTTTATGGATTGAAACAGGCATATTTTAATCCAATTTATTGATAAATAGAGAATTACGTATAAAACCAGATAAAAAACAGATACAAATCGAAAATAATAGCTATTTTTGTCAAAAAACATACAACAGATATAGGCTATTTTTTATAATTTATTATTCCATTCTAATTACGCCCAAAACAATACTCAGGCTTCTTATATCCGATTTAGGTATGGAAAAAGGAGGGTATTTTTCCTTGTTGTCGCTTACCAATAATATATTATCGGGATTTTCATGCTCAAACACTCTTTTGACTAATTGACCTTGCGAACTATCAATAACATAAACTTTTCCCCACTGAAAGAAAAGGATGTTGTAAACCTTTTTACACGCCAAGACGTCGCCGTTGGAATACTTTGGGTACATAGAGGAACCGGAAACGCGTATCACGAACTCGACGCCGCTTTTGATAAACTCAGGAACCTGATAATGCTCGCAATCCTCATATTTGACGCCGGCGATATCTTCCGTGGTATAACCGGCGATCGCCTCGATCGGAATCATCGGCACGCTTCCATCCTTATATATAATAGGAATCCCAACTTGCGGGGCGGTCGCCCTTACCGCTACAGGCGCGGAGGTTCTCAGCATCTCGCCAACACCCATTAATAACCATTCTGGACTAATTTCAGGGTAAACACTTACTATTTTCTCCAATATCTGTGAGCCAATATTAGCGTTAACTGCCCTTTGTTTTGCCAAATATCCGTTTGAAACGTCAATTTTCTTACTAAATTCATTAACGCTTATTCCTTTGTATTCAATTACTTTGTAAATCCTTTCAATTATTTTCATAAAATATTTTACTTTTTTCGCAAATAATGCTTGCGTATTAGAAAATAGTGAGTATCTTTGCGCCGAATTATAAATGTATAAAAAATGGGCACAAATTTAGTGAAAAAAGAAAAGCGAATCTGGCTGCGTTTCGGAATGCAGCGAGAAATCGCAAAAATAATGGGCTGTACCGAGCAGACGGTATGGAATGCACTCACTTACCGCACCGACAGCGAAAAAGCGCAGCAGATCCGCGCATTGGCAGAGAAGAAATTGCAAGAACTTAATAATTAAGAACATGGAAAAATTAGACAAACTTATTCTAAAATCCTTTAAATGGTTTTTTATCGCGTTGTTCGCGGCGGCCATTATAGCCGTCTGTATAGGCGCAACCCATCAATGGATTATGGCGGCAATTTGCGGAGCTATGGCGTTCGTCCTGCATTGCGAAGAGAAAAAAGAACGCGTAAACAACGCAACAAAAATCAACCCATTAGACGAAAACGACAATGGCGCGAGCGAATCACATAAAAGGATTATTAAATCTCTTTAACTCTTTGGGCGCCTTGTCGATGAGTTCTTTCTTGTCTTTGTCGGGAAGATTTTCCAATATGATCTCACAGAGGGCTTGGGTGTAACGCAAATGCTTGATAAGCCACTCCAAACGTTCTTTCAATTCATTATTCATACGCTTACAATTTTTAAGAATTAGTCATCTGCAAATGTAAGCATTTTTCCTGAGCGGCACAGTCCGGGGTTCGACTCCCCGGCAGGAACCAACGAAAAAAAAATGATGTATACCGATTACAAAAATAAGGCTTGTATTACCGCTTCACAATTTAGGGAGTTGTTTTCTAACGACCTGTATGACGCGGGCATAAAAAGAAGCCACTTCATTAAGCACGGACGCGGAGGCAACGGCCGCGAGGTATATATTGAGGTCGACACCATGCGGCGGACGGACTGGAAAGCGAGAATCATCGCCGCGTTCGGGCCTTTG
>JAIRTP010000088.1 GCA_031254805.1 Bacteroidales bacterium
TTCAGCCCAATATGGGCTATGAAGTGAATACTGTATTAGTGGACGGAAGTCCAGTCAATACAGGCAATTCTTACACGTTTACCAACGTGCAAGAAGATCATTCCATTGCTGTGACGTTCTCCTCCATTACTAGTACAACGTACACCATCACCGCAACGAGCGGTGTTAATGGGACGATAAGTCCCAGTGGTAATGTAGTGGTGAATGAAGGAAGCTCACAGACATTTACTTTTCAGCCCAATATGGGCTATGAAGTGGATTCTATACTCGTAGATGGAAGTTATATGGGGAGTGATACAACGTACACGTTTATTGACGTGCAAGAAAACCATTCCATTCATGTTACATTCACAATGATTACGAATGTCCCTTCATTTGATGAAGAGACACAAGTAATCATCTATCCCAATCCGGTCAATGACTATCTTACAATAGTATTACCGGACAATGTCGATCAAGCAGTGTTTTCGCTGCACGATCTACAAGGGAAAAAAATGATCTATATGGTTGTCCGTAATCAGGACACCATTAATGTTGCCAACCTGGTATCAGGAATATATGTATATAATATACATATGTATGGCAAAAAAATCCGCATAAAAAGCGGAAAGATTATAATAGAGTAAGTTTATATTTTGTTTATATTTTGTTTACACTTTTTCAATAGTTTGTCATGAGCCGCGGCCCCGCGGCTCTTTTTTTTTCACCGCAAACACCCCGCATCATTGCAAGCAATCCAAAAATGACCATCATCCCGTCATTGCGAGCGAGCCAAAGGCGAAGCGCGGCAATCTAAAAGCGAAGTGGATTGCTTCACTCTCCCGTAGCAAGTACGGGACAGGCTGTTCGCAATGACTAGCATATTGTCATTGCGAGCAAGCCGAAGGCGAAGCGTGGCAATCTAAAAGCGAAGTGGATTGCTTCACTCTCCCGTAGCAAGTACGGGACAGGCTGTTCGCAATGACTATCATGGCGAAGCGTGGCAATCCAAAAGGAGAGGGGAGGTTATACTTCCCATGGAAAGAAAAGTCTGTCTTTCACTCCATCATTTTTGTGTAAAGTAATCATCTTCCCTTGTTTTTTGTATTTCTCCATAAAATACTTCATAGCAGAGAGTCTTTTTCCATTGTAGGACAATTTCACTTCATATGGCTCGCCGTCCAAGATAAAGTCAATTTCCTGTCCATCTTTTGTCCTATAAAACCTGATTTCTTTCGCTTTGTATGCATTATTGATAGTAGCAAAAAATCCGTTTTCTAAGGTTTCTCCCGTGAGTTCAAAGCTTCCAATACAACTATTTCTTAGCCCCGTATCCACAAAAAATATTTTTGGCATTTTTACCACTTCTCCTCTAATTTGTCCTGAGAACGGAGAAACCAAGGTAATGACAAAAGTTTGTTCCAAGAGAAAAAGCCACTCATTGAGAGTATTAACCGTAATTCACACCAGACTAGAAAGTTCTGTTTTATTCAGTAAATTTCCTACTTGAGAAGCCAGAATTTTCAAAAGATTATTAAACTTATGTACCTCTTTAATTTTCCCAATATCTTTGATGTCTTTCTGAATATAGGTTGAAAAAATATGCTGTAAATAAGACTTTTTTACTTGCATATCATTGGAAAGAACAACTTTGGGATAACCACCAAATGTTATATATTCCTCATAAAAAAAACTGATTTCTTTATTGATAATATCGAGTGATATAGGATTACCTACTAATTTTGCAAGATTGTCTTTTCCCTTAAACATAAGGAACTCCTCAAAGTTGAGGGGAAAAATATCAAACTTGTTGTAGCTGACCTTAATTTGAAGGGTAAAAACAACTACTCCGTTCTCTTCAACTTGAGCGGCTGAGTTGTAGCTGACCTTAATTTGAAGGGTAAAAACAACTACTTAAGCATACTTCCTAAGGGGAACAGGCAGGACTAAAGAAAATGGAGAAGAATACTTTCGCACATTATAATATGGGATACTTTGAAGCAACGACGACAGGGGATCCGCATATCTTCCTGTCCGCTTTACGATGAAAAACAGCTGTAAATCAATTATTTAATTTCGCGCGTTTGCCCTTTGCAAGTATGCGTTTTAATTCCCGATTTTGTCGTACTTTTGTAAAATATTATTTATTTTTTTTGACTTTTTGAATATAAAATTATGGCATCATTAGGAAGACATATTTTGGTGGAATTTATCGGATGCAATCCGATGGTTTTGAACGACGTAGCTTTGATAGAGCAAGGCATGGTCAAAGCGGCGGAAAAAGCCGACGCAACGGTCATAAACTCTACTTTTCATCATTTTTCTCCGTTTGGAGTTTCCGGCGTAGTGGTAATTCAAGAGAGCCATTTAGCTATTCATACGTGGCCGGAGTATCAGTATGCGGCCGTTGATCTTTTTACCTGCGGCGGACATGTCGATCCATGGATCTCTTTCGATTATTTGAAAGAGGTTTTCGGAGCAAAAAATTATTCTGCGCTTGAAATGAGACGCGGAAATCTCAGCCTTTTGGAACGCGTCGATTTTGAAATGGGACGTCTTGCAAAACAAAATCTTGACTATAAAAATCCTGATTTTTACAATCGTAACGTTTGGTTTACCGATAAAGACGACAATCAAGCGATGTCGTTACGCTATACAGGCGAGGTTTTATTTGACAAGCGTTCCGAATTACAACGAGTTCGTGTTTTGGATACTTACGCTTACGGAAAAATGTTGGTGATCGACAATATGGTTATGACGACCGATCGCGACGAATTTCATTATCATGAGATGATATCGCATCCGATGATGTTGGTTCATGGAAACGTTAAAAATGTTTTGGTAATAGGCGGCGGCGACGGCGGCTCCATACGCGAAGTTTTAAAGCATGACAACGTTGAAAAAGTGACCATGGTCGAAATTGATGAGAATGTCATAGACGCTTCCAAACAATTTTTGACAAAACTCTCTGTCGAATTTGATAATCCTAAATTGAATCTAATCATCGGAGACGGCATCAAATATGTAGCAGAAGCTCCATCCGGAACATTTGACCTGATCCTTGTCGACGGATCCGATCCTGTCGGACCCGCCGAAGGACTCTTTTCCAAAACATTCTTTACAAACTGTTACAAAGCGTTGAATGATAAAGGCGTATTGGTTGTACAAGGCGAATCTCCGCGTTTCGGAGAAAAAGCGTTTGTGGACCTTTACCATACTCTGAAAGATATTTTCAAGAGAGAAAGAACGCATGTAATGCTGTTCAATCAGCCGACATATCCGTCGGGCATATGGTCGTTCCATGTCGGAACGAAATCGGATTTAGATCCATTGGCAGTCGATAAAAGGAGAGCTAATGATTTTGCCGAAAAACATGATTTGAATTTTTATAATTATTTGGTGCATCTCGGCGCATTCGCCATGCCGGGATATATTAAAAAAATGTTGTCATGAGCGACGGCTTCGATCCAACCAATGTAGCGACATATAACGGCAATTTCTTTGCTTTTCCTTACATGATTGAGCAATCAGATATTGTATTGGTTCCCGTTCCGTGGGATGTAACGACCTCTTTTAGAGCCGGAACAGCGTTAGGACCAAAAGCTATTATAGCAGCCTCCTCGCAACTTGACTTTTTTGATTTCAACATTGAAAAAGTTTGGGAAACAAAGATTGGAACTGCTTCATATAGCGTCGAACTTGAAGAACATAGCCGAGATCTGAGATTGATTTCCGAAAAGATTATTCAAAAGTTGGAAAAAGGAGAATCCATTGAAGATTTAGAAGCCGATCTGGCTATCGTCAATAAAGCTTGTGAAAGTTTGAATAAAATGATCCATCGTAAAACTGCCGGCTTGATGGAACAAGGAAAACTTGTCGGCGTTGTCGGCGGCGATCACAGCGTTCCTTTGGGCTTTATTCAAGCCTTATCGGAAAAATATGATAATTTCGGAATTTTACATATTGATGCGCACGCCGACTTGCGTCCGGGATACGAAGGATTTAATTATTCACATGCTTCTATCATGTACCATGCCGTTCAATGCGAATCCGTTTCTCGTTTGGTGCAAGTAGCTATTCGCGATTTGGGACATCATGAGTTTGAATATGCCGATTCAAATCCTAAAATCGTACAATTTCCGGATACTTTATTGAAAGAGAATCAATTTAACGGTTTCGCATGGAGACAGCAATGTGTAAGAATCATTTCCGAACTTCCTGAGAATGTATATGTCAGTTTTGATATCGACGGACTGTCTCCGGAATTTTGCCCGTCGACAGGAACGCCGGTACCGGGCGGATTGACCTACGATCAAGCGCTCTTTTTAATAGAAACGCTTAGAAAGTCAGGGAAAAAAATCATCGGATTTGATCTTTGTGAAACAGCTCCTGATGAATACGACGCTATTATTGGAGCGCATTTATTATTTCGTTTAGTAGTGAATATGAAAGCGTCGAACAAATAGACATTTTTTAATCGATGTTGCTTATCAAAAAAAAATATTGCCATGAAAAAATTGTATATCATTTTTCTGCTATTGAGCGCGATCTTTTTATCAGGATGTAAATCGACGCAATTGGTTAACGTCTGGCGCGACGCCGACGCCAATCAAGAATATCATAATTTGGCTGTCATCGCTTTTATTAACGATGATAACGCTCGTACCGTTATTGAGCAAAAAATTGTAAATATTTTTGAAAACAGCGGCGTTAAGATGATGAAAGCCAATGCTATCGTTCATGAAAGCGATTATGTTTCTCCCGAAGTAATCGAACAAGCGTTAAAAGATAAAGGTATCGACGGCGTTTTGATTTTACGCCCTGTCGGCGTTGATAAAGATGTGACGGTCAATTCGGGCGTTTATGCGGTTTATCCCGGTTGGAACGGATTTTTCTATGGCGGATATTATCCTCCGTCGGTTTATACAACCACTACTTTTAAAATTCAAAACGAATTGTACGATATCGCAACCGATAAAATGATATGGTCGGCGCAAACAAACACCATGGATCCCGAAGATATTCAAACAATGGGAGAAGAAATCGGCGACGCCGTATTTTATTCTTTGAGAGATAACGGATTGATTATTGTTCCGGACAGGAAAGAATAATTAATTTATAATTTATGAAAAAAGGGGAATTATTTGTAAAAACGATAATCCTTTATTTTCTACGTATTCTACCAAATATTGCTTTGAAAATATGATCTATCATATCGTTAAATTCTTTTGACAATTTTAAAAGATAAACCGGCAATAAAAATAAAAGAGCGACAAGAATAGAACGAAACGCGACATCCCATATCCAAAACATGAAAACAGGAACAAATGAGATAATCGCCCCGGCAGCAATCGTCATAAGTAAGACAAGAGCCACGTTCAACGTAAAAGGTTGAATATGAAAAAAATGTTTGACGAGCCACACGCGCGCAACATTTAATAATAACACAGAAAGCGTCGTCGCAAAGGCCGCCCCTTCGATTCCCCATATGGGGATAAATATCATATTTGTTATAATAGCCGAGATAATCAAAAAGATAGAGAGATATAAATCCCACTTATATTTTTCGCTCGTATTCAGAATCGTACTGTTCAATCCGCTGGAGATATCGACAAATTTTCCAATAAAAAGGATCAAAATCGCCCATTTTCCGGCGTCGTAACCATCAGGTAAAATGATGTAAAAACTATCGATATTAACCCAAACGACAAGAAAAATGATCAATGTTATAATTGAAATATTCAGAGAGAACTTTTTATACAACTCTCCCATTTTCTCCATATTATTATCCCTCCAATATTCGGCCACAATAGGTCCTGAAATAGAAAGCATAGCACGATAAGGCATCTGTAACATGCTCATAAACCGGATGGCAATAGAATAAATTCCGACTTCTACCAAGCCGACTTTTCCCGCTAACATGATCGTGTCGATATTGACCACCATCGATGCGCCGATTGTTGCAAAAAGACAGAAAAATCCATATAAAATGGCCGGTTTGTAATACGTCCGCATTTGATCGGTGATCTTAATCTTTAATCCCAACATTCCAGAACATCCGCAATGGATTAATAATCCAATAGCTGGAACGGCATAACTTCCTACATATAAAAGGATAAAAACTTCGAAAGAGATCATTCCCGTCGCATAGATCAAAACCGAAAGCAAAGCGGCCGCTCTCAAAATAATTTCGATGTAAACAGCCGAAGCAATAATTTTTTTCAAACTTCTCAACCATGAAGAAAAAAGCGAATAGAAAAGAATGAAAACCATCATGGGAAACAACAACATAAAATATTGCGCAAATAACGGCGATTCGGTTTTATAATAATTAATTATTTCTGATTTGAAAATAAAAAACAACGCAGAAACAAGGATAATGCCGACTAAAGATATTAAAAAAGCGATGGTAAATATGCCGTTGTATTGCCTTTCACCCGTTTTAAAAAATGGAAAAAATCGAAGCGCGATATTGCTCGCTCCTAAAGCGGCAATTTGAGCGAGCAACGTGGAAGCGTTGAGTAACACATTCGTCAATCCCAGTTCTTCTATACTCAAAAGGCGCGGAAAAAATATGATCGCGCTCAGAAATCCGACAGCAACGCCCACGTAATTAATAACCGTTGCCCATAAACTATTTTTTCGAATGATTCCTTCCAATATCCGCTCTTTATTAATTGCCGCAAAGTTATCATTTCTTTTTGTAACTTAACAAATCTTATTTCTATTTAAAACGGCGAATCATCCGACGCTTGCTTATCATTATCTTTTCATTTAAAAATGTTGTTCTATCTTTGCAGCAAAGAAAAAACAGATGCAGAAAAGAAATTTGCCATTATTGGAAAATGTTGAAATTGTATCGGCGGGAGCGGAAGGAAAAGCCATTGCGCGCGTGAATAACAAAGTGATATTTGTCCCTTTTGTAGTTCCGGGAGATGTTGTCGACATTCAAATAAAAAAGAAGAAAAAAAGTTTTGAAGAGGGCGTCGCCGTTCGTTTTGAAAAATATTCCGACAAAAGAATCGAGCCGCTGTGCGCTCATTTCGGATTATGCGGAGGTTGTAAATGGCAAAACATGCAATATGAAGATCAACTTTTTTATAAACAACAACAGGTTGTTGATAATTTTTCCCGTATCGGACATCTTGATTTTGAAAAAATAGACAAAATCATTCCCTCGAAAAAACAATTTTATTACCGAAATAAATTAGAATTCAGCTTCAATAACCGTCGTTGGCTGAACGATGTTTCATGGGACCAAAAAAATCTACAAAATGCAGATGGCCTGGGATTTCACCTCCCCGGAATGTGGGATAGAATTTTAGATATAGATTATTGCTATTTACAAAAAGAACCTTCTAATGAGATTCGGTTAGCAATAAAAGAATACGCCGTTGCCAACAACCTCTCGTTTTACGATCAAAGAGCCAAGCAAGGTTTTTTGCGAAACCTCGTCATTCGAAATACCGTCGACGATCAATGGATGATATTGATGATCTTTGGTAGCGAAACGAAAAAAGAACGGGAAAATTTGCTCGATTTTATTTTGGAAAAATTTCCGAAGATCGCTTCGTTATCGTATGCCGTCAACGAAAAAACAAACGACATTTATTTGGATCTTGACTTCGTTCCTTACAAAAGAGACGATCATGTGATGGAGACGATGGAACATTTAAAATTTCGCGTCGGTCCAACCTCTTTTTATCAAACAAATCACGGTCAAGCGTTGATCTTATATCGAATTGCGCGAGATTTTGCCGCTTTGACAGGCGACGAAGTCGTCTACGATCTCTATACCGGAACGGGAACCATCGCCAATTTTGTAGCGCATCAAGCAAAAAAAGTGGTCGGAATAGAATATATTGAAGACGCCGTAAAAGACGCTCGCATCAATTCCGAGATTAACAATATTACAAACACCGTATTTTATGCCGGAGATATGGCAAAAGTGTTGACGGAAGATTTCATTGCGAAGAACAGCGTTCCGGATGTCGTCATCACCGACCCGCCGCGCGCCGGAATGCACGAAAAAGTCATTCGCCAGATGATGAAAGCCGCGCCGCGCCGTATTGTCTATGTCAGTTGCAACCCTGCCACGCAAGCGCGCGATCTCGCTTTAATGAGTGATTTTTATGAAATCACAAAAATTCAGCCGGTTGATATGTTCCCCCATACGCATCATGTAGAAAATGTAACAGCGTTGGAGAAAAGATAAACATCCATGAACTATGAACAGTTATTCACTCTACAGAATAATATTTTCTCGATGAAAATGGTGTTGCAAGTATTATAAATAATTCCTTTTTCCGAAAATTGCCGATCCGATTCTTACGATTGTACCGCCCTCTTCGATAGCGATCGGATAGTCGTCCGACATGCCCATCGAAATCTCTTTAAAATGATCGTCTCCGGAGAAAAATTTCTTTTTCAAGCGCTCGAAAATTTGTCGTAAATGAATAAATTCTTTTCGTACCTGTTCCATGTCGTCCGTAAAAGTCGCCATCCCCATCACTCCGACAAGACGAATGTTTCTCAAGGATAAATACTCGTTACTTTGTAGCAAAGTTGCAGCTTCTTCCAAATCAAGTCCGAATTTACTCTCTTCCTCTGCAATATGAAATTGTAATAAACAATCGATTGCGCGGTTTACCTTTTCCGCTTCTTTATTGATCGCTTTCAACAACTTAAAACTATCGACAGAGTGTATCAATTTAACGATAGAAGCGATATATTTTATCTTATTGCTTTGCAAATGTCCTATAAAATGCCATTCGATATCGTTGGGCAACAATGATTGCTTTTGAAAAAGTTCTTGCGCTTTATTCTCTCCGAAAACCCGTTGACCGGCATCGTACGCTTCTTTAACAGTCGTTGCCGGATAAGTCTTCGAAACGACCACCAACGCCACATTCTCAGGAATAGTCTTACGGATATTTTCAAGATTTTGAGCTATTTGTTTCATCTGCTTCTTTATTTACTGCAAAATTAAACAACTTAATATAAAAAATATTAAAAAATCAAATTTATTTGTACACTTGCCAAGTTAAATTATTTATTAATTATGTAAAAACTAAATTGTATGAAAAAAATTGCGAAATTACATTGTTTATTGGTTACAATCATCTTTTTTGCTTTTGCAAATAATTTATTTGCTCAAGCAACGGAGAGTTCAAAAGACTATGCTGAATTTATTTTTTATCGTCCATCACAAAGCGTGATGAGCGGAGGAGCCGGGGTAGAGATTAAATTATTTATGAATGACCAAGAAGTAGAAACTTTATTCAATGGCGTTATGCTAAAATACAAAATGTATTCAGAAGGCGATATAAAAATAAAAACTCAGGGGTACATGTCAGGAGGGGCGGTAGGAGGCCCATGGGTTAATACTATAACAGTCAAACACGGAGAGGTTTATCATATTAAATTAGAAAGTAAATTTCCTTCCGGAATAGTAGCAGAAATTTTAGAAGGAAAAAAACTTGCTAAAATGGAAAAAAATAAATGGAGCGATGTCATTGAAAAAGTAGAAAGCAAGGATAATCCTTTAATTAATTAAACAAATTTGATTATAAAAAATCAAGCAGGGGAAGGATGTCTCAAGAATTTGGGCATCCTTTTTTATTTAGATATAAATTTGTTTTCAAACATTTAATTTTAATCCTCCTAAAAATTTTTCTATGACTGAAAAATTCCTTTGCAAAACGTCTACGCATGCTGTCAAATATGTGGCGGCGATTAGTCAAAACAAGGTGAATAAATTTTTCAAAATAGATATAAGGCTTAAATATTTTACTTTGATAGCTCAAGCTAAGCTGGCTAAGTTCCATAAATCTATCTCTTGCAAATCGCAATGATTTTTTCGACCTTTGCAAAAAAATAAATTTACAGAACATGAATTATAAATTATCAATGGTATTAGCGCTTTGTCTATCGCTTTTTACCAATGTTTTGCAAGCGCAAGAGGAAAAAACCGAGAAAAAAGAAGAAGGTTATGTTTTTAGAGAAGACGTACTTATCAAACATACGCCGCCGAAAAATCAATTTCGTTCCAGCACCTGCTGGTCTTACGCCACGATCGGCATGTTAGAATCGGAAATTATTCGTATCGGTAACGGGGATTCCGATCTCTCCGAAGCTTTCATCATATACAAAACTTACAGCCAAAAAGCGAATGATTACGTTCGTTGGAACGGAACGATTAACTTCGGTCCGGGCGGCGCTTGTCATGACGTAATTTTGACGATGAAAGAATATGGCATCGTTCCGGATGAAGTGATGAGCGGATTGGTAATCGGCGAAGATCATTTTGTACATAATGAAATGGATAACGTTTTGAAAGGATACGTTTCGGCGGTAATAAAAAATCCCAATAAGAAATTAACGCCTGTATGGAGAAAAGGCATGGAGGGCATTTTGAACGCTTATATAGGAGAAGTTCCGGAAGAATTCGAATATAACGGGAAAAAATATACGCCGAAAAGCTACTTTGAAAGTTTAGGATTGAATATGGATCATTATAAAACGTTTACATCTTTTACGCATCATCCTTTTTATGAAAATTTTATCTTGGAACTTCCCGATAATTGGATGATGCAAACCAACTATAATATTCCCTTGGACGATATGATTGCTATGATCGACGATGCGTTAGACAACGGGTATACCATTGCTTGGGCGTCAGACGTCAGCGAAAAAGGATTTTCTTGGAAAAACGGCGTAGCGATTGTCCCCGACGAAGAAAATCCAGATGTTACCGGAACCGATCGCGACCGTTGGGAGTCGTTGAACAATAAAGAAAAAACAGAAGAACTCTATAAATTTAACGCGCCCGTTAAAGAAAAAATAATCACTCAAGAGATTCGTCAAGAAGCGTTTGACAATTATCAAACTACCGACGATCACGGCATGCAAATCGTCGGCCGCGCTTTCGATCAAAATGGAACTAAATACTATATCGTCAAAAATTCATGGGGTGGAATCGACGATCAAAAATATAGCGGTTATTTCTATGCTTCGGAACCTTTTGTACGCTATAAAACCATCAATATTACGCTGAATACAAACGGCGTCTCTAAAAATTTAAAGAATAAGATAAAATACTAATAATCAATAAGCCGGAATAGCAAGAGTAGAATAATGACGGGTTAATAACAAAACCCTGTAAATCGGCTGATTTACAGGGTTTTGTTTGATGTATTTAAACCTATTCGTGGAGTTGGCGGGAGTCGAACCCGCGTCCAAACAAGTAGCCAAAAAGCTTTCTACATGTTTATCTTTCCATTGATTTTCGAATTGCGTCAGAGGAAAAGCGCCCAAACGACAATCTTAACTTCTAAATTTCACTCGAACGTCGAAGTTCCATTCAAGCTATTCCGGAATTGCGTGCGTCCTGTTAATCGAACCGGAACCGGACTTGTCCATCCGCAGAACGTCTCGTCGCGATGCTATAGACCGCGATAAAGCTTACATCTACTCTATTCGATTAAGCAGCGAGAGCGTAGTTATTTTCGCCAATTATTGTTTTGAACAACCTTTTAACGTGTTGATATTCATTACACGACATGCTTACTTTTCTACTATCCTTGCTGTCAAAACCAGTCAACCCCTTCAAGGAACGCATTCCGCTTGCAAAAGTAATACATTTTGCGCCGCCGCAAAAGAAAATTTTGATTGTACAATTATCTGCCTTGAAACGGTCGTTATACATTGCATAAAATTTTCATCACGTCGTAATCAATTTGTCCCGGAGCGGCCGGATCATTTTTATTCGCAGCGGCGTATGTGAACGGAGCTCCCCAATCGCAAGCATGAATTCTTGTTTCAACGCCTTTTATGCCCATTCCAATTGCAATGATAGAATGAAAATCTTGATAAAGTCGTTTCAAATTCTCCATATCGTTGTCATTTTTTACCAAAGAAGCAATTTTTACAATATCAGGGCTATATAACAGACAAGCCGAAATAATATCTTGCAACTCTTTATAAGAAGGCGTCCCTTCAAAATTATGATGAGAAATAATTGTTTTGCAATTATGGCTGCCCGCGTCATTTAGAATGTCTTTAATAAAATCCGATTCTATCTCAACATCGACATAAGAAGCGCCTGCAAGAATTGCCTTTTCTAATAGCGATAAACGTTGTTGATCGCTCATAAAATCATTAGGGCGGCATGTGGCAACGATCTCCACAGGAAGTGAAAAAATACGAGCCAAATCTTCGTCCGAAATCTGCCCCATATCCATGCGAACTTCAATTAATTGAATCTCAGGATGCAAAGACAAAAAATCTTCAATATCTTTAATATTTAAAAATGATACGCAAATCTTTGTCATACAATTACCTTTTTAGAATAATCTCAAAATCTTTTTCCGGCAAGAAATTATAACATTTCCCATACAACATATTATTTTTGATAGAATTACATGGATAAGAGCAAGCCCGATTCCTAAATTTATAAACGATTAAAGAATATTTTGCAATTTCCGACGATTCTTCCCATACAGTCGTCGATTGAAGAATATAGACGCTGTTTTTTAAGAATGTCTGACATAAATTCACCAATCTTTGCATGAGGAACAGGCGTTGGATTCGCTCTTGAATCGGTCATGCAACCATACAAACATCGAAATAAGAATGATTTTTTCCATAAGATTATGCATTTATCCTAACAGACAAAATAGCTTCCTTTCGATAAAAAAAACGACAATTCTCATATAGATATTTTTTTCAAAAGATTTTTGCTTTTTTTGTTAAAACGTAATGAAAGCCAAATAGCGGCTAAGCCTAATCCTGCAATATATCCCAACCAAACGCCGACCGCTCCTAATTCTACGATAAAAGCTAAACAATAACCAATGCTCAGGCAAACAATCATATAAGATATAAAAGATATGATTGAGGGAATTTTCGCATCGGCTATTCCTCTCAACGCAGCCATCGACACCGCCTGCAGCCCGTCAAAAAGTTGAAAAATCCCGGCAATGATAAAAAGTTGGGACGAAATAGCGATCACTTCCGGATCGCTCGTAAAAATATAAGGAATATAATTTCTGAAAAGAATAAAACACAATGCAGAGATCGACATGAATCCCAATCCCAAGTGCATAGAAGCAAATCCCGCTTTACGCACTCCGACATAATTTTTTTCGCCCAATTGATGAGAAACGCGAATAGTCGTAGCAGAAGCGACGCCCAAAGCGATCATGAAAGTGAGCGAAACCATAGTTTGCGTTACCTGATTGGCCGCCAAACTAATGCCGTTAATCCAACCGATCATGATCCCGCACAGCGAAAAAGTCAACACTTCCGTTCCCGTTTGAATAGAAATCGGCGCTCCAATACTTATCAACTGTTTGATATATTTCCAACTAAATCCGCCCGTTTTGAAAAACTTGAAATAACGGTTGAAAATATCCAAACGAAAAATAACAAAGATCATCCCTATTGCCATACATATTCTTGATATTAACGTAGCCGTCGCCGCACCCGTAAGTCCCCATGCAGGAAATCCAAGTTTTCCGTAAATCATAACATAATTAAGGAAAATATTTAAAAGATTGCAAGTAATGGTGACATACATAGCTATTTTAGTATTACCGATACCTTCGGCAAATTGCCTGCCGCTAAAAAATATCATCTGCGGAATAAACGACCACGCTATAATATAATAAGCCGGACGAGCGATATCGACAACAATCGGTTCTTGCCCCATCCTATCCAAAAAAGAACCCGCTATCAATAATATGGAAGCAAAAAAGATCGTAGATACCAAATTCATCAAGAGAGAATTCTGAAATAATCTACCGATTTTCTCATGATTTTTCTCTCCATAGGCGACGCCGACAAGCGGCGTTAATCCCAATGTGAAACCCATTCCGAAAATCATCCCGACCATATATACAACGCCGATAAAAGATATGGCCGCCAACTCCATAGCTCCCAAATGACCTACCATAATGTTATCAGCCAACATTACGGTAGTTTGTCCCGCATGCGAGATGACAACGGGAATAGCAACTTTCAAATTGCGTTTGTAGTAAGGAATATATTCTTTTAATGAAAACATGGCTGCAAAGGTAGTCATTTTATAGCTATAAATGAAGCCAAAGATAGGCGTCAGAACTTTTTAAAGAAATAAGGCAGATGAATTTTCATATATAAAATATTGATTTATACATAATTACAATGAAAGCGCAAAATATTTTCATTTTTCTTAAAAAAAATATTGCAAAATAGAAAAAAGCTGTATCTTTGCACCCGGTTTTTGACACGGATGTCCCATGGTGTAATGGTAGCACTACTGATTTTGGTTCAGTCAGTCTAGGTTCGAATCCTGGTGGGACAACAAAGCTCTCTCGGAGAGCTTATTTTTTGCCCGATTATTACGATGGTGAATTGCTTTTTTGAAATAGCTGGCAACTTATAAAAAATAATTTACCTCGTTTGTTGAGTTTTTAATTAATAATATCGTACCTTTGCAGCCCTCAAAAAAGGACGGCAAGTTTTATAATTGTAAAAAGAATTTTTAAATGAATACGTTAAGTTACAAAACGCAAAGCGTTAATAAAGAAACCGCCAACAAAGAGTGGGTTATTATTGATGCGGAAAATGCAATCGTAGGACGTTTATCAACGCAAGTAGCAATGATGTTGCGCGGAAAACATAAACCTACTTATACGCCTCACTCGGAATGCGGCGATCACGTTATCATCATTAACGCAGATAAAGTAAAATTCACGGGCAATAAAATGGAAGCGAAAGAATATATGCGCCATACCGGATATCCGGGCGGACAACGCGTTATTTCTGCAAAAAAAGTTATAACGAAAAAGCCCATTTTCATTATTGAGCACGCCATTAAAGGAATGTTGCCGAAAAACAAATTAGGAAGCGCGTTGTTCCGTAATTTGCATGTATATGCAGGAAACGAACATCCGCATCAAGCACAACAACCAAAAGAAGTAAAAATTTAAAAAAATCATTAAATAAAAATGGAAGTAGTTAATGCTTTAGGCAGGAGAAAAACTGCAGTTGCACGCATATATGTGAAGGAAGGCAACGGAACCATTACTATCAACGGTAGAGATTATAAAGAACATTTCTCTTTATCTACGCTTCATTACGTAGTAAATCAACCTCTTGCCGTTACGGAAACCGAAGGAAAATATGATATCAAGGCAACCCTTGACGGCGGCGGAATAACCGGCCAAGCCGAAGCCCTTCGTATGGCGATTTCACGCGCATTATGCGAAATCAACCCCGAATATCGTCCCGCTCTGAAATCTAAAGGATTCTTACGCCGCGACCCGCGTATGGTAGAGCGTAAAAAGCCGGGACGCCCGAAAGCTCGTAAAAGATTTCAATTCAGTAAACGTTAGTGTATTATATATACATTTATGTTTAGTATCTAAATTGTCGGGACGCTTCCGCAAAGACGCCTACCCGACGATAGTAGTCAAAGTAAGAATGTAAACATAAAAAATAGAAAAAAATGGCAAAAGTAACTTTTGACGAACTTCTTGACGCAGGCGTGCATTTCGGCCACCTGACAAGAAAATGGAATCCGGCAATGGCTCCATATATTTTCATGGAACGCAACGGAATCCACATTATTGACCTTTACAAAACTACTGCAAAGCTTGATGAAGCGACGGCGGCGATTAAACAAATTGCAAAATCAGGAAAGAGAATTCTTTTTGTCGCTACCAAAAAACAAGCGAAAGATATCGTAGCAGAAGAGGTAAAAAGAACAGGAATGCCTTATGTAACAGAACGTTGGGCAGGTGGAATGTTGACAAACTTTATTACCATTCGCAAAGCTGTTCGTAAAATGTCGACCATTGATAAAATGATGGCTGATCCATCATGGGAAAACTTCTCAAAACGCGAACGTTTGCAAATTACCCGCGAACGCGCCAAATTGGAGAAAAACCTTGGCTCAATCGCCGACATGAAATATCTTCCGGCGGCCATCTTCGTGGTCGACGTAATTAAAGAACATATCGCCGTTCAAGAAGCAAGAAAATTAAATATTCCCATATTTGCTATCACCGATACCAATGCAAATCCGAATATCATCGATTTTCCGATTCCAGGAAACGACGACGCTTCAAAATCTATAGAATTGATCGTTCATGCGATGTGCAACGCAATTATCGAAGGTTTAGAAGAACGTAAGTTTGAGCGCGAAAAAGATCAAGAAGAGCATCGCGAGGATTCACAAGAAGATGAAGATCAATTCGACGGCCACAAAGCAGCCATAGATTCCGAAGAGGAAGAAGACGCTCCAAAAAAAGGACGTCGTCCGCGCAAAACCGCTACAAAAAATAGCCCGATTGAGGAAGATAACGAAATAATTTAAAAATAAAGGAGAATTTAGAATGGCAAATATAACAGCACAAGAAGTTAACAAACTTCGTCAAACTACCGGCTCAGGAATGATGGATTGTAAAAACGCTTTAGTAGAAGCTGAAGGCGATTTTGAAAAAGCAATCGATATTTTGCGCAAAAAAGGACAAAAAGTTGCTGCAAAACGTTCTGATCGTGAAGCTAATCAAGGCGTTGTAATTGCAAAAACAAATACCGACAACACCTTCGGCGTTGTGATTTTGCTGAGCAGCGAAACCGACTTTGTCGCAAAAAATGAAGAATTTGTAACATTTGCAAATAACGTTGCAGACTTGGCATTACAACACAAACCGCACGATTCGGCTACTTTATTAGCGCTTCCGATGGAAGACGGTCGTACTGTTAACGAACATGTTACCGACTTGGTCGGAAAAATTGGCGAGAAAATCGAAGTAGCGGCATACGAATTTATCGAAGCTCCTATCGTTGCCGCTTACAACCATCTTGGCAATAAATTGGCAACTTTGGTAGGTTTGAATAAAAAAGTTTCGGAAGAGACTTACGAAAACGCTAAAAACGTAGCAATGCAAGCGGCTGCGATGAATCCGATAGCGCTCAATAAAGAAACTGTCGATGAAAAAATCCTTGAAAGAGAAATGGAAATTGCGCTTGAGCAAATGAAACAAGATCCGAAAAATGCAAACAAACCTACGGAAATTCTTGAAAAAATCGCTCAAGGTAAAATGGATAAATTCTTAAAAGAAACCACTTTGTTAAATCAAGAATATATCAAAGACAGCAGCATAACTGTTGCTGAATATTTAAAAAAATCCGATAAAGACCTTACTGCTGTCGATTTCAAACGTGTAATGATCGGCGCGTAATTTTAATTTTTTCATATGATAAAAAGGGGGCGCTCAAAAGCATGCCCTCTTTTTTTATGCGAATCCATTCGCGGCAGAATATATAACGGAAAATGCCGGTTTCTTTTCATTCATGGCGTAAATATCCATTTCCTGCGGTTCAGGAAAGCGTATGAAACATAATGTTTCGGAAAATGGAGAGAAAAACTTCTTTGTCGAGATTTTTACCCTTCGCCGCGGCAAATGATAAAACAATTCAAATTTAGAAAGTCAGATCGATAGCGATATACGGCATCTTCCTTATAATTAGTCTAAAGTTAAATTTAAGATAAAAAAAAGCATTGTTGAAAAAAGAACACTACAGTTATACTGTTCTATTACATAAACTTCAGACAACTTTTTGTCAATTTTGAGCAGAAAAAAACAAGTAACAAAATATTATCGAAAGAAGCGGCACATTTATTGTTCAAAGTAAAGAAAAATAGCGTAATTTTGCCGCTGCAAAATAATCAAATTACAATGATAGATACATTAGAGTACAATAGCGCTCGTAAGCGACTTTTCATTCCCGAATATGGGAGAAATATTCAAAAAATGGTAGAATATTGCATAACGATCCCTAACAGGGAATTGCGCACAAAAACGGCCGAAGTAATTGTTGAAGTTATGGCGATCGTTCGCGGTTATTCTATTGAAAACAATGTAGAAACTTTACATAAGTTGTGGGATCATCTGTTCATTATCAGCGATTTCAAATTAGACGTTGATTTTCCTTTTCCGAAGCCTGAACCCAAAAGTCTTAATTATCATCCTTCAAAACCCGCGTACAATACCGACGAGCCGAACGGTTATCGTAATTACGGTAAAAATATTAAATACCTGATTCAAGCGGTCTGTACTATTAAAGATGAAAAAGAGCGACAAAAAATGGCTATTTTATTAGCCAATCATATTAAAAAATCCAATTTGACATGGAATAAAGATATCATTCCGGATGAAATAATTATAGAGCAGATATATAAGTTTTCCCATGGCAAATTAAACCTCCCTCTAGATACTATTCTGATGGATTCACAAAATGTTTATGCTTTGAATAATAGAGTGGATAATTCCAAAAAACAACGTTTGCCTTCTCCGCCCAGCAACAAAAACGCCCCAAAAAAGAAAAGAAAAAAAAGTAAATAATAATAATGGAATCATTTGAAGTGCGCGGAGGTATATCGCTATCAGGCGATATCACGCCGCAAGGCGCTAAAAACGAAGCGCTGCAAGTAATTTCCGCTACTTTATTAACTCCGGAAGAGGTTACCATCAGTAATATTCCCAATATTGCCGATGTAAATGTTTTAATTGAGCTGCTGAAAAACATCGGAGTTAGAATAAAATATTTAGAACAGGGAACGGTCTCATTTCAAGCAATAGATATCAATTTTGATTATTTGTCAAGCGCTGAGTTTTGCAAAAAAGCGGCCAAATTACGCGGTTCCGTAATGCTTGCAGGCCCATTGTTGGCGCGTTTCAAACAAGTGGTTATGCCGCAACCCGGCGGCGACAAGATCGGACGAAGAAGAATTGACACTCACATTATCGGATTGCAAAAAATGGGGGCAAAATTTCAATACAATTCTGAAAAACGTTGCTATTTTATCGACGGATCCCAATTAGAAGGAAATTATATTTTGTTGGAAGAAGCTTCCGTGACCGGAACGGCTAATTTGATCATGACAGCCGTCATGACAAAAGGCATAACTACCATTTTTAATGCTGCTTGCGAACCTTATGTCGTGCAACTTTGCAGAATGTTGAATCGCATGGGCGCAAAGATACGCGGTTTAGGAAGTAATTTGCTCACTATCGAAGGCGTCGAAGCGTTGGAAGGAACAGAACATCGATTATTACCCGATATGATCGAAATTGGAAGTTTCATAGGATTGGCGGCATTGACCAATTCGGAAATTACCATCAAAGACGTTCAACATGACGAGTTGGGAATAATTCCTGATACTTTTATCAGATTGGGAATACAAATATTGAAAAAAGGAAACGATCTAATCATTCCCCGTCAAGAAAAATATACTATCGATTCGTTTTTAGACGGTTCAATCATGACCATTTCCGACGCGCCATGGCCTGGATTTACGCCTGATCTTATCAGTATTGCGTTGGTGACCGCCATACAAGCGGAAGGAAGCGTTTTGATCCATCAAAAGATGTTTGAAAGCAGGCTTTTCTTCGTGGACAAATTGATCGATATGGGCGCGCAGATCATTTTGTGCGACCCGCATCGCGCCACCGTCATTGGATTAAACAGAAAATATCCGCTTCGTGGAATCAGAATGGCCTCTCCCGATATCAGAGCCGGCGTCGCGCTTTTGATCGCCGCATTGTCCGCTTCGGGAAAAAGTATCATTGACAACATCGACCAAATCGATAGAGGTTATCAAGATATTGATAAACGCCTGCAAAATTTAGGCGCAGATATTAAAAGAATTGATTAATCCATTCACTTTAATTCAATATAATTGATAAGTTATACAGCTCTCATTTGTCGGCTGTCAGAATGTCTGTTTTTCCCATTTGGCAATATATTTGCTGATATTTGAAAAAGAAATTTTATAAATTAGCGCAATGGCAAAACATAATTATAAAAAACATCATGACGAAGAAAATCTCCCCGAAGAATTAATGGACTTGGAAGATATTGAAAATAAACATGATACTTCGAACGATGAGATCATTATGGAAAAGCATGATAAAATGCACAAAAAAAGCGACAAAAAGTTATCTGCTTTAAAAGAGGAGAAAGAAGCCTTGAACGATAAATATCTCAGGTTATATTCCGAATTTGAAAATTATCGCAAGCGTACTTCTAAAGAGCGTTTAGAACTTGACCAAAAAGTAAAAGGATCACTGATAAAAGAATTGCTGCCGGTACTTGATGATTTTGACCGCGCTTTAGAAAATATTCCGGCCGACGACGAGCGTACGCAAGAACTACGTAACGGCGTGGAATTGATCTATAATAAGATGAAACGTATTCTGGAACTAAAAGGATTAAAAGAGATCGAACTTTCTGCTGGAAGCGATTTTGACACTGATTATCAAGAAGCTATTACGACGATTCCCGCTCCTTCGGAAGCATTGAAAGACAAAGTCGTAGACGTTATCGAAAAAGGATATATGTTGAACGACATTGTGATTCGTTTTGCAAAAGTGGTAGTCGGGATATAATCATTTAAAATTTGAATAGCGACGATGTCTAAACGAGATTATTACGAAATACTTGGCGTGGATAAAAACGCCGACGCCGATACGCTGAAAAAAGCGTATCGAAAGAAAGCCATTGAATATCACCCTGATAAAAATCCTGGAAACCAAGAAGCCGAAGAAAAATTTAAAGAGGCTGCAGAAGCTTATGAAGTATTGAGCAATTCCGACAAAAGGGCTCGTTATGATCGATATGGCCATGCGGGCGTTAATAACGGCGCGGGCGGCGGCGGGCATTATGGCGGCAACATGTCGATGGAAGACATCTTCTCAACTTTCGGAGATATTTTTGGAGATGCTTTCGGCTTTGGCAGTTTTGGAGGCTTTGGCGGCGGACAACGAAGAAGCGTCTCCAAAGGTTCTAATTTAAGAGTAAAAGTAAATCTTGACTTAAAAGATATTGCGCACGGAACTACTAAAAAGTTGAAAGTGGTAAAACATGTTGCCTGTAAACAATGTTCCGGAACGGGCGCCAAAAATGGAAATTCTTATACGACCTGCCAAACTTGTAACGGAACAGGACAAGTGACGCAAGTTCAAAATACCATTTTCGGGCGTATGCAATCAACCACGATCTGCCCGAATTGTCGCGGAGAAGGGAAAATAATTACGGAAAAATGCACCGCTTGCGCGGGAGAAGGCGTTGTGAAAGGAGAAGAAGTCATAAATATTGACATCCCAAAAGGCGTTGCCGAAGGAATGCAGATGACTATCAGAGAGAAAGGAAATGCGGCGCGGCGCGGTGGCATCCCCGGAGATCTGATCGTTTGGATACAGGAAGAGAAACATCCTGAATTGCAACGTGAAGGTTCTAATTTGCTGTATGAATATTCGCTCTCTTTTCCCGACGCCGCATTAGGAACAACAATCGAAGTGCCGACGGTCGACGGCCATGCGCGCATCAATGTCCCCGCCGGAACACAACCCGGTAAAGTGATGCGCCTGCGCGGAAAAGGATTGCCGGAATTGAACAGCTATAGAACTGGCGATCTTTTAGTACATTTGAACGTTTGGGTGCCAAAAAAACTCACCAAAGAGGATGAGGATAAATTGCAAGCCATGAGAGAATCGGAGAGTTTTATACCAAAAAAAGAGGAACAAGAGAAAAACTTTTGGCAACGAATGAAAAGCTATTTTGAAGAATAGAACTTTATAATCGATAATGAAAGCGCAGGAGATTTTTTCAGCGCTTTTTTAATAAAAATCGTCGCGTTATGTTATGGAATAAATTGAAAAATCACAAGATCTATTTGGCTTCCCAAAGCCCGCGCAGAAAAGAGTTATTGAAAGGATTAAATATTGATTTTGAAATTATTGTATTCGATTGCGAAGAGCGCTATCCGCCAAATATTCCTTATTATAAAATTGCCGAGTATATTTCCGAACAGAAAGCCTCCGCTTGTCCCAAAGAAAACCTCGCCGACAATTTTATATTAATTACCGCCGACACAACTGTTTGCATTGATAACGATATCTTAGGAAAACCAAAAGATGAGACGAAAGCGATCGAAATGTTACGTCAATTATCCGGAAAAAAACACGAAGTAATTACCGGCGTATCGCTTTTGACTAAATCTTTGCGCAAAACATTTTCTGTAAAAACCGACGTTTATTTTAAATCTTTATCGGAAAAAGAGATCGAGTTTTATGTCAAAAATTACTGGCCGTTGGATAAAGCGGGAGCTTACGGCATCCAAGAATGGATCGGATTTGCCGGAATTACCCGCATAGACGGATCTTATTTCAATGTTATGGGATTGCCCGTTCAACGGCTTTATGAAGAACTGTCGATGCTCGCGCAGTAAATTTTAGGGATTGTCTATAAAGCGTTTATTCTTCCATGGACTTCGCCAAAATAGATTCTGCAAAATCACTGAACCTATCAAATATAGATATTGGAATCATATTTTGGATCGGATTTACCGCTTGTAATTTATTTAGGATATTATAAAAATCATACTTATAAAAACAATAACTTTGCAACGTTAAAGTTGCAAGAATGAAAAAATATCTCAATGTTTTTTTTCAAATATTTTTATTGCTGGAAATTATCTTCTTAATAACCCAGTGCGCCAATCCTTCCTCTCCGACGGGAGGGCCGAAAGACGTTACTCCTCCACAAACTTTAAAATTTGTTCCCGATAATTATCAAGCTGAATTTTCTTCGCAAACAGTTACTATATATTTTGACGAATATTTTGTATTGGACAATGTCAACGACAATGTGATCATATCTCCAATGTTGGATCCAAAACCAACTTTTAAAATAAAGAAAAAATCGCTTGTTATTGATTTTAAAGATTGTCAATTGGAAGAAAATACCACTTACAGTATTTGGTTCGGAGAGGCCGTCAAAGATTTGAATGAGAGAAATACGTTGGATAATTTTTATTACGTTTTTTCGACCGGAGATTTTGTCGATTCGTTAGAAATCAGGGGAAGAGTAATAAATGCTTTTAACTTGCAGCCGAAACAGAAAGTATACGTAATGTTATATTCTTGCGAGAACGATACCATTCCATGCGATTCATTACCCTATTTAGCGCGTCCTGATTACATTACTCAAACGCTTTCGGACGGTTCGTTTGCATTGTGCAATTTAGCGGACAACCAATATCGTATTTTTGCGATAACCGATAATAATAAAAATTTCCTTTACGATTGCGGTGAAGAGATTGCTTTTTTAGACACCTTAATCACTCCCAAGCCGGTTTGCCGACATGAATTTCATTTAGAAGAGGAAAATATTTCAGAGGATTCGCTCTCTCAGATAGATTCTATTGAATTGAAAGAGAAACTTATCGCAGATACGTTGACCTCTCATCATGAACATATAGATGGCCATCATCATGACGGCGTTTTTGTTGAAATGTTTATGTTTTTGGAATTGGATTCTACGTTGGTGATAAAAGAGAATAAGGTTTTGGACACAACGAGAATGCAATTGGTTTTTTCTCGCCCCGACGTTTATCTGACTTTTTCGGCCGAACCGTCAAAAATAGATCATCTTTCCGATTCTATTCCTTGGATTATTGAGCAATGGTCTCAAGAGAAAGATTCGGCGATTTTGTGGTTTCCTTATTTTAAAAATGATTCGGTACAATTATATATAACGCATGAAGGGAATCCTTTTGATACGTTAATCTTTGCATTAAAAGAGCCTGTATCTTCCAGAGCGCCAAGAAGAGGCTCCGCAGAAGCGGATACGACTGTTATCAAAAAGCCTAAATTGGCTATTTCTCACAATGCGCAAGGAAAACTTCCGTTTTTCTCTACATTCGAGTTCCAATTTAATGCTCCTTTATATCAATGGAATTTCGACGCATCGCAATTTTATGTTGCAGAAGATTCTATTCCTGTCGCATTTCCTCCTGTCAAAAATGCAGATCCTTTTTCTCAACGTATTGTTCTGGATTATTCTTTTAAAGAAAATACAGCGTGCAAAATGATCATTCCGGAAAATTCATTCGTCGATATTTACGGATATAGCAATGACTCCTTAATCGTAAATTTCTCAACTGATGATTTGAGCTCTTACGGCAATTTCAAGATATTGCTCACGCTTCCTGAAGAATCCCCTCAGGTTATTATCCAATTGCTAACGGAAAAAGAACAATTTATCAAACAAGCCATCGTGAACAATAGCAGGGAGATAGATTTTAGCTATTTAAAACCTCAAAAAGTAAAGTTGAAGTTGATTTACGATACCAATCCTAACGGGAAATGGGA
>JAIRTP010000070.1 GCA_031254805.1 Bacteroidales bacterium
AAGCCCGTTGTCGAATTGAACGTTAAGTCCCATCCGGCAACGATATCGATCACCACAGCGACGATAGCCGCAATCGTATTAAACAGCGCGAAATACCAGTATTCTTTTCGTCGCGCCCGTCCGCTGAAATCAGCGTACTGTTTCATAACTTTAATAAACCATTTCATAAGATTTTACTTTTAATTTTTTAGTACAATAGTTCGTTCAAAAAATAATGTGAATATATGATATAATAAAAAATAATCGCAATTTCATTTGGTAAAAACCGCAGGATTTCATACCTATAAAGCGCTAAAATTCAGAAAAAGTACGGATATAATTCTTATAATTTACAACCTCTACGAAAGCATCGTTTTGATGCGCTTAAAAGTGCAAAGTTAACAATAAACAAAAAATAAACAAGCGTAAGAAAAACTTTATGTTTTAATTTTTTTATGACTCTCTTGTTCAGTCTGATAGGTGTTATTCGGGGCGTTGCATTTTATCCTGCTCGAACCTTTCTGCTTGAGGGTTTCGCCTGAAAAATATATACGCCTCTCGCGGCCTTCGGCGGCCGCATGGGCATTTATTTCGAGCTGGGAAAAAGTACAGAAGCGAATGTGGAATATAAATGTTTATTTGGTGGAGAATTATTTTCCCGTCGACTGATATTTTCCCTGATTTTTTTCAAGGTTCGTCATAGCCGTCGTCTTTATATCGCTATTTGAAACGCAAAATTTGAAAAGTGGACAAAGCGGCTATTGATAAGAATCTTAACGCCGTTCAAATCGATCATATCGGAAATCTTTTCAAACAATTGCAATAAACTTACTGATCAGAATATATTTAAACATCTGATCATTAGTTAGTTTCACATGCGATCTCCTTCCGGTATTCAAAAAGAAACTTTGTATAAAAAGGTTTTTTTATTCAATTGAATTTGTATACCTTTGCACGCTGGTTCTTTAGAGAAAATATCAATTATAAATAATGTAATCAAGTATAGCGCAACATGAAAGTTTATCAGACAAGTGAAATTAGAAATGTCGCCTTGTTAGGAGGCGCAAAAGCCGGTAAAACGACACTTGCGGAGTGTATGTTATTTGAAGGCGGCCTTATCAATCGTAGAGGGACTGTCGACGATGGAAATACGGTTTCGGATTATCGTGAAATTGAGTTGGAAAGAGGAAACTCTGTAACGTCAACTATTATGTATTCGGAATTTGAAGGGAAAAAAATCAATATTATCGATACGCCCGGTTTCGACGACTTTGTAGGCGAAGTAATTGCTGCTTTGAAAGTGATTGAGACGGGAATCGTTGTAATAAATGCACAAAACGGGGTTGAGGTAGGAACCGAAATAGCATGGAGGAATACTTCTAAGATTGGAACGCCCATTGTTTTTGCCGTAAACCATTTAGAGCATGAAAAATCAAATTTTGACGAAACCTTGCGTCAGTTGAAAGCTCAATTCGGAGCCGGAATCACTCCTTGTCAAATTCCTGTAAATGTTGGGCTTAGTTTTAACTCGATCATAGATCTTTTGATGATGAAAATGTTGAAATATCCGGAAGCGGGCGGAAAACCGGAAATTTTAGATATTCCTGCAGACCTGAAATCAAAAGCGGATGATATGAGAGCGACTTTGATGGAAGAGTTGGCTTCTGCAGATGAGGAATTGATGGAATATTTCTTTGAAAACGGCGATCTTACGGAAGAACAAGTTGATAAAGGTATTAAACTCGGACTTATCAACCGTACTTTCTTCCCTGTTTTCTGCGTAAATGCAAAACATAATATGGGAGCGGCTCGTTTGATGCAATTCATCAATGCGTCGGTTCCTGCGCCGAACGACGAAAATCTTCATTTCCAAAAAACGACCAAAGGAAAAGAATTAAAATGCGATATAAAAAATCCTCCGGTTATGTTTGTTTTCAAAACAGGAATTGAACAGCATCTCGGCGAAGTATCATTTTTCAAAGTATTTGACGGCGAGATAACCGAAGGAAGCGATATGTACAACTCCTCTTCCGATACCAAGGAACGTATTTCTCAATTATACGCCATTTACGGTAAAAACCGTGAAAAAATGGACAAAGCCGTTGCCGGAGATATCGGAGCAACCATCAAGCTAAAAAATTCGAAAACGAATACTACGATTACCGGTTTGAAAAATACGGAAGACATCGTCGTCCCTATTGCTTTTCCTGCGCCGAAGATCACAATGGCGGTAAAAGCAAAAAGTTCTACCGACGACGAAAAATTGAATGCCGCTTTACAAGCTAAATACCGCGTTGATCCTACATTCACCGTTGAAATGTCGAAAGAATTGAAACAAATGATCGTTGGCGGACAAGGCGAATTGCACCTTAATATCGTAAAATGGCAAATCGAAAACCTCGATAAAATCGCTTACGAATATTTCGCTCCAAAAATTCCTTATCGTGAAACCATTACCAAAAAGGCTAAAGCGATGTATCGCCACAAAAAACAATCAGGCGGCGCCGGACAATTTGGCGAAGTTCACATGATGATCGAACCTTACGCAGAAGGAATGAGTTGGACTACCGAATTTCCTGTCAGAGGAACCGACGAATATCCGTTGGATTGGGGCGGAAAACTGGTGATCAACAACTGTATTGTCGGCGGATCCATCGACGCGCGTTTTATTCCCGCTATTTTGAAAGGTATTATGGAAAAAATGGAAGAAGGCCCGTTGACAGGTTCTTATGCGCGCGACGTAGTCGTTTATATCTACGACGGTAAAATGCACCCGGTAGACTCCAACGAAATGGCTTTTAAACTCGCTGGGCGTAATGCTTTCCGTATGGCCTTCCAAGACGCCGCTCCGAAAATTTTGGAACCGATTTATAATGTGGAGGTTTTGGTTCCGGAAGATAAAATGGGCGATATTATGACCGACTTGCAAGGTCGCAGGGCAATTATTATGGGAATGGAAGCCGAAGGAAATTACCAAAAGATCAAAGCGCAAGTGCCTTTGGCTGAAATGAATCGCTACTCTACCGCATTAAGTTCTATTACCAGCGGCCGCGCTATGTATTCTTTGGAATTTGCTCAATATGCACAAGTTCCTGGCGACGTTCAAACAAAACTACTCGAAGAATACGCAGCTCAACAAAAAGACGAAGATTAATTTTATATATTTTTATATCATAAAAAACGCCTTCTACGAGGCGTTTTTTTTATTGGTATGACGGGCAAATATGGAAAGTTATCACGGTGAAAGTACGCATATCCCAAACAGCCAAATCCGAACAGGAAAACTAAATTGGATTAAGGAGATGCTATAATAAAAAGAGACCGATTTCGAAAAATGAGATCGGTCTCTTTTTATTATCTATTTTGAGAACTATTCTTCGATTAAAACGAAAGGCAAGCGAGCCTGAACACCTTCCATGTTAGCGACTTGTTCCATAGCTTGTACATAGGGCGCAATGGGAGAACTTTGCCAAGATTTTATGCGAGTCGAAGCCATAAGTTCTTCCAATAATTCTACAAAGGCTTCTTTCTTTTGCGGATATTCTTTTATGCGATAATCGGTTAATTCCGCTTTATCGGCGGCAAAAGCGATGGCGTCGTTCAATGAGCCTAATTCATCGACCAATCCTATTTTTATTGCTTCCGTACCCGTCCAAACGCGTCCTTGTCCAATTTCATCTACGCGTTCTTTGGTCATACCGCGACCTTCTGCCACATGCGAAATGAAAGTATTGTAAAACGCTTCGATTTCATTTTGTAGCTTAGAGAGTTGGAACGGCGTCATCGGCTCAAACACGTTCGTCATATAATTGGCATTTTCATTTGTTTTAACGCTTTCAAAGTTTATCGCCAAATATTTTTTTATCGCTTTTTGAAAATTCGGAATCATTCCAAATACGCCAATAGAGCCTGTTAACGTCGTTGGGTCTGCAAATATATAATCCGCCGCACAAGATATGTAATATCCTCCCGACGCCGCATAACTTCCCATAGAAACGACAAGAGGTTTTTCTTCTGCGGTAAGTTTTACTTCGCGCAGGATATATTCCGATGCTAAAGCGCTTCCTCCCGGAGAATTGACGCGGAAAACGACTGCTCTCACATTTTTATCTTCACGGGCTTCGCGTAAGGCTTTACAAATTGTTTCATTTCCCAGAGCTTCGCCGGAACTTTTTCCTTCAACAATCTCGCCTTGCGCATAAATAATAGCTACTGAATTACTGCTTTGAGATATTTGTGCGTTTTCATGGGCAGATATATATTTAGACATCTCAATACGCGCTAATTTTCCGGTAGTAGACGTTTTCTCTTTCAGTAAATCCATATATTGGTCTTCATACATGATTTTATCAATAAAGTTATATTCTTCCGCTTTCTTAGCGTTATCGATGGCAAGATTATCGGCATAATTGTTCAAATTCGCCACTGATATATTTCTTGATATGGAAATAGGAACTAATATGTCGTTCCATGTAGAATTTACGTACGAAGATATTTGCTCTCTGTTAGCTTCGCTCATTTTATTATCCAAATAAGGTTCGACGGCGCTTTTATATTTTCCATGGCGCACAACTTGCACTTCCATATTAAATTTATCTAAAAAATCTTTGAAATAAGGAACCATATAGAACAACCCTTTAAACTGCACCTCGCCAACCGGGCTTATAAAAACTTGATCGGCAACCGAAGCGATATAATACGACTTTTGAGAATAGCCGCTATTGCTGTACGCGTATATAAATTTACCCGATTCTTTGAAGGCGTTAAGCTCTTTTCTTACCTCTTCTAAAATAGAAAGCTCGGTAGGTATTGAAGTTATCTCCATGCTGATTCCTTTAATCTTCGTGTCTTTTGCCGCATTTTTAATAGCGTTGATTACATCGCGAAGATTCAAACTTTTTGATACGTTCATACTTCCTGAAACAATGTCGATCGTGTAGTTGTTTACCGACGCATAGTCGACAATTTGTTCTTTAAAATCAAGTACTAATACGCTGTTATCATGAACGACGGCTTTGGGTTTTTGAAACGTCGCCAAAGAACCCAATATGATAATTGTCGTCAAAAACATCAATACGTTCGTCACAACCAACGCTAAAATGACTGCTAAAAAAGTTCTAAAAAATTCTTTCATTGTTTTTTCTTTTATTGATTATTATTTATTTTTACACTTGCAAAATTAAGACGCATTTTTTTCGGAGAGGTTACAAACAAAAAGCATAAAAAAACAATATATTATATAAAATCTGTCCAAAAATTTCAAAGTTTAAAGATTCCAAATTTATAAATCATAAAATGAAATCGTGTATTACGTAATTATTTTCCATGGCAAATGCACGAAAATAGTAACTTTACATGATGAAAACGATGCAATTTGGTTTTAAACCCTGTTCGACGGAGAACATATCGGAAGAATGAAAACGCGACCATGAACGTTATGAAGTACACAAATGCAGCGGTTTGAGGACATTGAGGCATTGAAAATCGTTTACACTGCATTCGGATGTTACTTTCAGAAAAGATGCCTGCCGGACAAGAAGCAGTTATGATCCTAAAAATCTTGCTGCCATGAGAAATTTTGCCCTGCAAATTATGGGATGTGAAATTTTCTTGAATCGTTGATACTGTCGGGTTGAAGTTCCGGACTTTCGATGTGCTGCAACTTCAAAAATTCCTTTCCGCGTAACAATCACAAGCGAGGATGCGGAAATCGCCGGCAAGTTCAGCGTCTCGCTAATCAAAGGCGGAAAAGTTGCTTTACATTCAAGTATTGACCTCAGAGAAATGCTTGCAATGTTTAAACACGAAGGGACAAAACAACCTGCTTCCAAACGACGTCTCAAAAAGTGGCGGATTTTCAGAAAAAGCATATTGAGTAAGTTTTAAAAGTCCGCTTGCAATTTTGAAAAATGGGCGGGCTTTTTGGGAAAGCAAGCGGAGAAATAAACAATCAATCCCTGCTGATCGGAAGTTATAGGCTACCGAACATTTATCAATAAAGATTCAAAAAAAACGTGTATTGGAAACAAGAAAACGGAAATGAAGAGCCTCCATTTCCGTCAAAAACATCACATTTATATAAATAAGTCAAATAAGGGGAATTTGATTAATACTGAATAATTATTTAGAAATATTTTCTCCAGCCAAATTTAAATTATGGCAAATTTTACTATGGAACAATTACCCAATTTTGAGGATCATCTTCTCTTATAGCCGTTGCAGCGAAACCTGAATAAATACCGATATGTGTTTGTCCATAAAATGCAACGACAATTTTCGTAGCAATGATAGGCGAATAGATGGGAGTGGAAGCGGGAATATATACTTTCACTCCATCTCGACTCAAATCACCTACAGTTGTAGTTACATTTTCTTCCAAAGGTATGCCATTTTCTCTTTCCCAAACCACGTTGACCGTTACTGGGTCATTAAGCGACGGTCCATAATAATACTCAGGTATAGTCTTTACCAATGTAAAACCTTGCCCAAAAGCAATTGAAGAAATCGAAAATAACGATAAAAACGCCAATAAAATTTTTAAATTTTTCATACTTGTAAATTTTTGATAGTTAGTATTGATTTATCGTAGCAGAGCTATAAAAAAAACAACGATTTTTGATTATTTTTTCTTAATTGTTAATAACTTTTTTTTGAAAAAAATCACAAGTTATTGATATATAATAATATCAACCCTTCGGATAGATAACTTTTCCAATAATCCATCTGACTTTTCTCTTCAGACAGATGACTTTTTCAATAATCCATCTGACTTT
>JAIRTP010000031.1 GCA_031254805.1 Bacteroidales bacterium
TAAAGGCGAGGCGCGTATTCGCGTCCAACTTTCTGCCGCTCATGAAACGGAACATCTCGACAAAGCGATCGCGGCGTTTATCAAAGCAGGCAAAGAATTAGGCGTTATCAAATAATTAAAATTGCCTGCATAACCCTGAGAAATTTTTCTCGATAAATAAAAAATCATGGAGAGTGCAAAGATTTGATCACGAGCGGGTTATCTCTTGCGCTCTTTTTGCGTTTCAATGTGTTAAAAGAATATTTTTGAAACAAGGCGGAATCGAAAGGCTACTTGAATTAAATCGCGAATTAAGCGATGTGAAATCAACAAGATAATATAAGTTTTTCTGAAATTTTAAAAGAAATGCGGTCTTCATAATTACCGGTCAACGACCAGCAGGAGGGAAACGACGTCGTTGCGTTGCTCAAAAAGCAAGACTAAAAAATGAAGAAAAATACCGTCGATTTTTGACGGATAATAGTATGAATATTGATGAACGGCGCTTTTTGAAAGAGTGAAAAGAAAGTTTTTAGAGGTTAAACGCCGTTCTTTTGTTTTATTGCTTGGCGCTTAAGTCGAATAAATTCATTTAGGAAGAGGAATTAACTTTGTATTTTTATTTTCCCTTATGAAAATGAAAAAAATATTACCTTTGTAAATACAAAATCAAAATAGCAATGAATGAATTAAAGATTGGAGATAACGCTCCGGATATCAACTCCGTCGATCAAGACGGCAATCCGGTTTGCTTGTCGGATTTTAGGGGGAAAAAAGTCATTCTCTTTTTTTATCCGAAAGCAAATACGCCGGGGTGCGCCGCCGAAGCGTGCAGTTTGAGAGATAATTATTCTGTGTTGAAAGATATGGGCTTTGAGTTGATCGGCGCAAGCGCCGACGATGTCGGCAAACAGAAAAGTTTCTCTTCCAAACATCAATTTCCATTCCCTTTAATTCCTGATACAGAAAAGAAGGTAATTAACGATTACGGCGTTTGGGGGATTAAAAAAAATTACGGAAAAGAGTATCAAGGAATTTATCGGAAAACATTTATTATTTCGGAAGAAGGGAAAATAGAGAAAATATTTAATACGGTTCGCACAAAAGACCATGCGGAGCAGATTATTAAGCAATATGAAAAATAATATTATATGAAAAAAGAAGAAAAAAACGAAAATAAAGCGCAATCTGAAAAGCTTAAAGCGCTTCAAGCGACATTAAGTAATATTGAGAAAAACTTCGGCAAAGGCGCGGTAATGAAATTGGGAGACAGTCCCGTTGAAGAAATTTCTGTCATTCCCACAGGTTCTATCGGGTTGGATTTAGCGTTAGGCGTCGGCGGCTTACCAAAAGGGAGGATCATTGAAATTTATGGCCCTGAATCTTCCGGAAAAACCACCTTAGCGCTTCACGCTATTGCAGAAGCGCAAAAGTTGGGCGGAATAGCGGCCTTTATCGACGCCGAACATGCTTTTGATTCCGCGTATGCAAAAAGATTGGGTATCGACACCAATGAATTGTTGGTTTCCCAGCCCGATAGCGGCGAACAAGCTTTGGAAATTTCCGATAATTTAATCCGTTCGGGAGCTATCGATATCATCGTCATCGACTCCGTTGCGGCATTGACGCCAAAAAGCGAGATCGAAGGTGAAATGGGCGATTCGAAAATGGGCTTGCAAGCGCGATTGATGAGCCAAGCATTACGTAAGTTGACGGCGACCATCGGACGCACCAAATGTTGCTGCATCTTTATCAATCAATTACGTGAAAAGATCGGCATTATGTTTGGAAATCCCGAAACTACCACGGGCGGAAACGCTTTGAAATTTTACGCCTCCGTGCGCATTGATATCCGTAAAACAAGCCAGATCAAAGAGGGCGATCAATCAATCGGAAACAGAGTGCGCGCTAAAGTGATCAAAAATAAAGTTGCGCCGCCGTTTCGTCAAGCCGAGTTTGACATTATGTTCGGACAAGGAATCTCAAGAGTCGGCGAGGTCATCGATTTAGGCGTGGAAAATGAAATCATCAAAAAGAGCGGTTCGTGGTTCAGTTATGGCGACACAAAACTCGGACAAGGCCGCGACGCCGTAAAACAACTTCTCTCCGATAATCCGGAGTTAATGGAAGAGATAGAACAAAAAGTACGCGAAAAAATTGCAGAAGCTAAAGGATAATTTTATCGATACGGCTTTTGTTTAATTCCCAACTTGATAATATTGGAGTCGCCTGTCCGCGGTTATGAAAGTGGCGTCCCATTCGGGAAACCGGGGAAACTGGGAAAAACAGTTTCCCCTTTCACGCTTCCTACAATTTTACCAACTTTATGGACTTTTAGACTTTACGACTTTATAGACTATAAGGCTTTATCAACTTTAGACTTTCCCGACTTTTCAATTTTCAATTTTCAACTCTCAACTCTCAACTTTCAACTTTCAATTTTCCGACTTTTGCGCTGTTAATGCTCATATTGATCTCAAACCCGATTAAGATAAACATCGAATTCAGATATAAAAAGAGCGTCAAGATCAAGATGGTTCCCAATGAGCCGTAAAGTATATTATAACGTGAGAAGTTAGAGATAAAAAAGCTGAATCCCCAAGTAGTTCCCATAATCAAAAAGCTTGATATGATCGTTCCGGGAGAAAATAGCAGGAACTTCCTCTTTTTAGGCGTTGCGAAGTAATACGTCATCGCTATAACCGACATCAAAACCAATCCTGCCAACAGGATACGGATACTTTGAAATAGATAATAGATGAATTTTGAGGCTATTGGACTATATGTCATCAATAAGTTGATGAGCCGGTTGCCGTATCCCAATATGGCAATTCCGATAGTGATCAAGAGCAAGGCGCTCATCAAAATAAGAAAAGCGTACCAACGCTGTTTGAACCAGTTAGACGCCGATGTGAAGTGATGATAAGTTTGATGGAATGCGTTAAATAAACTATTTACGCCGTTTGTGCCGAAGTAGAGCGATAAAATGAAACCGATGGAGAGCAGATTTCCCAATTTATGGGTGATAATATAAGCGACGGTATCGTTAAGAATATCCCATATTTCCGGAGGAATGATTACCTGGGCATAATAGAGCAGATTTTCCTGGAAGTTATCAATCGGGATATACGGTATTAACGTAAAAGCCGTCAGCAGCATAGGGAATAGCGCTGTGAAAAAGTTAAAAGCGACCGCAGCGGCGCGATCTGCAATATAACCCTTACTTAATCCTTGAAGAAAGAGATTCCCCACATGATAAACCGACTTGCCCTGAAAGCCGGGTAAGGTGATTTTATTAGCCTTGATGAGGATCTTCCGCAATTTTTTCTTCCACCAAACGCCCAATCTGCACAGCCTTTCTTTCATGTCAATCGGCTATGAGGCTAATATCCAGACTTTTGATATGATGAGTTAACGCTCCGACGGAGATAAAATCAACGCCTGTGACGGCGTATTCCATGATATTGGCTTCGGTGATTCCTCCCGAAGCCTCCGTTTCAAATCTTCCGTTTATCATTTTCAACGCTTCGCGAATTTGTTCAGGCGTAAAATTATCCAACATGATCCTGTTCGCTTTTCCGGTTGCCAACACCTGCCGAAGTTCGTCAAAACTACGAACTTCTATTTCGACGGGCGACTGCTTTCCCTGCTCCTGTAGATAACCTTCAACCGCCGATAAAGCCGCTTCGATGCCTCCTGCAAAATCAATATGATTATCTTTGATCAAGATCATGTCGTAGAGGCCTGTTCGGTGATTTTGTCCGCCGCCGCATTGAACCGCGTACTTCTCCAGACGCCGCAGCAACGGCGTCGTCTTGCGCGTGTCTAATAATTGCGCGCCGCAGCCTTTGATCTTTTGCGCCAATTGATGCGTTTTGGTGGCGACGCCGCTCATGCGTTGAATGAAATTCAACGCGGTTCTTTCTGCCGTCAAGATAGAACGCGCCGATCCGGAGGCGCGCATGATGGACGTCCCCTGTGAAACGACGGCGCCGTCGGAAAGAAAAACCTCTACCCGAAGAGTCGGATCGACCGTCAGAAAAACCTCTTTGGCGACTTCTACGCCGCAAATAATACCCGTCTCTTTGGCATACATCTGCGCAGATCTTACCGCGTCTGCAGGAACGGTCGCCAATGTCGTATGGTCGCCATCCCCAATATCTTCACGCAACGCTTCCTTGATAATCTCTTCTAACTCCATATTGATACCTTTATATTATATATGTATAAAATATCGCGACGCAAAGTTAATTATTTTCTACAGGGTTTGCGCAACCTTGCTCCAAATTTCTTAGCAAAATCTTTCACATAACCTTGAGCGACGTTCGGCCTATTATGAAGAGCGACTAAAACGTCGGCTTTGTAGAAAAAATATGTGAAAAATTCTTATGCGCCATTTTTTGCAAAAAGGCGTATTATCTATATTTTATATAATATGTATAATTATTATCCTTTTTATATAATATGTATAATTATTATCCTTTTTATATAAAAACGAACGGGAGATATGCGGCAAGCAAGATTGTCGCTTTTTAAAAAAGCTATTTTATGTACGTATAACGTATGAATTGCTATTGCCGAAGTTCCGCTTTTCGGGAAAAATGTTTGTATCTAATTTTGATACATATCGTTAATCCGCAATTATGAAAATTATCTTCCGTTCGGGAAGTTGAAAATTGAGAGTTGAAAGTTGAAAGTTGAAAATTGAAAATTGAAAGTTGA
>JAIRTP010000008.1 GCA_031254805.1 Bacteroidales bacterium
TTGGTCTAATTTTATGGTTTAGTAACGCAAAATTAGACATAAAAGGGCTGACTTCCATTATCGGAAATCAGCCCTGATTTTTTGTCCTTCCCTCAAAATGTTTACCGGACAGTAGTGAAAAAAAAACAAGAAATCGTGCAGAGAAGTTGATGATAAAGAACCGATAAAGAATGAGAGGTTCTTAGAAAAAATATTCGGGAAAGAACCCTTTGAAATGCTCTTTATCGATGGCATACATCATCGCCAGTTTGAAATGTCGTACGCCGACAAAATTATATCGCAAACGTTCCATCATCGAAACTATCAACGACGAATTGAAAAATATTTGCCAAATCGAACATTCCCGCCATCGTTCCATCGCCAATTTTATAGTTAACATGCTCGCAGGATTAGCCGCATATAGTTTCTTCCCAAAGAAACCTTCCATAAATAAAACTTGAATTTCATGAATATACACCACAACTTACGCTTATCTCGAACTCAGGTTGAAATGATATTATATAATTCAAAAATAACATTATCGTTAAAGACCGCCGCTGAAATAACGCACAATATCTATCAACTTCCCGAATACATTAACTCCAAAAAATGGATGAACCATCCAATTATCAACAATAATTTTTAGGGTGCTGCATTGCGAAAAACAGGTGAATTTCTTTCAAAAACATTATGGCGTATTGGCTATTTCTTGTTTTATCTGTTCCCAATCTTTATCGTTGATTTTTGCTCCGAGATATTGAATGACGTTTCCTGCCAAAAGCGATCCTATTTTAGCGCATTTATGGACATTGTAACCCATTCCTAATCCATAAAGAAAACCGCTGGCATAAAGATCTCCCGCTCCGGTGGTATCAATAGGAGAAGCATCTATGGCCGGTTCGTATATTTTTTGATTTTGATAAAATGCCAACGCGCCTTTTTTTCCAATCTTTACTACGGCAATTTCCGATTTTTCGGATAGTTTTAATAAAGCGTCGTCGGGTTGTTTTCCGGTAAAGGCCAACGCTTCTTCTTCATTGGCAAAAATGATATCGACATATTTTTCAACCATCTCCTGAAGAAATGCACGATGCCATTCTACCATTGTATATGAGGCAAGGTCCAACGATATTTTTGCTCCCGATTGCTTTGCTAAAAACATAGCGCGACGCATAAGATCGTAATTTTGAATTAAATATCCTTCAATATGAAAATAATCATAGCCTTGAAACATCTCTTCAAAAAGATCATTGGCATCCAATTCTAAGGCTGCGCCAAGATATACGGCAAAAGTTCTTTCAGAATCAGGCGTAATAAAAGTAATGGCCATGCCGGTCTCATGCTTTCCTTTCAACAAAAAAGGCGTTATATGACGCTCTTTCATATCCGATTCGAGAAAATTGCCGTAAACGTCTTCTCCTATTTTTCCGATAAAGCCTGTTTGCATGCCTAATGCGGCAATGCCGTGAATGGTATTTGCCGCGCTGCCTCCAGCAACTTTTTTCTCAATAAAAGGTTCCGCTTCGTGTAAAATATCTAAAAATTTTTCACGAGAAACGATGGTAGACGCGCCTTTCGGAAGCTCAAAATCAATCAAAATTTGTTCGCTTTTTATCGGAATGAGTGCATCCACCAAAGCATTTCCTATGCCAATAACTTTTTTTATCATTGATAATCAGTTGATTTTATATTGTAAAAAATATAATGATTTTTTTTTTGCAAAAGTATTGCTTTTATTGAAAACCGCTGTATCTTTGCACTGCATTTTTCGAAAAAATGTTGGGATATTCCTCCTTAGCTCAGTTGGTCAGAGCATTTGACTGTTAATCAAAGGGTCGCTGGTTCAAGTCCAGCAGGGGGAGCAAGTAGGATTAATAACCAAATAAATCACAAAAACCGTTACGGAAAAAGTAACGGTTTTTTGTTTTTAGATTAACTAACATCTATGCTTAAACACATACTTTTGCAGGTGAGCCGTTTTATTAGCAATCCATAGTTTTACCAATAATCCGTGATCGCTCAATTTAATGTATTCATGATTTTCCATAAAAGTTTAGCATATATGGAAAAGACAATAAAAAACGGATTGTCATCTATACAACAATCCGTTTCCATTGTTTTTATTTCTGTTATTTCAATCCTTTGCTTTTAAAATAAGGTTCATTTGAAGGATCTTGTCCGCGGAATTTTCTATATTGTTCCATCCCTTCTCCTTCGCCGCATTCTGTCAATACATGTTTACGGAATTTAGCGGCTAATTCCTGATTAAAGATATCGCCTGATTGCTTGAAGGCGTCAAAAGCGTCGGCGTCAAGCACTTCTGCCCAGCAATATACATAATAACCTGCGGCATATCCTTCTCCGGTAAAAATATGGTTGAAATATGTCGAACGGTAACGCGGTAATATTTCAGGGATCAGATGAATTTTATCCATAGCGTTTTTTTCAAAGACGTTGACGTCGATTTTTCTTTCGCTTGTCAAAGTGTGCCAATCCATATCCAAAATGGAAGCGGCCATATATTCCGTCGTATTGAATCCTTCGTTGAAAGTACTGCTTTTTTGCATTTTTTCAATCAATTCCGCAGGCATCGGTTCGCCGGTTTGATAATGTTTGGCATATGCTTTCAAGACTTCCGGTTCTGCAGCCCATCTTTCCAAAACTTGCGAAGGTAATTCCACCATATCGCGCGGCATGTCTCCTGCAGTGAGATAGAAACGTCCGTCGGAGAAAAGCCCATGCAATCCATGTCCGAATTCATGGAATAAAGTTGTATTATCATCCCAACTCAATAAAGCCGGCATATCGCCTACGGGAGGCGCAAAATTACAAACGATGGATACGATCGGAGGGATGCGGTTGCCTGCGTTGTCGTAACCGCCGTTGCGGAATCCCGTACACCACGCGCCGCCGCGTTTTCCGCCGCGCGTGAAATAATCCATATATAAAATACCAATTAACGTTCCGTCTTTTTCTTTTGCTACATAAGCTTCCACATCAGGATGATATACCGGAAGATCGCTGCGTTTTTCAAAAGTGATGCCGTAAAGCCTGTTGGCAACATAGAAAATACCGTTAATGGAATTTTGTAAGGAGAGATATGGCTTTAACGCTTCCTCATTCAGATCGTACTTCTCTTTTCTTACTTTTTCGGCATAATACCACCAATCCCAAGAAGCTAATTTGAAATTACCGCCTTCCTTATCAATCATTGCTTGCATGGCGTTACGTTCTTTAGTAGCGGCGGGAAGCGCAACTTCCCAAACTTCATTTAAAAAGTTCATGACAGCTTCGGGCGTTTTAGCCATGTTAATATCAATGCGATATTCCGCAAAATTGTT
>JAIRTP010000014.1 GCA_031254805.1 Bacteroidales bacterium
TTAAAACTTATTCTAAGCATACGGATCTCAGTAATACTATTGCCGTTAGACAAAACGAGTTTTCTTATCTGAAATTAGGCGGCTGGGTAGGAAAAAAAGATTTCATTTTTATGACTCAGGTGGATCCATTAGGAGGTACTTATGCTGATACTGGCTTTGAGGAACCGCATACTCCTACAAGCAACACCATGAATGCCTTTACTGTAACATATGAAAACTTGCAAAGTATGGATGAAGTGTCGTCTCATAAAGTTGAAATGATGGTTTATCCGAATCCAGCTGAAAATCATTTTAAGGTAGACTTTGTCGGCGTATGTAATATTGAACTATACAACGTATTAGGCCAAAAAGTATACAGCGTTGAAAATGTGGCCGGACCGTATATGATCTCTACGGAGAAATTCTCGAAAGGTATATATTTTGTAACTGTTCGCGACGGTAAAAAAATGACTACGCAAAAATTGATTGTACAATAATTGTCGAATAGATTTGACTAGTAGTCCTGAATAAACGCTACGGATTTATATATAGGACAAAAATCCTATAATTTATGGAATCATTGTCGGTCCTAGACCGACAATGATTTTTATTTTTATAAGCTTTTATTGTGATTTGTTTTTGCATATGCAGGCTTGCCCGTAAAAGTATGTGACAGAGTCGAATTTTTGCCCTACCTTTGCATAGGATAAAGTCAATTTTATGTTAGTAAACGGTAAACATTTTACTGCGGTGTGGATGGAAGATGCAACGGTTTATATGATCGAGCAAAATCTCCTTCCGTTTGAATTTAAAATATTTGAAGCAAAAACTTATCAAGAAGTTTGTTTCGCCATTAAAACAATGATCACACGAGGAGCCGGGTGCGTCGGTGCAGCGGCCGCTTTCGGTATGGCGCAAGCTTTTATGACGGCGCCGAAAGATAAATTTACAGAATTCACAGCAAAGGCGCGTAAAGAGATAGAAGCGACGCGTCCGACTGCAAAAGATCTTTTTACGGCTACGAAACGTGTTTTTAACGCCGGAATGATCTCCGTTGAGAGCGCTGTGAAAGAATCCTTTGCCATTCATCAAGCGTACATAGAAGCCGGAAGACGAATAGGCGAATTTGGGTCGAGACTTATTAAAAACGGATTTAAAATCGAAACGCATTGCAATGCCGGATGGCTCGGATTGGTTGATTGGGGGAGCGCTCTGGCTCCTGTTTATACTGCGTTTCATGAAAAGAAAGATATCTTTGTTTGGGTGGATGAGACGCGTCCGCGCGGACAAGGCGCGCGACTGACGGCATGGGAATTGAAACAGGAAAATATTCCGCATAAGATCGTTCCCGATAATGCAGGGGCTTATTTAATGTCGAATAATATGGTCGATATAATATTTGTCGGAGCCGACCGAATAGCGCAAAACGGAGACGCGGCTAATAAAATAGGAACTTTTGAAAAGGCGATTGTCGCTAAAAGTTTCGGTATTCCATTTTATATATGCGCTCCGTTATCGACGTTTGACTTTGATTGTTCGTCGGGGAAAAATATTCCGATAGAAGAGCGCGATCAAAATGAAGTATTGTATCAATCCGGCGTAGATCGTTCGGGAAACATACATGAAGTTTTAGTATGTTCTCCCGGTTCCAATGCAATTAATCCCGCCTTTGACGTAACTCCTGCCGAATATATTACGGGGATCATTACCGAAAAAGGAATCATTAAGCCATGCGAGGAAGATATTTTATCATTGTTGCATTAACAATGTCGTATTATGCCGGCTTTGAATTTTATAATTGATTTTTATACAGCTCACAAATCATTTTTACTTTGAAATCGCATCAAATAACAGATTGGTTGCCAACTACTAAGAAAGAAGTAGAACAACGCGGTTGGGAAGAATTGGACGTTATTCTCTTCTCGGGCGACGCTTATGTCGATCATCCTTCTTTCGGCATTCCCATCATAGGCAGGATTATCGAGCGAGCTGGTTTTCGCGTTGCTATTGTGCCGCAACCGAATTGGCGGGACGATCTGCGTGATTTCAAAAAATTAGGGAAACCCCGACTTTTCTTTGGCGTGTCAAGCGGATGTATGGATTCAATGGTAAATCATTATACGGCTAATAAGCGGTTACGTTCCGACGACGCTTATACGGCAGGAAATAAAGCAGGATTTCGTCCCGATTACGCCACGTCTGTTTATTCGAAAATATTGAAAGAACTTTATCCCGACGTTCCCGTTATTATCGGAGGCATTGAAGCTTCCATGCGGCGATTCACACATTATGATTATTGGAGCGATTCGGTCATGCCCTCTATTTTGATAAACAGTCAAGCCGATCTGTTGACGTATGGAATGGGTGAGCAAGGGATGCGGGATATTCTGAATTTTTATAAAAAAGGAGAACGTTTTGAAGATTTTAAGGATAAGATTCCTCAAACAGCTTTTTTGTCGGACGACATAATGGGCGAAAACGAAGCGTTTCTTCCCTCTCATGAAGATTGTTTGAAAGATAAAAAACAGTTTGCGCAAGCGTTTAAGATAGTCGAAGATCTTTCTAACGGCGTTCATTCAAAAAGAATTATACAAAAAGTCGACCAACAAATGATTGTCGCTAATCCGCCTTATCCGCTAATGACGACGGAGGAGTTAGACGCCGTTTACGATCTTCCTTTTACCAGAGAACCGCATCCGAAATATAAAAATCGCGGCGAAATACCGGCGTATAACATGATCCGTCATTCCGTTAATATTCATCGCGGATGTTTCGGCGGATGTAGTTTTTGCACCATTTCGATGCATCAGGGAAAGCAAATAACAAGTCGGTCGGAAAATTCTATTTTGAAAGAGGTGAAAGCGATAAAGCAAATGCCCGACTTTGGCGGAACTATAACAGACTTGGGCGGCCCCTCTGCTAATATGTATCAAATGAGAGGAATTGATCCGGCGCAATGTGAAAAATGTAAACGTGCGACGTGCCTTTTTCCAAAAGTTTGTTCCAATCTTAACAGCGATCATACGCCTCTGATAACATTATATCGAAAAGTGCGCCGCGAGGTTCCGAAAGTATTTATCGGCAGCGGCATTCGTTACGATCTTTTTATGGGGTTCCCGAAAGAAACAGCTCAAAAATATCAACATGATCTCTATTTTGAGGAACTTTTTTTGCATCATGTCGGCGGCCGTTTGAAAGTGGCTCCGGAACATGTTTCCGACAACGTGTTAAAACATATCCGCAAACCGGCGTTTTCCATGTTCGAAACGTTAAAGTTTCATTTTGAGGCGTTAAACAAAAAACATCATAAAAGGCGGCAATTGATTCCCTACTTTATCTCTTCATTACCGGCGTGTGATTTGCAAGACATGGCGTCGCTAATGCAAAAAACCAAACAGCTTGGCTATAAATTAGAACAGGTTCAAGATTTTACGCCTACGCCGATGACGTTGGCTACGACTTTATATTACGCCGAATACGATCCGTATTCTCAAAAACCGGTTTTTATTCCTAAAACAAAGCAGGAACGGACAGAACAACAACGTTTCTTTTTTTGGTATAAACCGGAAAATCGCGCTTGGACGGAACAAATGGTTCAAAAATTTGCAAAAAAACACAATAAGCAACCGAAAAAACCACACAAGAAAAGATAAACGGAACAATTGACAAAAGATATTCATTATGAATAACCGACGTATTGAACTACTCATTTCATTCTTCGAATATTCAGTTACCTTAATGACGCAGGGCGATCATTTCGTAAAATCAATAAAAAAAATCGGACAATAACGTTTCCCTGCATATTATAAAAAAAATTACATTTGCAAAAAAAAAGCAGTACGATGAAATTAAATGGTAAATTATTGATAATCTTTGTGTTGATTTTAGGAATAGCTTCATGCAAATCAAAAGAGCAAACGACGACAAAATCGAGGACATCTAAGGCGGAACAAACGGCGGCAAAACCGGAGGCTCCCAGATCAGGAGAAACGAGGAACTTTCAAAAAAAAGGAGACGGGCTTTTTGGAGAGAATGCTCTATCGGGAATCTCTGCGTCCAGAGGTTCTCAAGCGACGGCTCCGGTAGTTATTTATAAGACTAAGAACGATTATTCAAACTATATCATGGTAGCATTGGACGATTCGAAAACGAAAGTCGTTTCATACCCCAGCGCAAGAGATGCAAAAATGCAAATTCCCGATTCATTAGGTTATGGATTTTGGTTGGATAAAAGAGGAATAAAACCGAATATGGTAGTTTTGCAATATACCGTTCAACAATGGATGACTATCGATCCTTTTCCGTCGCAGGAGACAATGCTTGCCAATATTTTAGACGACGCTCCATTCGAAGAGATCTATTATTGCGGTAAAAGAGGAAATTATGGAGATAATATAAACGCAGAACTTAATAAAAAGTTACAAAGCGTAGAGGGTAAAGCTGAAGAAATTTTTACAAAAGCGCGATAAAATGTATAGAATTTGTATAAATCCTAATGTCTATTTATTATAAATTTAAAATGTTTTAAAATTGGTAAAAATGAAAAAGATAGCATCTATATTGTTGGTCATGATTCTTGCATGCGGAGTGTTTGCGCAAGAAAAAACTTCGGCGGTGGATAACAAAAACGCTCCGGTTATGACATTCGACGCCAGATATGTAAAAAATGACAGGATGGTTCACGATTACGGCACAGTGGAAAAAGGAGGAGACGGTCAATGTTATTTTGCATTTACAAATACCGGAAAAGAACCTATTATTATTGAAAAAGCGACCTCTTCGTGCGGTTGCACGGTACCGAATCCGCCGATATACCCTATTTTGCCGGGACAAAGAGATTCCATTTCCGTGAAATACGACACAAAAAAAGTAGGAGCTATTAATAAGACAATTAATGTGCTTTCCAATGCGGCTAATTCGCCGGTAATACTTTACATCTCCGGAAATGTCGTCAATATAGAAGCATCTTCCGCTATTCCTGAAAACAAGTCGGGAAATAACTCAGTAATGAAACAAGCAAGTAATTATTAATGAATAATAATGCTGAAAAGCCGGCGATGTAAATAGCGTGTCGCCGGCTTTTTCTTTATAAATAAGATATAAATCAAAAAAATATTTCAGTATGCCAAAGATTTCAGAAAAAGGAAGGCTTATGCCCGAATCGCCTATCCGCAAATTAGTCCCCTTTGCCGACGCGGCAAAAAAAAGAGGAACAAAAGTGTATCATTTGAATATTGGACAACCTGATATTCCGACGCCGCAAGTTGCTATGGACGCCATTCATCATTACGATGAAAAAGTTGTCGCTTACAGCCATTCGGCCGGAAATCTCTCTTATAGGGAAAAATTGGCGCAATATTACGATAAATGCAATATTCATGTTGCTCCGGATAATATCATTGTGACGACCGGCGGTTCGGAAGCGATACTTTTTGTTTTACAAAGTTGCTTGGATCCGGGCGACGAGATTATTATTCCCGATCCTTCTTATGCTAATTATCTTTCATTCTCAATTAGCGCCGGCGTAAAAGTCGTTCCGGTGCTTTCGACCATTGAAACAGGCTTTGCGCTCCCTTCAATTGAAGAGTTCGAAAAGGTGATCACGCCTAAGACAAAAGCGATCATGGTCTGCAATCCGAACAATCCGACAGGATATCTCTATTCGCAACATGAACTGGAGCGTTTGCGCGACATCGCCGTCAAAAACGATCTTTTCATATTTGCAGACGAAGTTTACAGGGAATTTTGTTACGATGGAAATACGTTTTTCTCTATCATGAACCTTGAAGGCGTCGAGCAACATGCCATTTTAATTGATTCCGTATCAAAACGTTATAGTGCTTGCGGATTCAGGGTTGGGTGCGTCGTATCTAAAAATAAAGAGGTGATGTCAACCATTATGAAATTTGCGCAAGCCCGTTTGAGCCCGCCGAGTTTCGGACAAGCCGCCGCAGAAGCTGCTTTAAACACGCCTTCGGAATATTTCGACGAATTAATAAAAGAATATACGTTGCGCAGGGACATTGTGGTAGAATCTATCAATAAGATGGAAGGAGCTTTTTGCCCGAATCCTAAAGGCGCATTTTATGTGGTAGCCCGTCTTCCAATCGACGATTCGGATAAATTCTGCAAATGGATCTTGGAAGATTTTGAATATGAGCATTCGACGGTAATGTTTGCTCCGGCTTCCGGTTTCTATTCGACCAAAGGATGCGGAAAAGATGAAGTGCGTATCAGTTACGTGCTAAAAGCTGAAGATATGAAGAGATCAATGGAAATTCTAGTCGTCGCTCTAAAGCAATATCCGGGAAGAACCGTTAAATAAATAATAAGTCAGATTTTTTTAACCGCAAGACATATTAATCCGAGTGCGAAGCCAAGTATTAGATTCATAGATTCTGAAATCTTGAAATATAATTCCGTCTACGTTCTTGATATGTGTTGCGGTTTTTTATTTAAAAATTGATATCATGCGACGCTGCTTCTCTCTATTATTGCTTCTTTCAGGTGTTTTTGCGCTATTTTCTCAATCCGATTATCGTTCTCCCGTCGATTTTACGATAGGATTGTCGGGAACTTTCGGCGAGCCGCGTACCAATCATTTTCATACGGGAATAGATATTCGCACGCAACAAGTAACGGGGAAAAAGATTTACGCTGTTCAAGACGGAGTTGTTTCGCGTATTTCCGTATCTCCTTCAGGTTATGGAAAAGCGCTTTATGTCGATCATCCCGACGGGCATACTTCGGTTTATGCTCATTTGAAAACTTTTTCCGATGAAATTGACCAATATGTAAAGAAGATGCAATATGAAAGAGAATCCTTTGCGATCAATCTATTTCCGGAGCGGGATCGATTTCCCGTTAAAAAAGGAGAGGTGATTGCTTATTCGGGCAATTCGGGAAGTTCGGGAGGGCCGCATCTTCATTTTGAAATTCGCGACACGGAGACAGAAGAGCCGCTTAACGCATTGGCGTTTGGCTTTAAAGTCGAAGATAAAACGCCGCCGACTTTAAGAGAGTTGATGGTTATTCCGAAAACGCCGGAAACGGCGATCAACGAATCATGTCAATCGTTAACGATATCCCTATCGGGAGGAAACGGCGCGTATCATTTAACGGGAAAAGATACCGTTCGCATATCGGGCAGCGTCTGTTTTGGAATTAGCGCGATCGATCAATCAACCGGATCTACGGCCGGAAACGGCGTTTATTCTATCACATTATATATTGACGGAAGAAAAGCTTTTTGCCAAAAAATGGATCGATTGAGTTTTGACAACGGACGATGCGTCAATTCTGTGCTGGATTATGAAACGTATTTATCCAAAAGAAGAAGAATACAAACAACGGAAGTAGAGCCGGGCAACGACGCTGAAATTTATGAAACGGTTGATTCAAACGGCGTTTATACCTTTGATACGGATCATGTACACGAAGTTAAATACGAATTGAAAGATTTTTTCGGAAATAGTTCCACATTGAAATTTTATGTCAAAAGTTTAGCCGAATCAAATAAAAGATGTCCGGAAGAACTTATAACAGGTTATCTTATTTCATGGGATGATAAATATGATTTTGTCGGTTCGGGAATTCGATTTTATGGAGATTCGGGGACTTTTTTCAACAATTTTATTTTTCGACATACGATAGAGACTTCCCTTCCGAAATTTGCTTTAGCGCCGGTACATGTCGTGGGCAATGAAAATATTCCGATGAAAAATTTTGGAATGCTCTCCATTAAACCCGATTCCGCGGCGATCAAAGGAATTGACGCTTCTAAACTTTTGATCGTCAGAATAAACAATAAAGAGCGACAAATTCCGCAATCGACGTATTATGAAAATGGTTATTTACATGCTAAAATACGCGATATGGGAAAATTCACCGTATCGTGCGATACTATTCCGCCGGTAATTACCGCCGTGAATATATCCAAAGGTAAAACCATAACCAATCAAAAAAATATCAGAGTGAAGATTCAAGATAATTTATCCGGCATCAATACGTATGTCGGCAAATTGAACGATGAGTGGATTTTGATGGATTTCGATGCGAAAAACCATCTTTTGGAGTATATGTTTGACGAAAAATTGAAAAAAGGGAAAAACGTCTTCACTTTGACAGTGATCGACCATGCAGGAAATAGCTCGGAATTAAAAATGACGCTGGTTTATTAGAAGGTAAGGGGATGAGAAAGTAAGAAAGCCATGAATACAAAAACGCGTGATCTTCAATACTTCAATGATATACTTCATAATGATCAATATTTCAATTATTAATTTCCAATGAAACAAATCTTATACCGAGAAACATTAGATTATCTTTTTAACCGGTTGCCGATGTTTCAACGTGTTGGAGCGGCGGCTTATAAAGCAGATTTGGGCAATACCATTGCTTTATGCAAGATTTTGGAAAATCCGGAAAGAAATTTTCCTTCAGTACATATCGCAGGAACAAACGGTAAAGGTTCCGTTTCGAATATGATCGCCTCCATTTTGCAAGAAGCGGGATATAAAACAGGGCTTTTTACTTCTCCGCATTTGAAAGATTTCAGGGAAAGAATTCGTGTGAACGGAACAATGGTTTCGGAAGATTTTATCGTTGATTTTGTGCGTCAATATAAAGACTATTTTGAGTCGGTCGGCGCATCTTTTTTTGAATATACTTTTGCAATGGCCATGCAATATTTCTTCGAACAGAAGATTGATATTGCCGTTGTTGAGACAGGAATGGGAGGAAGATTAGACTCGACGAATATCATTTTGCCCGTTGTTACGGCGATTACCAATATCGGGTTGGATCATACTGAATTTTTAGGAAAGTCCATCCGGAAAATAGCGGCGGAAAAAGCGGGCATTATCAAACCGGAAGTTCCTATAGTCATCGGGGAAATGCAGGAAGAAATTATGGATGTTTTCATGGAACGCGCCATGGATTCAGATGCGCCGTTAACTTTTGCAGATAACGGTTTTGCCGCTCGGTTTAACAACGATGGGCTTTTGAATATCATGCGCGACGGCGAACCGTTTTTATATAATTTGTCATTCCCGTTACAGGGAAAATATCAGGAGAAAAATGTTGTTACGGCAATGGAAATCGTAGCCGTTTTGAAGCGGCAAAAGTTCAATATCCCTAAAAAAAATATGAAGACGGGATTAGAACGCGTTATTCAGAATACTGGATTCGCCGGACGTTGGCAAGTTCTCGGTTCTAATCCTGCGACCATTTTCGACACGGCGCATAATGCGGCCGGAATCGATGAAGTGATGCGACAACTGAGTCATCTTACTTTTCATCAACTTCATATTGTTTTAGGAATGGTCGGCGACAAAGATATTTCCAACATTTTGGCGTTGTTTCCTAAAGATGCTGTTTATTATTTTTGCAAGGCGGATATTCCTAGAGGATTAGACGCCCATATTTTAGAACGGAAAGCGCAGGAGCACAACTTATACGGTCGTGTTTATACTTCTGTAAATGAGGCATTTGAAGCTGCAAAACAAGTTGCGAAGAAAGAAGACGTTATATTTGTCGGCGGAAGCACTTTTACAGTAGCCGAAGCGATTTGATATGCCTGAAATTTTTCTTTAAAATCCTTTAGAAATCATTTCGGGGGGAAAAAATAACACGCATCAAATAATCTTATTTTTGCGCAACAATCTATTACGTTTGTTTGTTCTTATTGAAAAAATATATAATCATGAAAAAAGCGCTGAAAATTACGGGAATCGTTTTATTAGTCATTATCTTATTGATGTTTATTTTACCTTTTGCATTTAAAGGTAAAATCATAGAAATCGTGAAAAAAGAGATAAGCAAAACGCTTACGGTAGATCTTGATTTTAAAAAGGCAGGATTGAACCTTTTCTCGGAATTCCCATATTTAGCCGTTAACATTCAGGAAGTTTCGGCTATTGGCAGGGAAGCGTTCGTCGGCGATACGCTGGCTTATGTAGACAAGCTGCATTTGGCGGTCAATTTGAAAAGTATATTCGGCGACGACGGCATTGAGATCAGGAAAGTAAACATTCATCATCCGATTGTTAACCTGTTGATAGACGAAGCGGGACTATCTAATTGGGACGTTATGAGATCAAATGGAGAAGAAGTCGTCTCAAAAGAGGAAAATGAGGAAGAAAGCTCTTTGAAACTGCTGTTGAAAGATGTGATCATATCGCAAGCGTTTATTGTATACGACGACAGAGAGGCTGAGATGAAGGCGGTTTTAGAAGATCTAAACCTACGTCTTGCGGGAGATTTTACGTCGGATTTTACTACTCTGAACATCGCCGTCGACGTGGATAAGCTCTCTTTTATCATGGACGGCATCCCATATTTATCCTGCGCCAAAACGATCGTCAAAGGCGATATTGACGCCGACTTGAAAAATGAGAAATATACCTTGAAAGAGATCCTTCTAACGTTGAATGCGTTAGATTTCAACATAGACGGTTGGGTAGCTTTGATGGGCGACGACATGGATATGGATTTGTCGCTGAAAGCCGTAAAATCCGATTTTAAAAACTTTTTGTCTTTGATTCCCGCTATTTATGCTAAAGATTTTGAAAATATACAAACCAAGGGAACGCTTGGATTTACCGCCGACGTAAAAGGAAAAATGACGGAAACAGCATATCCCGCTTTCGATATCAACCTTGCCATTGAAAATGCGATGTTCAAATATCCGGATTTACCCAAGTCGGTCGATAATATTCAAATCGCAGCCCGCGCAAATAGTCCCGGAGGAGATCTGAATAATACGACGATAAACGTAAGCAAATTGCATCTTGAAATGGCGGATAATCCATTTGACCTTAGGCTAAAACTCGCCAAACCGATGAGTAATCCTACTTTCGATTTTATGGCAAAAGGCGTTATCAATTTGAATATTATTGACGAATTTTATCCTTTAGACGACAATATGGAGATCAGAGGCGTTTTGACTGCTGATCTGCAAGCGCAAGGAGACATGAAATCAATTGACGACGAAAATTATGAAAGCGTTGATATCAAAGGTATTTTCTCTCTTGTCGATGGAAAATTTGTAACAGATATGTTTGATAAAGAAATTGTAATCGACAAATTTAATTTAGATTTCTCGCAGAAATATGTTCATTTGCTGGCGGGCTTGAAAATCGGCGGAAACGACTTGAACGCCGATGGACGATTGGAAAACTTTATCGCATATGCGTTGCGTGACGACGTGGTTAGAGGAAATTTGAAATTAAAATCCAACTATTTGAATATGAATGACTTTATGGACGATTCGGAAGAGTCTCCCGCTCCCGAAAAAGAGGAAAACGCCGGCGGAAAAACGGAAGAATCGACGTTGTCGGTCATTGAAATTCCAGCCAATATAGATTTTGGGCTTGATTTGGATATAAAACAGTTGATTTTCAACAATATTGACATGCTACAAGTTTCGGGTAAAGCAACTGTGAAAGATCAAATATTGGATATGAAAAATCTGAGTATGAAAACTATGGGAGGAGATATGAAAGTAGCGGGGAAATATATCGTTCAGAATCCTCAACGACCGGAAATTAATTTAGGATTGGAAATCAAAAGCGTAGACGTTAAAAAAACGGCGCAGACCTTTGTGACATTTCAAAAACTTTTTCCGATCATTGAAAACACGACGGGAACCATTTCATTGGATTTCAACATACAAGCCGATTTGAATCAAGCTATGTCGCCTAACTTGAATACATTGAATGCTAACGGAAAGATCTCTTCGCCGGGCATCAAGATCGAAAATTTGGAAGTATTGAATAAATTGTCCGACGCTTTGAAGATGGAAAAATTGAGAACAGTTGCCGTCGATCGTTTCAACCTCTCTTTCAAATGCGAAAACGGAAGAATAATCACCTCTCCTTTTGATCTGAAAACGGGAAACATAAAAGCTACCGTTTCAGGAGCGACAGGATTGGACGAAACGATTGATTATCTGATCGACGCTAAGATCCCGAGAAGCGAATTTGGAGCAGGAGCCAATGATGTCATTAATAATCTTACAGGAAATGTCTTCGGAACGGGCATCAATGTGAAAATTCCGGACGTATTGGAAATTCCTGTCAAAATTGGCGGAACTTTCAAAAATCCGACCGTCAATTTGAGCGGGATCGGTAATATAGGAAAAGATATTATCGACGACTTGATCGATCAAGGAAAAGATAAAATCAACGAACAGATTGATAAAGCAATTGAGGAAGCAAAGAAACAACGCGATAAATTGATCGCCGAAGCGAAAAAACAACGTGACAAATTGATACAAGAAGCAGAAAAACAACGTGATAAATTGATTGCTGAAGCGCAAAAACAATGCGATAATTTAGTGGCGCAAGCGCGTAATGGAGGAGATAAATTGATTGCCGAAGCAGAAAAACAAGGAAATGAATTGATCAAGAAAGCCGGAAGCAACATTATTGCAAAAAAGGCGGCGGAAGAAGGCGCTAAGAAGTTGAAACAAGAAGCTCAGAATAGCGCAAACAAATTGGTAGGAGAAGCGACGACGCAAGGCGATAAAATTATGAGCGAAGCTAAAAAACAAGGCGATAACGCCGTGAACGAAGTGAAAAAGCAGAGCGATAAAATTATAGACGAAGCCAAAAAACAAGGCGACAAGTTGATACAAGAAGCGGAAAAAACAAAATTGTAATCCATCGAAAATGAAACGCGCGAATAAAAAAATGAGCATATAAGATATAACGGCGAGTCATGTAAATCCTTAGATTTGTGTGGCTTGTTTTTAACATGCAGTATGAAAAGAGTCGTTCTTGGACTTTCCGGAGGTATTGACAGCGCCGTTTCAGCTTGGCTATTGAAGCGACAAGGGTATGACGTACATGCCGTTTCATTTAAATTTTGGGATGAAGAAAATGATTTTTATCGCGCTAAAGCTTTATACCATCAACATAAAGACGCGCTTTATATTGCTTCTCAGCTAAATATAGAATGGGAGGAGATCGACGCGACGCAGCTTTTTAGTGAAATAGTAATAAAAGCTTTTGCCGATTATTACCTGCAAGGAAAAACGCCTAATCCTTGTATTAACTGTAATCCTTTGGTTAAATGGCGGCTACTTTCGGAAATGGCCAAAATAAGAGATTGCGGACTTATCGCTACGGGACATTATGCAGGAATAACGCAATGGAATGGAAAATGGTTTCTAAGAAGCGGCAAAGACAACATAAAAGACCAATCTTATATGTTGTGGAAATTATCCGAAAAACAGATTTGTCGAACAATCTTTCCGCTTGCCGATCTTTTAAAACAGGACGTTAAAAAGATAGCCGAAGAAGCGGGATTATCTGCTCTCGTCAATAAGCAAGAGAGTTATAATATATGTTTTTTACCCCGTCAGGATTATCGAGAATGGCTGAAAACTAATTATCCGGAGAGCGCAACAGAAGGAGCAATTGTCAACGATTCGGGAAACAGGATCGGAACGCATTCAGGTATTTGTTTTTATACCGTAGGAGAAGAGTTGAAAAATTTACCGCAACAAAAAAGGTTGTTTGTCAATCATATTTTCCCGGATATAAATGTAATCGAAGCTACTGAAAAAGAGCGACTATATCAATATGAATTAAAAATTGTTTTTCCTTCGATGTATTTACCGGAACATTTTGTGGAAGGCTCGGAAACTATGGTGAGAATAAGAGGAAAAGAGCGCCCGCATCAAGCTGTTTTTGAATCCATTTCGAATAATATGATATCATTAAAACTATCAGATCCTATTTTTGCTCCCTCAAAAGGACAATCCGCCGTCTTTTATCATCAAGATTGCGTTGTCGGCGGAGGGGAGATCGGATGATATGGAAGAAGCAATATTCAAAGATGCATCATTTCCTGCAAAGTTTGCAAAAAAAATGATTCCAAATGTGTTATACAAATTTTATTTAGGAATTCCGAACTATAAAGATTTGACAATTTATAAATCATAGAATTGAAATTCTCTATTGTACGATTATTTTTCAGGCTTTATAAAAAGTCTCGCATTTTCTACATCCTTAGCTATAAAAAAGTTTTTAATACGGTTTTAACAGAGGAAAATCAATCTTCAAATTCCTCCTTTATCTTCTATCCTCTTTTTGTGTATATTTGCAAAAAATAATAAAAATTAACGGTGAAAACAGACGCTCAAATTATTCATGACATAAGAGGAGTTATTTTTAAGGAAATAGAGGCGTTGCAACGTCTTCCCGAGTTGGTCGATCAAGATTTTGCCGATTGCGTTAAGTTGATTTATGAAAGCGCAGGGCGCGTTGTAGTTACGGGAATTGGGAAAAGCGCTAATATTGGCCGTAAAATTGTCGCTACACTCAATTCCACCGGAACGCCCGCTTTATTCATGCATGCCGCCGACGCAATCCACGGCGATTTGGGAATGGTTACTCCCGACGATATCGTCATTTGCATTTCGAGAAGCGGCAACACGCCGGAAATTAAAGTTTTAGCGCCATTAATCAAATCTTTAGGCAACAATCTAATCGCAATGGTCAGCGACAAAAACTCTTTTTTAGCCAAAAAGGCCAATCATATTATCCACTGTTACGCGGAAAAAGAAGCTTGTCCCAATAATCTGGCTCCCACTTCTTCGACAACCGTACAATTGGTAATGGGCGACGCTTTGGCTGTTGCGCTGCTTGAGTATCGAAATTTCTCTGCACGCGACTTCGCAAAATATCATCCGGGAGGAACTTTAGGGAAAAAGTTATACTTAACGGTGGGCGAGTTGTCTCAGAGAAATCAGAAACCGGAAGTTTCGCCCGACAGCAATCTCAAGGATGTTATTATTGAAATATCTTCCAAAAGGTTGGGCAATGCCGCCGTAGTTGATAACGGGCGGCTTATCGGGGTCATTACGGATGGCGATCTAAGGCGTATGTTGCAAAAAACGACGCAAATAGAAGGAGTCACTGCTAAAGATATCATGTCGCCAAATCCTAAAACCATTGATTTTGCCACCTTGGTAGTCGATGCTCTGGAGATGATGCGCGACAATAATATCACACAACTTTTAGTTTTAAAAGATAACGCCTACGATGGAGTCATACATCTGCACGACATTTTAAAAGAAGGGATTATTTAATTTTTTACAAAAGATAGAATTATGATCTTACACACCGACAATTTGGTCAAAATATATAGAAAGCGCGCTGTTGTAAATAAAGTTTCGGTCGAAGTGCATCAAGGCGAAATTGTCGGATTGCTGGGGCCTAACGGAGCTGGAAAAACAACGACTTTCTATATGGTTGTCGGGCTTATTAAGCCTTTTGAAGGAAAAGTGTTTCTTGACGATATTGATATTACGAAATATCCAATGTACAAACGGGCGCAATTAGGTATTGGTTATTTAGCGCAAGAGGCTTCTGTTTTTCGCGCGTTAAGCGTACAAGATAATCTTAAAGCGGTTTTGGAATTTACCGGTTTAAGTAAGTCGCAACAAAAAGAGCGACTGGACTCATTATTGGACGAATTCGGATTGCAGCATATTCGAAAAAGTAAAGGGAATCAGCTATCGGGAGGCGAACGTCGGCGTACGGAAATCGCGCGCGCTTTGGCCGTCAATCCGAAATTTATTTTGTTAGACGAACCTTTTGCAGGCGTCGATCCGATCGCTGTCGAAGATATTCAAATTATTGTTTCTAAACTGAAAGAGAAAAATATCGGCGTTTTAATCACTGATCATAACGTGCAGGAAACGTTAGCCATTACCGACCGCGCTTATTTACTGTTTGAAGGTTCCGTATTGAAATCGGGAACCGCCGAAGAATTGGCGGCGGACGAACATGTGCGACGCGTCTACCTTGGCCAAAATTTTGAATTGAAAAAGCCGGTATTAAATCCTGATAAATAAACATTTTTCATTTAGAAAATATTTATTTGCATTGTTTAACCGAAAAACCGTAATCGCAACTTTCCGAAATTTTATGCCGACTAAATTTCTAAAATCAGAGACTTTCAAAAATATCACATTCCTCGTAAGCAGTAATGTAATAGGACAAGGGATCGGATTGTTGGTATATATCTTTTTAGCCAGAATATACGATACCTCCGATTTTGGAATTTTTGCGCTATTTTCCAGCATAACGGGCTTATTGACAATTGTCGCTACAGGAAGATATGAAGAGGCTTTTGTGATCGCCAGAGAAAAAAAAGATTTTTACCCTGTTTTAGGATTTACATTAAAACTATTAGTCGGATTCAACCTCTTTATCTTCCTGATTCTACTTCTTTTCAGAAATTCTGTTTTTTCTCTTTTAAAAATGGAAAGTATTACCGACTATTGGTATATGATCCCTTTGACCGTATTTGCGACGGGGTTATTTTCTATATTGACGTACACAGCTAACAGAGATCGGAAATTCAAAGCCATCGCTGCTTCTAATATCTTGTTCAATTCGTTGAGTTCAGGGTTTAAGATAGTTTTAAATTATGTATCAAAAGCGGCGACAGGACTTATAGCAGGGAATTTATTAGGGCAATTTGCCGCATGTTTTTCATTTTTCAATTTAAAAGAACATTTGTGGTTAGGTTGGAAAATTAAATGGAAATATCAAAAATACTCTGGCGCATTGTATAAAGCTTTTCCAAGCTATAATATGACGCGCGGTTTCATCAATTCTTTTTCAGCTAATCTTCCCTTTTTATTGTTAACCGGTTTTTTCGACGCATCCAAATTAGGTCTCTTTTCTATTGCTTTAACTTTAGCGTTTCGCCCTGTCAATTTACTTTCAACCTCTTTATATCGCGTATTTTATGAGCGTATAGTCTTTTTTCAACATGAGAGAAAACCGATTTTTAAAAATGTAGAAAGATACTGGCAGCAACTGTTATTATTCGGGCTTCCTGCTTTTGTTGCGGCTTATATTTTGATACCTTTTGTTTTTCGACTTCTTTTTACTGAAGATTGGTTGGGGGCAGATACGCTTTTTCAGTTGATACTTCCTTGGATGTTTATGGTTTTAGCCGTCACTCCGCTGGGATTCATTCCTATTATATTTCAAAAACAAAAAACGTCGCTATGGCTTGAAATCTGTTATTTAGCGCTTAGAACAATTGTTTTATTGATCGGCATATTTTTTGATGACTTTCAATTGGCTATTCTCTTGTTCTCGCTTTCCGGCGTAGGTTATATGTTAGCGACTTCTATTTGGTATGTCTTTTTGATGAAAAAATATGAGAAAGAGGTAAAAGTATGATCCGGATCGAACTACAATTGAATGCCGGCTATCGATGGCATTCGGAGAATAATATTTTTGTCAAAGGTTTTGCCCTTGACTGCGACGATCATATTCTGACGGAAAAGGATTTATTATCGTTTTTTCAAAATATTACTGACTTTTCCGATTTTAAAAATAAGTTGTCGCGTCTTAATGGCATTTTTTCGGTTATCATCAATAAAAACGGAACTCTATGGGCGGCGGTAGATCGATTGCGAACATTTCCCCTGTTATACTATTATCAAAATGATCAATTGATTGTCAGCGACGATTATCGCCGCATTGCCTCAAATATTGATACAGAAATAGATAAGATATCCGCTAAAACCCTTAAACATTTTGGCTACGTAACGGGAAAGCATACGCTGCTTGATGATGTTTGGCAATTACAAGCAGGAGATTGTCTCGCATTTGAGAACAACACGTTGAAAGTCGAAAATTGGCATAATTGGCCGTGCCGAACAAACAACGAACTTTCCCGTCAAAAGTGTAAAAAAGTATTGTTGAACAAAATAACGACGGTCGGAGGACGATTGGCGGAGATCGCAAAAGATAGACCGGTTGCCATTCCGTTGAGCGGAGGTTTCGACTCGCGCTTGATTGCCTTTTTACTAAAACTATACGGACATGAAGACGTCGTCTGCTTTACTTATGGAAATCCTGAATTTTGGGAAGCAAAAGCATCGAAGAAAATTGCAGAAAAATTGGGATATGAATGGATCATGATCGATTATAAAACTTTTTTGAATGATCATTTTTCCTCTTCAAAAACGTTTTTAGATTATGCCGATTTTGCAGGAGACGCCGTCTCTTTTCCCTATTTAGTAGAATATTTTGCTGCAAAATATTTAAAAACCGAATATAAACTTCCTGAAAATACGCTCTTTGTACCGGGACATTCGGGCGACACTATTGCAGGAAGTCACTTATATCCCGACATGAGGCGCTTCAAAACGAAAAAGAGCTTAGCAACTAAAATTCTTCGTAAAAATGGAGCGCAACTTCCTTATAAATCTTCCGACAGAAAATTTTTAATATCCGAAACCATAAAAGATGTGCATCCGGAAAGGTTTGATTATAGCCATTTGGCGCATGATGATTGGAATATTATCCAACGGCAATCGAAACAGATCATTAACAGTTCCAAAATATGGGATTATTTCGGTTATCAATTCATTCATCCGCTATGGGACAATGATCTGACAGACTTTTGCCTTTCAATGCCTTTCGATTTTAGAGTAAATAAAAATCTTTACGACGAGACGCTTTGTGAACTGTTTGCCGAATATGATCTACTGATTTCCTATGATAAGCCTCAAACAGCAGCTCAAAAACGAAAAACGTTTTTAAAACTACAAATAAAAGAAAAATTTCCTTGGATAGAGCTATTAAAAGAGGATTATAGCATCAAAAATAGCGATGATTTTTTTTATTATGAAGCGTTTTTAAAACCTTTGAAAGAGCAATTGCCTTTTTTCAAATACAATCAAGGTAACGCCGTAATGTCGGTTTGGTACATTCAACATGTTCAAGAGACGATAGAACAACTCAAAAATAAATTTTAGCAGTTATTTCCGTAATTGCGTTATTTCAATAAGAGCGATTCATCCACAAGTTGTTTGCGAAGCATTAATCCGTAAGAATCTTTCAAATAGGATTCGTTCAATATCAAAACGCAATAATTCTCTCTTTCACACAAAACAATATCCATTGGAAAAAGCGCCGGAGCAATTTTCTGAATACTTTTCGAAACATCTAAAATCGAAATAACGTTTTTAGCGCGGCATGCTTTTGCTAGCTTTCTAATTGGCTGAAATTCATTGTCATTATCCATATAATGAGCAAAAATTCCGACTCTTGGCTGGATTGATTTCCTCATTTGGAGAATATCTTCCAAAGTTAAAAATTTTGTTACCGATTCATAGGAAACATTGAAAAACCGTGAAATTTTCGTCAAAGTCGCTTCTTTGTCTGGCAGCAATGTGATACAAAAAGAATCAACATGAAAAAATCTGGCTTCTTGATCTACTATACAATTATATTCATTTTCCTTAAGTAAAAACTCAGATATCTTCATACTATATCAAATTAAAAGTTTACGCTACTAAATAAATATGTCTTTATAATCATGCCCGAAATAAATATTCCTGTTTTTTTTAACAAAACCATCTCTTTCCATGAAAAATAAAACCATATTGATTATCAATAATATATAGTTAAACTATATTTTCTGCAAAGGTAAGTCTTTTTTATTTTATCAAAAAATTTTTTAGCATATATATCAGAGCTGACGCATCCGGAGCAACCGTATCGAAAATATTTATCTGCGCTATAATATGCAGAAAGTGGTTTTATAAGTTGGATATCTCATAAAAAATTAGGGAACCCTTTACAGAACGCTTATAACGAATATTCAAAATTTTGATGCGATTGTCCTGATTTTGAAATATAATTCTTATTATCTTTGCTTTTAAATATGGAACAAATGAAGAGACAAAGCATCCCTGTACATCGAATGGATTTTCAATTTTCACACGGCATAGAATTCAGCTATATGGAAATGACGGATGAGTTTGTTGAAATCATGATGAAGTCAGATAAAAATATAGTTCATCGGGATGATTATTATGTGTTTTTGCTTCTTGAAACCGCATCGGCTATATTTTCTGTAGATTTTAAAGAAATTGAGTTATCAGAAAAATCCATCTATTACATTCGCCCCGGTCAGGTACATTTTGTATCTTCAATTAAGGATGCTAAAGGTTGGTTTTTAGCTATTGATGCAATGCTGATCGAAAACAGTTATAAAGAGCTGTTCGAGGGGCAGTTCTCTACACAAATCCCAATCGTCTTAGAATCGGCTGCTATTGGAAAAATGAGAGAAATTGCGCATCTACTTCACGCCGTCATACAAGCAAAGCCGACAACATTCACGAATAACATTGTATTAAACCTGACGAATGCATTTATCGGGATCATCGCTGAACAATATGCGCAGCAACAGGAAAACCTACAGTATAATAAAACGCGCGCGGTATTGATATCACAGCAATTTAAGAAATTGTTGTCGGAGAATTTTAAGACTATAAAAAGTCCTTCCGGCTATGCTAAAATGTTAAACTATTCACTTTCACACTTGAATGAATCAGTCAAAAATGTTACAAATTTTCCCGTAAGTTATTGGATACATCAACAGATAGTCCTTGAAGCTAAACGATTACTTTTTTATACTAATCTTGATATAAAAGAAATTGCTTTCAAATTAGGTTATGAAGACTATGCCTATTTTTCTCGTCTGTTTTCAAAAATTGTAGGCTTGTCGCCAAGTATGTTTAGAAACAAATTCCGCGAATAGTCCAACTTCTTCCATTCTTTTTATATTTCTTAATAAATTAGCTTCCGTAATTTTGCAGTCGTAACAGAAGCTCTGTTTTACTTGTAATTAATCTGTAAAAGTAATGAATACATACACAATTATAGCAGGCGTAATGTCGCTCATTATCATTCTTAGTTATTTTAGGAATAAACGTGCAAAAAACAAAGTTATCCATGTAATAGACAACAATTGCACAGGATGTCGACGTTGCTTAAAAAAATGCCGCCATAAGGCATTAGAGATGGTTAACGGTGAAACGAGTAATCGGCATGTTATATTAAAGCATCCTGAAAAATGTACTGCCTGCAAAGATTGTATTATTGCATGTAAATTCAATGCTTTGGAATTAGTAGATCGGAAGCAGTAAGAGTCTAAGAAATAGAAAGAAGCCGAGGTATTCCTTCCCATCGCGCCGCTAAAAAATTCAAGACGACAACAATTATTTAATTTTCGTGCGTTTGCTCTGAAAAATGAATAGGGAATACGTTTTTATACAATAAAAGCGCTATCTTTGCTTATTAAAAAACTAATACCATGAAAAAAGAGTTATTATATTT
>JAIRTP010000015.1 GCA_031254805.1 Bacteroidales bacterium
TTAAAACTTATTCTAAGCATACGGATCTCAGTAATACTATTGCCGTTAGACAAAACGAGTTTTCTTATCTGAAATTAGGCGGCTGGGTAGGAAAAAAAGATTTCATTTTTATGACTCAGATGGATCCATTAGCAGGTACCTATGTTGAGAATCCCTATGGGGTATCGCATACTCCTACAAGCAACACCATGAATGCCTTTACTGTAACATATGAAAACTTGCAAAGTACAGATGAAGTGTCGTCTCATAAAGTTGAAATGATGGTTTATCCGAATCCAGCTGAAAATCATTTTAAGGTAGACTTTGTCGGCGTATGTAATATTGAACTATACAACGTATTAGGTCAAAAAGTATACAGCGTTGAAAATGTGGCCGGACCGTATGTGATCTCTACGGAGAAATTCTCGAAAGGCATATATTTCGTAACTGTTCGCGACGGTAAAAAAACGACTACGCAAAAATTGATTGTACAATAAAAATTTAAATGAAAAAATTTCACGCAGATTAGCGTGATGATAAAAAAAGACATCTCAAAAGGATGTCTTTTTTTATCATCATAAATCTTGTATTAATTTGACAATGTTTATGGATTACAAAATAGATATAAACTAGTAGCGGTTGCTTGTTTATAAAAAAAAGTCTCATATTTTTCCATCAGACAAAACATTATGATTACTTTTGCATTTCGTTTTTTAAGAATTACTGACAAAAAAATAAATTAATAATGAGGCGGTTGCTCATTGCGCTTCTTTTTCTGTGGTTACTTGGCGGCGCGCTTTTAGCGTCTGCTCAAACTATTTTTTCCATAAAAGGGACTGTACGAGACGCTGATACGAAAGAAACTTTAATTGGGGCTAACGTCTATCTTAAGGAGAGTCTCAACGGTATGTCGACTGATATCAATGGTCGATTTGAGATAAAAGAACGGCAAGGGTATTATATATTGGCATGTTCTTTTATTGGTTATATTGAGTTTGAACAGGCTATCTCGCTCAATAAGGATCTTACGATAGATATTGATCTCAATCCTTCTTCATTCATGGGCGAGACGGTAGAAATTGTCGGCGGACGCGTCGATCAGAACGTGCGCAGCGCCGAAGTCGGCTTAATTGAGCTTCCGATGAAGCGTATTGAAAGACTTCCCGTACTTTTCGGCGAACCGGATATTTTAAAAACCATTCAACTTTTGCCCGGAATTCAATCGGGCGGAGAAGGAAGCAACAGTTTCTATGTGCGCGGCGGCGGAGCGGATCAAAATCTTATCTTGCTTGACGACGCGACGGTTTATAATCCTTCTCATCTGTTTGGCTTTTTCTCTGTTTTTAACAGCGACATCGTCAATTCGGCTGATATTTTAAAAGCGGGTATTCCCGCGGAATATGGCGGGAGAATGTCTTCCGTTTTGAACATTACAGCTAAAGAGGGAGACTTACAAAATTATAGAGCCGATATTGGCGTCGGATTGATCTCGGCTCGCGCTAAAATTGAAGGGTTTATTCAAAAAGATAAATCTTCGTTCATTCTGGCAGGGAGAAGGACATATGTCGACGTTTTCTTAAAACCTTTTTCCAAAGGGACGAATTTTGAGGGCGTCGGATATTATTTCTACGATTTAAATGGGAAGCTTTCGTTCCATCTTTCGGAGAAAGATCATGTTTTCGTTGGCGGTTATTACGGAAAAGACGTTTTCAATTTTCAGCAAAAGGATGATGTCATGGGCGTTCATATGTATTGGAACAACGCTTTTGCCTCAGTTCGATGGGTTCATTTTTTTAAACCTGATTTTTACCTCAATACGTCGGTTATTTTTACCGATTATAAGTTTGCTATCGACGCCAACGAAAGCGTTTTTGATATGAGACTTTTCTCAGGCGTTCAGGATTGGACGGCGAAATCTCATCTCGTTTGGCAAAGCAACACGCTCAACAAAGTAAAAATGGGCATGGATTATATTTTTCATACATTTACGCCCTCTTCCGCAATGGCAAATTCCAACGAGGTAGGATTTGATCTCGGCGATCCTCAAAAGATGTATGCGCATGACTTTTCGACGTTTATTCAACATGAATGGGATCCGTTGTCGTGGTTGAAGATATTGTACGGCGTTCGTTATAATTATTTTGCGCAAGTCGGCCCGTTTACGCGTTATCAGATTGACGATATTTATAATATGAATAATATCGACTCGACGTTATACGGAAGAGAAAGCATTGTGTCGGATTATCATACGGTCGATCCGCGAATTAATATGCGTTTTCAACTTGATAGAACTAAATCTATTAAAACTTCCTATACGTTAAATCATCAGTCTGTCAATTTGGCAGCTATGAGTACTTCTACTTTGCCAATGGACGTTTGGTTTCCCTCTACCGAGTTAGTAAAACCTCAAAAGTCGCATCAATTCTCGCTTGGTTATTTTCAGAATTTTATGAATAATACGATTGAAACATCGGTGGAAGCGTATTATAAGTTAATGGATAACCTTATAGAGTTTCAAACCGGAGCCAATGTTGCTAATGCGTTGAAAACCAATTATGATTGGCTTTTTACTTACGGCAAAGGAAATAGCTACGGCATAGAATTTTTCATCAATAAAACTGCGGGTAAATTTACCGGATGGATCGGATATACGCTCAGTTGGACAACGCGTAATTTTGACGATATCATGAACGGAAAAACATTTTACGCTCGTTTTGACCGTCGTCACGACGTTTCAATATTGCTGAGTTATAAATTGAACGATCAATGGGACTTTTCGGCTGTTTGGGTCTTTGCCAGCGGCAACGCTTCTACCATTCCTGCCGCTTTTTATTTTATGGAAGGAAGAATTATTACCGAATGGGGCGATTACAATGCGTGGAGAATGCCCAATTATCATCGTCTTGATTTGTCGGCCAATTGGAATTTGTTTGAAAAAAAACATGTTTCGGGAAGCCTTAATTTTTCTGTTTATAACACTTATAACCGGAAAAATCCCTATTATATTTCTTATCGAGCTTCGGGAAATTTATCCGAAAGAAAACTTCAAATATCTGCTTATCAGGTATCTATATTTCCAATCGTTCCATCTATTGCGTTTAACATGAAAATAAGATAGCCATGAGATACAAAAAGATCATATACGACGTTATGCTCTTGTCAACCATTATTTTCGGGCTTTATTCCTGTTCCAAAGAGATTCAAATAGATCTTGGCGAATATGAGAAAAAAATCGTTATCGAAGGATATATCGAAAATGGAGAATATCCTTGGTGCGTGTTGACATATAATCAGGATTATTTTGGAGAGATCAATATTTCCATGGATGATCTTTCGAAATTGTCTGATATTTTTATCATGGACGCTACGGTAATTGTGAGCGATGGGTTCATTGACGATACGTTAGAGTTTGAAATGGATCCGCTCGTGTTGCAAGGAAAATTCATATGGCCTCCGGTACATTACAAAGGAAGTAAAATTATCGGAGAAACAGGTCGGTCGTATAGCTTAAAAGTTGTCTATAAAGATGAAGAGTATACGGCAACAACTTCTATTCCTTCGCTTTACGATATCGACACTTGTTGGTTTCAATTAGATCCGATGGCACAAAACGACTCTTTGGGCAGCATTTGGACGGTCATCCGCGACAATCCGAATGAGGTCAATTATTACCGCTATTATACCAAAAGGGTAGGTCGCGATAATTATTACGCGCCGGGACAAATGTCGATTTGGGATGATCGTTTTTTCAACGGCAAAGATTTTGAATTTGTTCTCTTCAGAGGAAGGAGTTTGGAGATAGATTACGGAGCGGAAGATCCGGAATCGGGATATTTTAAGCTTGGAGATACTGTCTCAATAAAAGCTTGTACAATGGATCGCGACACTTTCTGGTTTTGGTACACGCTCGGCAACCAGCAAACGTTGAGCAATATTCAAGGCGGCGCGTTAGGCGTTTGGTGCGGCTATGGCGCGACGTATAAAACATTGTTATGCAAATTGAATGAAGAGATTTAATTTTTTTGTTTTGCCTTGAAATGCTTTTAAAAATCCGACTTGAATGGGTAAAACGGTTGAGAAATGCGTATTTTTATCGTCGGTTTCAAAGATTGAGGCAAGCGATTCATTCTGTACATTTTATCGTATATGATTAGAAAGCCGGTACAGCGACTCTCCGTCAAATCCGGTTCTATCAATCCATCCCATTTTGCGCTTTCGGTAATTTAGTCATAATTGATTCATGGATATCTTTGTCGATTTCTAAAAATCTGAGTTCGAGATAAGTGTGAGCTATGGCGTATATTCTTGAAATTCAACTTTTATGGAAGGCTTCTTTGGGAAGAAGCTGTATGCGGCTAATCTCTTGCGAGCATATTAACCCATAACTCCGCTGCTTTTTAGGCATTTCATCTTGTATAATATTGAATATTACTGTCCGGTAAAATTTGCACCTTTGCTCATTGGTCTAATTTTATGGTTTAGTAGCGCAAAATTAGCCAAAAAAGGGCTGACTTCCATTCATCGGAAATCAGCCCTGATTTTTTGCCCTCCCCCTCAAAATGTTTACCGGACACTAATATATTTAAACATATTATTTGTGCCAAAATGTTCTTTAAGGTAGGATTTAATGTGAGTTTTAGTTGTTTTATCGTATGCGATAACCTTTCACCATCTGGATCAATATATTTCACAGGCTTATCCTCACAATAAGCATACGGCGTTTTATTCGGCTGTTCATGCTGCAACGGGTCTACACTCACAAACCTGTACAAACAACTCGCATAGTATCTTGCAAAAGTAGAATTATCGTTTTGATGATTCTACTTTTTGCGCTATAGATGACGACGGTGCAATATATAATAGCTTTAAGTGAATGAGAATAATTGATATACAGAACTCCTCTATCAATCGCTTTGCGAATCATTTCCAAAACTGTTATCCCTGTAAAACAACATGAAGGATTTCTTTGGATTTTAAACGATCCGTTCCGGGAATATGGATGGCATAATAGGCGGTCAACATATTTAAGAGCATTGCACGCTGTTCATTAGTGAATTTCAGATGTTTTTGTTCCTTTTGATCGGTAGAAAAAAGCGTTTCAAACAGAAACCGTTCTTCATGAGCAATAAAATAGTCGTGAATGGGCTTGTTTACAACAGAGACGCCTTCCAGCATGTCGAACCACCCTGTTCGATCGAAATTGGGAAGTATTCCCAAATATTGCGTCAATTGCGCCAGCATAAAAAGATGCGTATTGGAATAATTATTAGTCGCATGGTCAAGTTCGATCAAATATTCTTTAAGAAAATCAAATAATTCCTCGTGAGGCGTCTCCTCCTTCAATATTTTTCCTAATACTTCATTGATAAAGATGATGATCGCGTTTTTTTTCAAATCGAAAGGAATAGAGGCGTACATGGGAGAGAGCGTCAGCTCTTTAATTATATGAAGTCGGCCTTTTTTATTTTTGACAACCGTCATCTGCGTCAGATTCATCGGTTGAAGTAATGCTATACGTATTTTTGCCCCTTTTTTTCGAACGCCGCGCGCTAAATAACTCTCTAAGCCAAACCGGCGCGTATAAGCGTGAACTATAACGGAGCTATCGTCGTATTTTATCGCTTTTAAAATAAGCGCGTCTGTTACTTCAGAAATATTCAAAATAATCTAATGATTTCTATAATAACGCGGTTTGTATTTTATTCATATTTTCCTCTCGATCAAATGAATACACTTTGTCCTGTACATTGCAATACTCATATAGCCGCAACGCTTTTCTGAGATATTCTTTTGAGGATCCGGAAGAAGCGCCAAATCCTATTTGAGAGATAATTTTTGCTAAAAGTTCTACATTTTCAATGTTAAGTTCTTTAAAATAAGCTATGTATTCGTTTGATTCTTCATCATTTAAACGCATGAATTTATCCAGATCAAAATCTATCTCATTCAGAAGAGCGCCTTTTGTATCTTCAATTTGCCGTTCAAAAGTTACGGAAAAATTCTCTCTTCCTCCAAAGAGTTTATTTAAAATTGAGCGCATGATTATTCCAATCCGCTCAATCTCACGCATTACAAAGTCTTTTTGTTGCATGCTTCTTTATAAATAATACCGTTTCATATTGTCAAAAATGAAAACATGAAACGGTATTTCAGATTAATATAATTATTTATTTTTCAATATCAATTGCTTATAAGCGTCGTCGTTCCATTCGGCGATGAACGTTCTAAATATGTCGTAATGCATGATATTGATAAATGATTCGGATATCTCTATTTGTCGATTGATAATAACCGTATTTCCATCCAGTTTACAGTTGATCTTATAAAAACCAAAACTTTTTCGCGACTCTTTTTCGATGGCGGAAGTAACCAATGTATAACCTTCGGGAAGAACTAACCGGATACTTGTCGTCGATTTAAAAGCCGGCAACACAAAGGGAGCGTCGCGTTTTGTCGGCAACGGCCCTAATTCGGTCGCTTCGGCTACCGCTTTCAATTCAGGGATCTCCAAAAACAGATAATCTCCTTTCTGTTTCAGCGCGCCTTCTTGTGTAAAATTTAAGACGGCCTCCGTTCTCGATTCGCTTACTTTTGTCTTTTTCGTATCAATAGTAAACGATTTTTCAGGAATAATAGAGGTCAATTTTTTAATATGATTAATATCTTTCTCAATGGCCAAATACGGATTCATATCTGCTTCCAGACGAATTTCAAAATTTCCCGTCAGATTGAGATCTTTATCCAGAGTCATAAATCCGGAGAGTTTATTATCGGAAGAGACCGACGAGAAAATATCGGAGCGCATCTCTCTGTTTTCCGGATCGATAGGCCATGCGACGCTTTTAGAAAGATATTTATATTTCATATTAACGTCCGTATGTTTCACAGGCGACAGATAGAACGGCGTATTGTCGGCAAGAATGATCTTTACCACCCAGCCGTTAAAAATAGCGGGCGACGCGACGCTTATTTCATAATAAGATTTCGGCGCGACAATAGCCGGAAAGGCTTTAATGCCCGCCTGATTCAGCATAGCCGCCATTAAAATCGCTTTTTCGGCATGCGTTCCGTAATTTCTTTGCCAAACTTGTCGCGGTTCCGCGAAAGTATAACCCAGCATTTCGTCGGGAATATTTATCGTATTTATATTATCGACCACATAATCTTGAATTTTGAATACCTGCATGATCTCAAGCCGATTGTCTTTCACTACTTCATTGACGAATTTTACGGCAGATTCGGGCAAATCAATTGATTTAAAAGCGGCTTGACCGGCGATATCATTAAATAATGTTTGAAAATCTCTTGCCGTAGAAAATACTAATGTAGAAATTAACTCGGCATCGGACGGGATGAAATCTTCCTTAGGAATTGCCACAAGATTTTTAGCGTTCCAAACATAAACCTCTTTTCCATCCTCTTCCTCAGGTTTAGGTTCAGGCGTTATGGCTCTGTTGAAACCATGTCCCATTTTTGTTCCTTTAGGAACTTTTACCGTCACGAGATAATCATTTACGGGAATCTCTTCGGCAAAGACGACTTTGTTCTCAAAAGCGGGCAAAAATCCCGGTTTGGTCGTAATAGTATAATCAAGTTCGACAACAGCTCCGAGTTCCAGCGCCGTATGCGTTACGATCATCTCTTTCAAATAATTATACGCCGGCGCTTTGGCCGCAAACGACGGCAATGCTTCGTTGAAAGCATTTGGAGGCGTCTCTACGACTTTTTCGTCGGATCTCGTAGTGGAAGATTTGTTGATCTTTAATGTTTGATATTCGCTGTTATACAGAATAAACGTCTCGCCGTAATATCTGAAAAATGATTCGTAACTGTTGAATTTCATCTTCTTATAAAAATGGAATTCCTGACTTCCGTCGTCGTTCAAGACAAAAGTTTTAGAGATTTTTTCATAAACGGCTTCGTCGATAACTCGCGTTTGACTAAAAAGCGTATTACTTGTTGATAAAAAGAATAATACGACTAATAAATATAATAACTTTTTCATTTTCTTCTGACTTTTTAGCGTTGTAAAATAATCGGTTCTATTTCAAAATTCTTTTGAGCTTCTACTGCTTTTCGGTAATTTGGCCAATCTTCCGCATCATATACTCGCTTCTCAAAACGGCCGTTTTCCGTAAAGACAATTTTCTTGTTATCTATTTGATATCCTCCTTCATAACTGGTCGCTTCTCCTTTAACCGATACGTTTTCAGGATAATAATTGACGCTTTTGAAAGAAGGAACTTTGATCGTCTCCGTGATCTCCACCAAACGCGAACAACGATCTATAAAAGGATATTCGCGCGTTTCCATGGAAGTATTCATACTCAAATGTCTCATCGTTCTTCCAAAAGGATGCCGCGCCGTTATGGGCGTAAAGATGATCTCTTTATCAGTCACGATAGCATAATTGGGTATTTTAAATTTGTAAGTAATTTGAACCGGTCCGTCCAAATAGTTATCGGTAGTAGTATATGTTTTTGAAATAATCTGCGCTCTCGGACTAATTTGTAATAATTCTTTTTCAACGTTTTTATCCCATTCGCTATGATGTTGACGCGCAAACATGGAATTACGAACGGCGGCGTCCGTTTGTCCTTCCGCGGTAATATATATTTCACCCGTTAAAGTCCCGTCTTTGGCGACGGTAGTTTCCGCTCGCATCTTAAAATAATGATTTTCTGCGGGAGAAATAGGCGTAACCATCATCGGCGCGCCTTCGGGAAGTCCCATCAAATATCCTTGTTGTTGCTCAGCGCTCGACCATAATTCTCGCACAAAAGGGACCCAAGTTGGATCCAATAACTCATATTGTCCATTACGACGTTTTACTACCGTGATGGAGTGGTTGAACTGATCGGCAGGGATATCTTCAATTCTTTCGCCCGCCATGGTCATTGCGGCATACGATTCGAATCCTGCGGCGCGCAACATGGCGATTAACAGGCTTGCTTTATCTTTGCAAACGCCGCAACGGTCGGTATAATTCATCTCGCAATTGTGAAGCGTATAACCTTCTCCCTCTCCCATCGAGATTCCCGAATAGCGCATATTGTCGGCTACCCAATGCGTTAAAATAGAAATACTGTCCAGCTCCGTCACGGCTCCGAGCAATAACTCGGAAACTTTTTCGCGCACTTCCGGGGTGGGATCAAAGCTGCCGTAATCTTCATTGACTCCGTAAAACCATAAAGATTTTGATTCCCAGTTTGGTGCAGTCGTCATTAACAACTTCGTCCAAACATCGCTAACCGCCGCCATACCCGACTCTCTTTTTTGCGGCATAATATCCTTTTTAACAAAAGAAAACTTTGTTCTTCCGTCTCCAACATCCTCTTTTTTGTTTTCAATGTCTCCGTTATAGATATTAAAATAGAGATTTTTATTGGTTTGAATATTGACGATATAACTTTTTTCCAACAAAGGAACGTCGCTCCAAAACGGAACGATATCGTAAAAATGACCACGCATGGGGGGAATATATTTTGCATCGTCGCTTTCGTCGTAAAGCAACGCATAAGTATAACCTTTACGATACGTCCAAATCTCGACGGCGTCTTCGGGTTCCAAGCGGCCTATTTCTATCATTTTTTGACTGGCGCCCCAATAAATCGCGCGCGCGGGCGCTACGTAATCGCAAACTTTACTTGTAACAGTGTCGACAGTCCCGTTTTTTCGATGGATCAAGACTTGTCGAATCTCTACATAAGCCGAAAGCGGATCATAATTAATGGTAAATACATTGTTTTTCTTTGCGCCTTTCAGATTCAACACTTTTATCAACTTGTGCATGTACATGCGACTAAGCCCCGTCTCTTCAACAAATACCGATGTACTGTCAAAAACGACGACATCGTCGGCTTTTTCATATTTTTCAGCGGTTATATTTTCGAGAAGCAGCTTGACATCTTCTTGTCCATACATATAAACAGATGAAAAACAGAACAATAATAATCCAAAAAAGACATTTTTCATATTTAAATATGTTTTATTAGTTATCGGCGTAAAATTACAAAATTTAGTTACAGCGTCCTTAGTTTTGAAATTTTTGTTGAAAAGAAACCACAAAAAAGTTTGCGAATGTAAAAAAAAAGTTACCTTTGCTTCAATATAAAAAAAATAAACAATGCAATTGTTGCGATTACATAAAATTTTAAATGTTTTGACAAAAGACAAGAGAGGTTTTATGCGTATTGAATCTTATTTGCATTCCACTTTAAATACCAAATTATCTATTCCTTTTTATTACTGCGCCGTCGTAGCGCCGCTTGATATTTTTGCAGACGCGCCAAGAATCCCATACCGCAATATTTGGTTTTTGTGCAAAACGAACTTGGGCAGGTATCGCCCTGCGTAAACGGGGCATAACTTTATGGAAATAATACAAAAAAACGAATCTATTTCGTCTAAAAAGAATTTTTTTATTTCTCATTTTTATTCAATCATTGTTAAACTTAAATTTAAATAATATGGACACAATAATTCATACAGAGGTCAAATGGCGAAGATTATTAATTGTCCTTTTTGCGATTCTTATTGGGACGACAGGTTGTAAAAAACCTTTTAATCCCAATTCTCCCGACAATAAGAACATTTCCATTCCGGTTGAATTTACCCCAATTGGGCAATGTACGCTACATTCGAATTTTATGCTGAAACATGCAAAAAAAGGCTTAATCATAGCTCAACAATCCGAATGGGATATTTTAAGAGAGGAGATCAAAGGAGCTATTTGCACGACGGACAATTTCTTAACGGAAAAAGTTAACTTCTCCACTTGTCAAATCATTGCCGTTTTTGAGGAGATCAAGTCCAATGACGGCTGGAGCATTGATATTACCGAGGTTACGGAATATGACGATGAAATCATCGTTAAAGTAACTAATTTTAACATGGGAAATGACAAAGAAGCCGAAACACAACCGTTTCATATCATAACAATTCCCATTTCCGAGAAAGAGATTGTTTTTGAATATAATATTGACGATCCGAATATGCCTTGTTTTTGTATTATGGATACGTTAAGAGGCGAATGGAGTTGGACAAAAACATATGGGGGATTCGACGGTATTACTACTGATAATGAATTTATTTCCATTATTAAGATATTGAACCAAAATGAGGATGCTTCTATAAATTATGAAACTATCGTTGCAGATACATTATTTTATAAGGGAAGTTTTCGAATGATAAATAATCAATGGACATGGTGGGTTTATGAAGTTGTTGACATTAAACTTCCTCATTGGATACCGGATGGTGGAGATGGCAATTGGGGAATGTGTTTTGGCAATATAGGATCATCGAGCGAGGATACAATAATGTTTTGGGATGGAACAGAAGATGGATATTATTATTTTTATCAAAAAATAAAGAAGGAATAGGCTATGAAAAGAATAGTAATATTGATATTATTTGCGTTGTCAAGCAGTTTTGTGAATGCGCAAAAATCAGAAGAATCAACACAGTTGGAGAGATTAAATCTTAAACCTATAGGAATCGTATCTGATGGACATGGCAGAAAAATAGATGTCGAGTCAAAAGCATTGCGGTTTAATCGAAACGAATATTTTAAATCAGAGACGTTAGATGCAAACATTACAGCTTTATCTTTTTTACAAGAAAAACAAGATGTATATGGCTTAAGCACGAATTTGAATGATATTAAAATCACAAAAACAGCAGCATCACCATCAGGAGAATATGTATATTGTCAGCAATATGTAAATGATATACCTGTTTTTGCTACCAATTTCATAATTTATATCAACAAGAAAAATATTGTAACCTATGTATTAAATGAATTTAGAAATATTGCTAAATATGAAAATATTAAAAGCAAGGTTTCTATAAATATCAAAGACGCCTTAAAGATTGCAAACGAATATTTGAATATAAAAGGAGGTATTATTGATGAACCAAAAACAGAGCTTGTCTATTTTGAAAGTATAGATAAGGGGCTAGAATTAGCATGGAAAATTAATATTATTTCTATAGAACCTATGGGCGATTGGCAAATATTTGTTTCGGTTAATGATGGACACATTATTCACGCTGAAGATATTAGTATAAATGCCAATGATAATGGAAAAGTTTTTATTCCTAATCCTATTGTTAGCGCAAATGTATCATATGGATATAATAATTGTTTTTTACATAATAATGGCTCAACCAATTCTTGTTTAGATGGTCAGTTAAAACAGATAACCTTCAATGATATAACATATGAAAATCGTCAATATAAATTAAAAGGGCCTTATTGTGAAATAAAAGATAAGGAAGCCCCATTTGGACATACGATACCTGAATTAACGACTTCAAATTTTTATTATACAAGAACTGAATTAGAATTTGGAGCGGTAATGTGCTATTATTATGTAGATTTATCTGCTAGACAGATTATGCAATTAGGTTATAATATACCAAATGGACTAAATAACTTTGTAATCGATCCGCATGGAGTAAATGGAAGACGAAATGCTCATTATGTACCTAGTGGAAATTATATTGCAATGGGGAGTGGGTATGCAAATGGAAATGCTTTCGTTCCGGCTTGCGAGGATAGCGATGTGATTTTACATGAATATGGACACGCGATGCAGTATAATTTAGGTTCAGGGAATGCCACAAGTTCTGCGGAAAACCAATCGGTAAAAGAAGGCAGCTCGGATTATTGGGCAACTTCATTCAAGAGACACCTATATCCAAATCATTGGGCAGAATTAGGATTATGGTTTAGAGAGGGTGTTCCTGTCCGTAGAACTGATTTAAATTTGATATATCCTCAAGATTATGTATATGGTCACAATGGCGGTCAAATATGGAGCTCTGCTCTCATGAAAATATGGGGAGATCTGGGAAAAGAGATTACAGATAAATTATTTTTGGAAACTCATTTTATATGGGGATTATCTCCTAATATGAGAGATGCTGCAACAGCATTTATACAAGCTGATATAAATCTGTATAATGGAATTCATTTATGCAATATAATAACCCGCTTTGCCGAGCATGGGCTTATTGATCCTGTTATTAATAATGTTGTGACAGGAAGTATTGAAACTAATAATACTTGGCTAAATGATATGTATACTGTGGGTATCATAACCATCGAAAATGATGTTACTTTAACAATTCGATCGAATGTATACAGTGCTCCAAATACACAAATCATCGTTCAACCGGGTGGAAAATTAATTATAGACGGTGGCAAACTTACTAATTCTTGCTCCGACAAAATGTGGCAAGGCATTCTTGTTTTCGGTCAACGCGATAAACCGCAATTACCCGAATATCAAGGAACAGTAGAATTAAAAAACAACGCCGTTATCGAACATGCGCTGATAGCTATCAGCGCAGCTCCTACCGG
>JAIRTP010000027.1 GCA_031254805.1 Bacteroidales bacterium
TTGGTCTAATTTTATGGTTTAGTAACGCAAAATTAGACATAAAAGGGCTGACTTCCATTATCGGAAATCAGCCCTGATTTTTTGTCCTTCCCCTCAAAATGTTTACCGGACAGTAGTGACAAGAAATATAAATTTGGCGACAAGGTTTTCATTCTTTACGCCAAAAGAACAAAAGTTATTGCAGGAACGTTAAGTTTGGGAAATCCTTACGACGAACATACGTTGGAAGAAGCATTGAAACAACATGAAAGACTTTACAGATAAACCGGCAAAAAATGTCCGACTATCAGAGCAAGTTTAAACTTTTACAGCTAATCCTTGATGCCAAATTTATTGATATGCTTTCTCTCGTAACGATTTAAAACCGTCGCCCAATGTTTCGCTGGCGTCAATAATCGATAAAAAGGCTTCAGGATCAATTTCATGCACTTTGTGAATCAAAGTTGGAAGTTCTTTTCGGTCGACAATCGTATAAATGATCTCTTTCTCTTTTCCGTTATACATTCCTTCGCCTTTAATGTACGTCCCTCCGCGTCCCAACTGATGCAGAATAACATTGCGTATTTCTTCATGCTTTTCAGAAATGATAAAGACAGTTTTGTCGGTTCTCAATCCGACGACTACTTTGTCGGCGACAATTCCCGTCACATAGATCACAACCCAAGAATACAACGGTATTTCCCAATCTTTAAAAGCCGCTAAAGCGATTAACACAATGATAGAATCGACAATGATCAAAGATATTCCTATCGACAAGTGCGTATATTTTTGCAAGATGGAAGCTAAAATATCGGTGCCGCCCGAAGTAGCTCGCGTCTTGAAGATCAATCCCAATCCCAATCCGATAAAAACGGCTCCAAATAACGACATGATAAAATAAGCCGAAGGGCTGTCGATCAACAAATCATAACCGTACAAAAATTCCAATAAAGATATCCATCCCGACAATGAGATAATTCCTACAACTGTTTTAACGCCAAATCGCGGGCCTAAAATCAAAGTTCCCAAAATCAATAACGGAACGTCCAGCGCTAATCCGGACAAGCCGATTGGGAAGCCAAACAAATGGTGTAAAATGATCGCAACGCCATAAACGCCTCCCGGAGCTAATTTCATCGGCGCAATAAATAACACAAAGCCAATTGCCATGATGAAAGTCCCCGCCACAATCTGCAAATAACTGCGAAGTTCCTTATAAATCTTATTTTTCTTAGTCATATCTATTTTACAAACAGAGCCTTAACTATATCTTAATAGTTTTTGCAAAGGTACTCATTCTTTTTGGAAAAAGAAGAGATAATTTACATTTATAAAGAATAACCGGCAACTTGAATTGAATTAATTAGCGGGAAGCAGGGATAAGATTTTTTTTAAAATCTCTATTCAAAGGATTTTGAAAAAATCAAAAACTTTTGATATAATTTTCTCCACTCATTAGCGTTTGATTCTCCCAAATTATCATTATGCCATAATGAGATAAAAATTCCATTGACCGATTTAACATACTGTAATAGCAAATGAATGAGTTCGGAGGCCTCTTCGGGCGATTTTTTTAAATAACTCATCAAAGCGGCGTCCATGTAAGCAAAAGGGTGAACGATTAATTTCGTCTCTTCATTGCACGTTAAATCAAAAAACGGAAATGGTTTCGAAGTTGACGCTCGAAACCCTGTTTGATCGGCATAACCCATTGTAAAATCGTTTGTTATGCCACTTTCAATATAGCTCTGATATGTTTTCGGAAAATCAAGCAATAAAAAATGAGAACGCGCATGAGTAATTGGAGCATTAAGTTTCTTCCCCAATAAAATGGTCTCTTTCGATAATCTTTTATCGTTGAAATGAGCGACAAAAGAGGGATGAATTCCGACAATATTTTTTTCAGAAAGCCGCCTTATCAAACAATGCAACGCTTTATTTGATGGAGATAGTCCGCGATCATGCTTGCTTTTCGGAGCAAATAAGATGAAAAAATAAGCCTCAATATGATACCGTTCATGCAGCGATTCCATAAAATCATAATTATCAAACGGATCGGGACTTTTGTCATTTAATACAGATAATCGATAACGCGTTTCTTTAAAATTCAATTTTAAAAGGCTCTTACACAAGCCGCCAAAAGTTCTCAAAAAACCTTTATGTTTAAAAGCGTAAGCATTGTCAATATCATAAGTGGCGACATATTTAAAAGCTCCTGTCTGATATGGCAACTCCGGGAAAATATTTTTCAGTTTTTCTGCAAATTTTAAGACGAGAATATCTATAAGCGGTTTCTCTAAAAAACCGGCTTTATAAGCTAAACTTTCCGTTGCCGGAAAACGCCCGTATCGATCTTTTTGATAAGGCAAATATTCTTCATAGCGCGTAAGCAAATAAAAAGTCATTCCAAAAATATCAAACGGAAGAAAAGAGTCCTCGCGAGGAACTTGGAAAAATACCTTTTCGCTTTCGTATTCGCTTATCCGAATCTCCTGCAGACTAATATGGTCTTCCAGCATAATAGAATGTCGCCAAAGAAATAATTCGTCGGTAACAGGTTGTGAATCGTATGAAAATTTAGGCGTTGGAGCGGACTGAAAAGCAGATTTGGAATCAGTGAGCTGAAACGAAATGCTTAAATGTTCCTTTAGAATAACATTTAAAGTAAAAATTATACGCGAGGTTATTTTAGAAGTATAAACAGTAAGCATTCAGCAGAATAACTACATCTCATCAAGCTGTACAAACGGAGCAATTTCATCAAGTTTGCCTTCTCTACAGCGCAAAACGCGTGCAGGAAACTCCTTGATTAAGTTGTAATTATGAGTCGCCATGAAAACCGTCATTCCATATGCGCTCAAATCGGAGAAAATATCCATGATATCAGTAGAGGCGGCGGGATCAAGATTTCCCGTCGGTTCGTCGGCGATGATCAATTCAGGATCGTTCAATAAAGCGCGCGCAATAGCGGCTCTTTGCTGTTCTCCGCCCGAAAGTTGATGCGGCATTTTATTTTCCGAACCGCGCAAACAAACCTTTGCCAATACTTCCTTAATACGCTCTTCCATTTCAGTTTTATTGTTCCATTGCGTAGCGCGCAACACAAAAAGCAGATTTTCTCTCAATGTTCGATCGGCCAACAATTGAAAATCTTGAAATACAACGCCCGCTTTACGGCGCAAAAACGGGATATTTTTCCTTTTAATATCTCGTAATTTATAACCGCACGCCATGGCAAATCCTCTTTTCAAAGGAAGGTCGGCGTAAATTGTTTTCAATAAACTGCTTTTTCCCGAAGCGGTCTTTCCGATCAGATAGACAAATTCCCCTTTTTGTATCTCAAAAGTAACGCCCGAGAGAATGGTTATCTCTCTTTGGCAAATATCCGCATTTTCAAATTGAATGACCGTTTCCATGGGAGAAAGGCTTTTATCAATCGAAAAAATCCAAGATTGAAAACCGGATCATTCAAACCTTGAACTTTTCCAATCGCTTGTTATTTATATTGTTGCATTTTTGCTTCCATACTCAAAGTCGCATGAGGAACACTTCTCAAACGCTCCTTAGGAATTAATTTTCCTGTTTCACGACAAATTCCGTATGTTTTATTTTCAATGCGAATCAATGCGTTCTCCAGATTTGTGATGAATTTTTGCTGACGAGCGGCCATACGGCTGTTTTCCTCTTTTGACATCACTTGATTACCTTCTTCTAAAATTTTGAAAGTAGGCGATGTATCTAACGTGTCTTGCTCATTACCAACGGAATATGCGTCAGTAAGCATTTTCAAATCCGCTTTCGCCTTTTTTAATCTTTCCATAATAATGTGACGGAATTCTTCTAATTCTTCATCCGAATAACGAACTTTTTCATTTTTAGCGTCCATAATATACCTCCTTTTTTCTAAATATATACGACTCTTAAAAGTTTTATATTTTCTCAATTTTTAATTTTATCTTTATCTCGTCGGAAATCTCAACATCGTGAATTTGACCCTCTTCCAACCTATCATTCCAATTCAGTTCCCCGACTAAAGTCTCGGAGCAAATATATGCTTTATTATTTTCAACCGCGACGAAAATTTCATCTCGTTTTTCAACAGTTAAGCGAATTTTATCAGTCACCTCAAATCCGGTCTCTTTTCTGAGATTTTGAATACGGTTAACCATATCGCGCGCAATCCCCTCTTGATACAACAGTTCCGTTATGGTAACGTCTAACGCTATGGTAACGCCATTTTCCGATGCGACAACCCAACCCGGAATATCTTCAGTAAGGATTTCAACATCTTCAAGTAACAATTCTATCGTTTCGTTGTCGATATTTAACTTGATTGAACGCTCTTTTTCGAATTTTGCAATGGTCTCTTGATCCATTTTTGCAATGTCTGCGCTGATCGCTTTCATTGCTTGGCCATATTTCGGCCCTAAAATTTTAAAATTCGGTTTTATCTTTTTTATCAACTTGTTTGACTCTTCCGTGAGATATTCAATCTCTTTGATATTCACTTCGCTTTTGATCAAATTTTCAACTGCTTGAATCTGCTCCGTCTGTTTTTGATCAACAACGGGAATCATTATTTTTTGCAGCGGTTGGCGAACTCGAATATTATTCTTTTTACGCAACGACAAAGTGAGCGAACAGATATTTTGCGCCAATTGCATTCGGCGTTCCAGATCTTTGTCGATCATGGCGTCGACGGCGACAGGCATCTTTGTAAGATGTACGGAATTTTCTTTAAATCGTCCGGTTGCCGAGTTCAAATCGGAGAAAAGCCTGTCCATATAGAACGGAGCAATCGGAGCGGCCAATCTTGCAATCGTTTCCAAACAAGTATATAAAGTTTGATAAGCCGAAATTTTATCTTCCGAATAACCTCCATGCCAAAAACGGCGGCGACAGAGACGAACATACCAATTGCTTAAATAATCATTTACAAAATTGGCAATAGAGCGCCCGGCTTGCGTCGGTTCGTAATGATCGAATGAAACGTTGACATTTTTAATCAACGTATTTAATTCCGACAATATCCATCGATCGATTTCCGGACGTTTGTTCAATGCAATATCCGGCTCGGAATAGGTAAATCCGTCGATATTTGCATAAAGGGCAAAGAAAGAATAAGTATTGTAGAGCGTTCCAAAGAATTTTTTACGCGTTTCATCAACGCCGCTCACATCAAATTTCAAATTGTCCCATGGTTGCGAATTGGCGATCATATACCAACGCACAGCATCAGGGCCGAATTTCTCAATCACTTCAAACGGGTCGACGCCATTTCCTAAACTCTTGGACATCTTATTGCCGTTCTTATCCAGTACCAATCCGTTCGATATAACCGTTTTGAATGAAATGGAGTCGCTGATCATCGTAGAAATAGCGTGTAACGTGAAAAACCATCCGCGCGTTTGATCGACTCCTTCTGCAATAAAATCAGCCGGAAAAGAGTCGGCAATACTGTTTTTCGGATAATAATATTGCGCATAAGGCATGGCTCCGCTATCAAACCAAACGTCGATTAAATCGGCTTCGCGCGTCATCTTTTTCCCTTTTGACGACACCAAAACGACATTGTCAATATAAGGGCGATGAAGATCAAAATCTTCATAGTTTTCTGACTTATAAGGATTTTCTGTCATAAATCCGGCAACTATCGCTTTATCGATCTCTGCGCGCAATTGCGCTACGGAAGCTATACAAATCTCTTCATCTCCATCTTCCGTGCGCCAAATCGGCAACGGCGTTCCCCAATAACGCGAACGCGACAAGTTCCAATCCACCAAATTTTCCAACCAATTGCCGAAACGTCCTGTTCCGGTAGATTCCGGTTTCCAATTGATCGTCTTGTTTAGTTCGATCATGCGATCTTTAATTGCCGTCGTTCGAATAAACCAACTATCTAACGGATAGTAGAGCACCGGTTTATTGGTTCTCCAACAATGCGGATAATTGTGGACGTGCTTTTCTATTTTGAACGCTTTATTCTGCGCTTTCAACATAACGGCGATCTCCACGTCCAAAGATTCGTCTTGCTCCGTAAGATGCTCGCTGTAACTGTTTTTCACAAACTTGCCTGCAAAATCTTTGTACAGGTCAACATTAACGCGGATTTTGACAAACTCCGGATCTAAATCTTCTAAGGCGTAAAATTTACCGGTACGATCGACCATCGGTTGATTTTTCCCTTCCGCATCGACCATAAACAACGGCGGTACGCCCGCTTGTTTCGCTACGCGGTCGTCGTCGGCTCCAAAAGTAGGCGCAATGTGAACGATTCCTGTTCCGTCTTCAGTCGTGACATAATCTCCGGCAATAACGCGAAAAGCTCCCTCGCCCGGATTTACCCAAGGAATAAGTTGCTCATATTCCATATCGATAAGATTAATCCCTTTTGTCTCCGCCAATACTTTGAAAGGTATATGCTTATCTCCTTTTTTATAATCTTCAAAACTTAACTCTGCATTTTTTTCCGGAAATAACGTATTCAACAAAGCTTTCGCCATGACGATCATGACCGGATCGCCCGAATACGGATTCATCGTACGAACTAAAACATAATCAATATTCGGCCCGACGGCTAAAGCGGTATTCGACGGCAATGTCCAAGGCGTTGTCGTCCAAGCCAAGAAATAAAGATTATCAGGCATTTTGGAAGGATCTCCCTCAAATCCCCAAGGACATTTGCTTATTTTTTGCTCAATTTTTTGCTTGAACATAGCGACGCAAGTAGTGTCTTTCACGTCCTTATAACATCCGGGCATATTCAACTCATGCGAACTCAGTCCCGTTCCCGCAGCAGGAGAATAAGGCTGGATCGTATACCCTTTATAAAGCAGTCCTTTTTTATAAATTTCTGATAATAAAAACCATAAACTCTCTATATATTCATTTTTAAAGGTAATGTATGGATCGGAAAGATCTACCCAATAACCAATCTTTTGAGTAAGATCGTCCCACATATCCTTATATCTCATTACCTCTTCACGACATGCTTTATTATAATCTTCGACCGATATTTTTTTACCGATATCTTCTTTGGTAATACCTAATTTTTGTTCCACGCTCAATTCGACCGGCAAACCATGCGTATCCCATCCCGCTTTTCTTTTCACGTAGAACCCTTTTTGAGTTTTATAACGGCAAATAATATCTTTAATAGCGCGCGCCATGACGTGATGAATGCCCGGTTGACCATTAGCCGAAGGCGGCCCTTCGTAAAAAATATATGACGGATTTTGCTCATTCAGGCGCAAACTTCTCTCAAAAGTATTCTCAGTTTCCCATTGTTTGCCTACCTCTTTGCCAATTTCCACAAGGTTTAACCCTTTATATTCAGCATACTTTTTCTTCATACATTTTATTTCTTAAGAATTTGAAAAAGAGAGTGCAAAGGTACAAAAAATAAGCGTTAGTTTATATGATATCCGAAAGAAATATTTTGACGGAGCAATCAAATAGCAAATTTTGCTTTTCCGAATTCAGACGTCAAATTTGTGCCGTTACAGCAAAAATGAAATGATTCTATCAAGCCGCTGCATCGGGTATTAAATTTATAGATTTGCGCAAATTTTGAAGAATCATATTTTGAATTAAAATATTACGTAATTTTGCAAAAAGGTTTAACTTTGGTAGAAAGTCATATATGATGGAGCCGTCAGAAGTTATTGTCAGGATAGAAGCTAAAATTAAAAGCATCAAAGATCGGGTGCTTGCATTGCAAGCGGAGAATAAAACGCTCTCCGAGCAAGTAATTTTACTGACAAAAGACTTGGATGCTAAAAAAGCCTTGATAAGCAAATATGAACAAGATCAATATATAGAACAAATAAATAATAACAACGGAAGCGAAAAAGCAAAACAGATAGTAGAGGAGATGTTGCGGGAGATTGACAAATGTATCGTACTTCTTAACAAGTGATACTTGTAAAACAATAATAATTGGGATGGATCAAACAAAGGAAGTGTTTACCATTGCAGATCGTTCTTACAGATTGGTGGTTAACCCCAATGAAAAGGAGATTTTTGAAGAAGCCGTACGGCAAATTAATCTGCATATAAAAAAATATGCGGAGCATTACGCTTATAACGACCGGCAAGATTTATTGTCGATGGTTGCATTGCAGTATTCGGTCGAATCTTTACATTTAAAAAAATCACAAAAAGAGTTAGCCTTGAACAACAATTTGACGGAAGAATTGTTATTAAATATAGAGAAGATACTTGACGAAGTACTTTAACAATTTGAGCGTTCTTTGATTAAAAAAATAATATTGCCCGCGTACTCATAAGCAGTTGGTAAACTCATCAATTAATTAACAATCAGCAGAGTATACTTTGAAATTGTACGAAAGGCCTCCCCTTGCTTGCAAGGTTCTGCATATTGCAGACAGTGGACTTCGAAAAATTTCCGGATCTCTAAACATGCTTTCTGGAGTTTACTTCATACTCCGATCTGATGCGCGGGTTTTTTTTGCTTTTTACAGCTTCCCACTAAATATAAATAGATTTATGGGATATACAACTATTATTTTAACAATTATCATTGGAATCGCGGCTTTAGCTGCCGGCTATTTTTTGGGAAGTTTTTTATCGAAAAAGTTAGCGACGGGAAAAAGTTGTCAAATCATCAAAGAAGCTGAAGAAAAAGCGGAGGTGATCAAAAAAGAGAAAGAGTTGCAAGTAAAAGAAAAATATCTGCAACTCAAGTCGGAACATGAACGAACCGCCAATGAAAAAAATCGTCAAATCCAAAACGAAGAGAATCGCCTCCGTCAAAAAGAGACCTTTATTAATTCCAAACAACAAGAGATTGTTCAAAAAACGAACGAACTCAATCAACAAAAAAATTCTTTAGAACAACGCATTACGGCTCTCAACAAGAAAGCAGAAGAGTTGGGCAAAGCAGAAGCGATACAACGCAAGCAACTTGAGGCCATCTCAGGATTGACCGTTGAACAAGCTCGCGAACAATTAACCGCCAGTATCAAAGATGAAGCGAAAGCAGAAGCAATGTCTTATGTAAAAGAGGTTATGGAGGAGGCCAAACTTACGGCCAGCAACGACGCCAAAAAACTTCTCATTGAAACCATGCAACGCACCGCTTCGGAACAAGCTATTGAAAATACGGTTTCTGTTTTCAATATTGAAAACGACGAAGTGAAAGGTAGAATTATTGGACGCGAAGGGCGCAATATTCGCGCTTTAGAATCTTTGACCGGAGTCGAAATCATTATCGACGATACGCCGGACGCTATTATTCTTTCCTCTTTCGATCCGATCCGTCGCGAAGTAGCTCGTTTGTCGTTACACAAATTGGTATCCGACGGTCGTATACATCCCGCTCGTATTGAAGAAGTTGTCGCTAAAACGCAAAAACAAGTAGAGCAAGAGTTGATGGAGGTTGGGAAACGCACCTGCATTGATTTGGGCGTTCATGGATTAGCTCTTGAGTTGGTTCGTCTGATCGGAAAAATGAAATACCGTTCATCGTATGGTCAAAATTTATTGAGTCACTCCAAAGAAGTCGCGCGCCTCTGCGGAACAATGGCGGCGGAACTTGGCCTTAATGCAAAAAAAGCAAGGCGCGCCGGATTGTTGCACGATATCGGAAAAGTAGCCGATACCGAATCCGATCAACCTCATGCGCCTCTCGGCGCTAAAATTGCCGAGAAATATAAAGAAAAGCCGGACATTTGCAACGCTATCGGAGCGCACCATGAAGAGATGGAGATGGAAACCGTTTTAGCTCCGATCGTTCAGATTTGCGACTCCATTTCGGCGGCGCGCCCCGGCGCCCGCAGAGAAGTCGTAGAAGCTTATATTCAACGTCTCAATAAGTTAGAGCAAATAGCGCAAGAATATCCGGGCGTTGTTAAAACATTCGCTATTCAGGCAGGACGCGAGTTGAGAGTGGTTGTCGGAGCGGATAAAGTATCCGACGACGAGATTACGCAACTGTCGTTCGACCTTTCTAAAAAGATACAGGACGAAATGACTTATCCCGGACAAATTAAAATTACCGTCATCCGGGAAACGCGCGCCGTAGCATTTGCGAAATAAAAGGCGACGCATTAATCGTCATTTTAAAATGGGCATTATATTCTCAAACAATAAAAACCCGCAATAATTCCCTGCTCCAGATAAAAACATCTCGTCAATGCGAGATGTTTTTTATTGAGATAATTCTTAAAATTTTTTACCTTTACGACACATAAAAGGATATATCTATTTTCAAAATTTCTGCAATACGCTGCAATCTATCAATCTTGGAAATTATTGCGCCGCTTTCTATTCGTGCATAAGTGGACTGGGATATTCCCAATTCTTGAGCCGCGTACTCTTGAGAATAATTTCTTAACTCTCTTATTTGCTTAATATTACTACCCATATTCATTTTCGTATAAATTATGTCCAAAAATAATAAATTATTCGTAAAATGCATAGAAAGTAAAAAAAATATCGCCTACTTTCGTTAAAAGTATTAAAGTCAAATTGAATACAAAGTAAAACATAAAACAAAAATTGAAATGAAAACTTTATCTATTCCCCATTCTGTTTTTTATCGGATTATTACCAATTTCGTTAATTGCACAAGAAAAATTGATATTAGCCGACGACGCCCGAAACGGCAAAAAAGATACTATCTTAGATTTGAACGACGCGCTCTCAGCGATAAAAGAGACTCCTCTAAATGGCTTTCTACCGTCCCGTTTATGGATAATGATAATTTTGCGCTTGAACCGGACAACAAATTTTCACAATATAACTTACAAGATAAAAACGTTCAAATAAATATGAGAAAGATTAAATCATTATGTATAATAGCGTTGCTGGTTATCGGGTTGTTTCCGACGCTGAAAGCGCAACAATCCGTAAATACGCTTTATTTTATAAAAAATAATCCGTTGCGTCACGAGTTGAATCCATCTTTTCAGCCGCTGAGTAATTTTTATCTTAGCCTAGGAGGTAACAGCCAGTTCGGATTCTATAACAATTCGCTGGCCTTGAAAGATATGGTCCATAAAAATAATCAAGGTGAATATATTTTCTTTTTCCATCCTGATGGAGACAAAAATAAATTTTACAATGCGTTGGAAAACAATACGCTGATAAATCTTAATACGCAGTCCAATTTGTTTGGGTTCGGCTTCAGGACAGGGCCTTCTTATTGGACTTTCGATGCTTCGCTAAAATCGGAAGGAAATATTACAATACCGAAAGGCCTGATGAGTTTATTGCTCTACGGAACACAAGAACAAGATAAAATGAATAATTTCAATCTTGGTTCTTTAGGGATGGGCATGTCGATTTATGGGGAATTTGCGTTGGATTACTCAAGAAAAATAAACGATAGATGGACAGTCGGGGGTAGAGCAAAATTTTTATACGGAATCGCAAAGTTTTCGATGATAAATAATGATCTTCAATTTTCTGCAGGAAATATTTTGGCTGACGGAATAATATATATCGCATTGCCGGGAAATTTATATATCAGTGAAAATCTTGATTCGATCAATTATGAAATGCCGAAGAATATCGGAGAATCTTTGAAACCAAAGGGACTCGGCAGTGCGATTGATTTGGGGGCGGAATTTAAAATAATGGATCAATTAACCTTATCTGCAGCTATTATCGATATAGGTTTTATCCGTTGGAAAAATAATGCGCAAAATATCTCATACAAAACAATTATATCTAATTTGGGCGATTCTGACAGCGAACATTTATTCGATTCTATTCAGTGGAGCAAAGAGGGGACCGACATTAAAAAAACAATGGGTGCGTTTAACTCATGGCTTGCCCCGAAGCTGCATCTCGGCATGGAATATGCTTTTGCAAGCAATAAATTAAGCTTAGGGTTGCTTTCAAAAACAACTGTTTATTACAAGCGCTTTTACGAAGAATTGACAGCATCATTTAATGCCTGTCCGATAAATTGGTTTAATTTTTCTCTTTCATATTCCATTTTAAACGGACGTGTAAGCACACTCGGTGCAGGAATTGGATTGCGTACAGGATCGTTTTATTGGCTGCTTGCCGCTGATTACGTGCCGTTGCAATATCAATATGTAGATTACAAAAATCTGAGCATTCCGGTTCCTTACAATTCAAAAGCATTTAATTGTGCCATCGGGTGTAACATCGTTATCGGAAACAAAAAAAAATCGAATAAGGGTGGAATTGCTGATAAATTTGACCTTTGTCCCGATATGCTTGTTGAAGCTTATGGATATGTTGATGAAAACAGCTGTCCGTTATATTCGGGCGAGGACGGAGCGTTTAATTATTTAGACAAATGACCGGATATTGCCTGATTTGAAATATATATTGCCGCTATTATCAACAGGGATCAAATCCAGACGCAACTTTGTCGTTTCGACGGAGAAAACGGATTTATGACGAAAATATGTTGCTTTCTCATCCGGGCGTTGTTAAAACATTCGCTATTCAGACAGGACGCGAGTTGAGAGTGGTTGTCGGAGCGGATAAAGTATCCGACGACGAGATTACACAACTGTCGTTCGATCCTTCTAAAAAGATACAGGATGAAATGATTTATCCCGGACAAATTAAAATTACCGTCATCCGGGAAATGCGCGCCGTAGCATTTGCGAAATAAAAGGCGATGCATTAATCGTCATTTAAAATGGGTATTATATTCTCAAACAATAAAACCCACAATAATTTCCTGTTCCGGATAAAAACATCTCGTCAATGCGAGATGTTTTTTTTATTGAGATAATTCTTAAAATTTTCTACCTTTGCGATAAGTATTGAATACGAAACTACTTAAACGAAGTAAACGATGAGAATTATATTTATTATCCTTTTCCTTATTTCTTGTATTGCTTCTACAATAGCTCAAGAAGGAAAAGTTCCCAATGCCTTATTATCGGATTATGGATGGTTAGATGGGAATACGGCCGTCATTTTTGGTCATCCGACCACTATGATCTATGGACAAGTAACCACGAAAAGAGAAACCGTCAGCGGATATGTGACAAATGTCGGTTACGTTTCGCTATCTCAAACATTGGAAAGCCTTGGAAAGATATGGAAAGCGACAGATAAAAGTAGCGAATATGCCAACAGGATGGCCGACAGCCTTCGAAATGTCGTTCCGGGAGGTTATGTGTATCTTTATATTGAACGTCCGATTGAAAACAGCACCAATTTGCAATATTTTTTCATTATTATTCGCGACAAAAATGATAAAACGGTTTATTCAAAATATTTTACCTACAAAGCTCCGAATATAGCCAATGGAATTGGAACATGGTGGAATTACGTCGCAACGGAAATTCCCGTTGAGTTAGAATATCCATTTTATATCTATGTGAATGATAAGCAAAGCGAATATCTTTCTGATTTTAAATTCAGAATAGAAGATGTAACGGCGAATGGAACCGTTGAAATTTTTGAATCGACTCTCTCTAATTGAGAAAAAGCTCTAATTGATTTAAGTAAATAATATAGAATAAAATAAGAATTGAAATGAAAAGAAAACTCTATCTACTCCCCATTTTGTTTTTTATCGGATTATTGCCGATTTCGTTAATTTCGCAAGAAAAATTGACGTTAGCCGACGCCGCTCGAACCAATCCGAAAGTATATGCGCAAAGATTATCTTCCCTTCAATGGATGGGAAATAGCGATTTCTTTGTATATGTATCTCATAATGCGTTGGTAAAAAGCGCCGCCCGAAACGGCAAAAAAGATACTATTCTCCGTATTCAAGATTTGAACGACGCACTCTCAGCGATAGAAGAGACGCCTCTAAATCGGTTTCCTGCCGTTCGTTTTATAGATGATGATAATTTTATGTTTAAATCGGACAACAAATTTTTGCAATATAACTTACAAGAAAAAAGCGTTCGAATATTAAATTACCACTCAGAAAAAGGGGAAAATGTTGATATTCATCATAAAACATCTCGTATCGCTTATACGATGGGGAATAATTTATTCATAAATATTGCTGGGAATGTCAAGATGATTACCAGCGATAAAGATCCGGGAGTCGTAAACGGACAAGCGGCGCATCGATTTGAATTTGGCATTGAAAAAGGGACTTTTTGGTCTCCGAACGGAGAAAAATTGGCTTTTTATCGAAAAGATGAGACAAAAGTGAGTAAATATCCGATTGTCGATGTTTCTAAACGCGTTGCAGAAGAACTCCCCATTCGTTATCCCATGGCGGGAATGGATAGCGAGGAAGTTTTGACGGCGATCTACGACGTTGCACATGGAACTACCATTTTCTTAAAACCGCAACCGGACAGCTCTCCCGATCAATATTGGACGCATATTACATGGACGCCTGATTCGAAATATATTATTGCCGCTATTGTTAACAGGGATCAAAACCGGATGCAACTTTGTCGTTTCGATGGAGAAAACGGCAATTATCTCAATACAATCTATACCGAAACCAATAGCCGTTACGTGGAGCCAATGCACGATCCTTATTTTCTTCCCAACAGCAATACCAATTTTTTGTGGGTAAGTCGTCGCGACGGTTATTCTCATTTCTACTTTATGGATATAAACGGCGGCAATTTCCGTCAAGTTACGGAAGGCGAATGGGAAGTATTGGACGTTGCCGGTTTTGACGCCAAAGGAGAAAATGTATTTTTTACCGCCACAAAAGAGAGTCCGCTCCAACGAAATATTTATAGTTGCCATCTTAAAAATGGAAAAATAACGCGTATTTCTCCCAATCACGGAACGCATTACGCCCTGCTCAACAAAAAAGGGAATCTGATATTGGATACTTTTAGCAGTACGGATGTTCCTTACGCCGTAAAAGTTGAAGACGCCAAAGGAAAAGTCCTTCAAACTGTTTTTGAAAGTCCGAATCCGTTTGAAAATTATGAATTGGGAGAGATGACCATTGACAAGATCAAATCCGATAATGGCGCCGATCTTTATTATCGACTCATAAAACCGGTAGGGTTCGATCCGGATAAAAAATATCCTGCAATTATATATGTTTACGGCGGCCCTCATCATCAATTGATCAGCGATTCGTGGTTAGGCGGAAACGATCTCTTTCTCTTCTATTTAGCGCAGGAAGGTTATGTGGTTTTTACTTTAGACAATCAAGGTTCGGCCAATCGCGGCTTTGACTTTGAAAGCATTATACATTGTCAGGTAGGCGTTCAGGAGGTAAAAGATCAAATGACGGGATTTGCGTTTTTAAAACAATTTCCGTGGGTAGACCAATCGAGAATTGGCGTCGACGGATGGAGTTACGGCGGATTTATGACGATAAATATGTTGCTTTCTCATCCGGGCGTTTTTAAAGCCGGATGCGCGGGCGGTCCGGTATGCGACTGGAAATATTATGAAACGATGTATGGCGAACGTTATATGAATACGCCGCAACAAAATCCCGAAGGTTATAAAAATAGCAGCCTTATCGAACGCGCTGGAATATTGCAAGATCATTTGCTTATTATTCATGGCGACCAAGATTCGAGCGTCGTATGGCAACACAGTCTTGAATTTGTAAAAAAATGCGTCGACGAAGGTATTTTGCTCGATTATTTCGTCTATCCGGGGCATGAGCACAACGTTAAGGGAAAAGATCGCATTCATCTCTATAAAAAGATCGTCGCTTTTTTCGATTTATATTTGAAATAGATATGGCCGAAAAGCAATGATATGAAGAATAAATACCTGATAGCGTTATTATTAAGTTTTATTTTTTGTCATACTGCAAAAGCGCAGCAGATATTTGTACGCGGTTATTTGTTCGACGCTTATACAAATCAAGCAATATCGGGGGCCAATATCTTTAATTTGTCCAAACAAAGTTCTGCCCCTTCTTCCATCACCGATGAAGAAGGTTTTTTTGAAACGTTATCGTTTCCATTTGATACGCTGATCGCTACATGCGGAGGATACCATTTTTACTCTTTCAAAATCAATCAAGAAGAGTTTTCCGATACGCTTTATATTCCTCTAACGCCGCAATTCTTTGAATTGGGGCAGGAACTTTTTGAAAAAAAGATCGTCAAAATATATCAGGATCAAAGATACCATATTATTGATTTTTTTGTGGTTGAAGAGAATATTATTGTCATAGGAGCCGATTATACCAGAAAAAAATATTTTATATGGTATTTAGACCGATCATTTACAAAAACGGCCGAATTGATATTTGATACGCCGCGGCTTTATGGTTGTTATAAAGATTATCTGGGAAATACCTACCTTATTAAGGATAATAAAAAGATCTTTCAATTTCGAAAAAAAAGAAAGACTTTTACCTTTAAAGAATTGATTAACATTGATCTCGACATTTTTCTTGCAAGAATGGAAATGCTCCACTTTCAAGATAAAAAGAGGACGTTTACAACTATGTATTACGATTTGGCGGGATTTTCATACGCTTGCAATATCGGATATTTCACGGATAAAAATTATGAATTGCGGATTTTTAACAATATACATAGCGAGAAAATTTACAACGCGATTGATTCGATTATTGCGTCGCATTGGAGTTTGGATCATTGGGAACCTCATTTGAAACCTTACGCAGTCTATGCGCCCATTTTTCAATTACCGCGTAATATTTTAGTTTTTGATTGCGTCAACGCTCAAATTTATCTATACAACAAAAATCTAACGCCCATTGATACTATTTACGTTCCTTCTTTAACGCCGCTTGGCGACGATCCGTTTACAGCGCATCCAAAATGGATATTTGCAGGTAAAATCATCCAAGATTGCGATAAATTCTATGCGCTTTATCACAACAATGGAGCAAGTCGTTTCAAACTTGATGAAATCAACTATTTAACAGGCGAATTGGTGCGGAGCATTGATATAGAACATCCTTTTCCAACACATATACAAATTGCAAACAAGGCCATTTATTACCTCTATAAAACGCCCGAAAGTTCCGAAAAAAACGGATTATTTATGCAATGGATAGAGCCGTTGGACCTTGAAATGGAAAAGTTTGAAGAAAATGAGACCTTCGAAGAATTTGAAGAAGTTCAAAAGGAAGGTTTGCCAAATAACAAATCATAAATAAGGATTGAAATAGTTTCGACTTAATCTAACAGTTGAAGGGTAAAACAATTAATTTTGTAATGCAAAAACAAATCAAGTTTCATATATGCCATATAAAATCAATCAACAACATGAATAAATACGTTTCCCCCAAAAAAGTTAAATAATTTTTTTTATCCATTATTATCAAAAAAATCAATCACAATTTTTTTTATCTTTGCAAAAACATAATCTTTAAAGCTGTTAAGCGCAGTATGAGTGGATTAATGGTAAAGTCAGTACTATCGACTGCACGTTATCGTCTTATTAAAAGACGCGACGGATATAACAAATAGGATATCCGGTTTATATTTTCATTTTTCTATTTATTCATTTGTTTAATATCATTTTAAAATATATACAGTTATGGAATTACCATTTGCAGAATCGTATAAAATAAAAATGGTGGAACCCATCCGCCGCAGCGCGCGCGAAGAGCGTGAAAAATGGGTAAAAGAGGCTCATTACAATATGTTTCAATTGAAATCGGAACAAGTTTATATCGACCTGATCACCGATTCCGGAACAGGCGCTATGAGCGATCGTCAATGGGCGGGGATCATGCTTGGCGACGAAAGTTACGCCGGTGCGACTTCGTTCTTTAAAATGAAAGACATGATCACAAAAATTACCGGTTTTGAATATGTTGTTCCGACGCATCAAGGCCGCGCAGCCGAAAATGTGCTCTTTTCTTACTTAATAAAAGCGGGCGATTTCGTTCCGGGTAATTCGCATTTCGACACGACAAAGGGTCATATCGAATCGCGTAAAGCATTTGCTATCGATTGTACGATTGACGAAGCGAAAGATACGCAATTAGAGATCCCTTTCAAAGGCAATGTCGATCCTAAAAAACTTGAAAAAGTATTGGAAGCAAATGCTGATAAAGTTCCTTTTATTATTGTGACCATTACCAATAATACGGCGGGCGGACAGCCTGTTTCTATGCAAAACCTTCGCGAAGTGAGAGCGATAGCTGATAAATATAATAAGAGAGTATTGTTCGACTCGGCTCGTTTTGCCGAAAATGCTTATTTCATTAAAGTGCGTGAAAAAGGTTATGCTGATAAAACCATCAAAGAGATATGCAAAGAAATGTTTTCCTATGCCGACGGAATGACGATGAGCGCCAAGAAAGACGCTATCGTCAACATGGGAGGTTTTATCGCCGTCAACGTAAAAGATTGGTATGAAAATTCGAAGAGATTGGCGATCATTTATGAAGGATACGCTACCTACGGCGGAATGAACGGACGCGATATGAATGCTTTGGCAATCGGTTTGGATGAAAATACCGAATTTGAGAGTTTGGAAACCCGTATCAAACAAGTGGAATATTTAGCTTCCCGCCTTGATGAATTTGGAATTCCTTATCAACGTCCTGCAGGCGGCCATGCCATCTTTATCGACGCGCCGAAAGTGTTAACGCATGTTCCCAAAGAAGAGTTTCCGGCGCAAACGTTGACAGTGGAACTTTATCTTGAAGCGGGCATCCGCGGATGCGAGATCGGTTATATTTTGGCCGACCGCGACCCTGTAACGCGTGAAAATCGTTTCGGTGGATTAGATTTGTTGCGTTTGGCTATTTCACGCCGCGTTTACACGAACAATCACATGGATGTGATCGCGGTAGCTTTGAAAAACGTTTACGACAGAAGAGAGCAGATAACGCGCGGTTTTAAAATTATAGAAGAAGCTCCGCTTATGCGCCATTTTACCGTAAAATTAGAAAGAGCCGGTAAATAATATTTTTGAATAAAATTATCAGAATCCCAATTTGCGGCAAACGTAGATTGGGATTTCTTTTATAACTTTGTTGCATGAAAAAAATCGGCTTGATATCGGACACGCATAGCGCGATTCATCCCAAACTTTTCGACTTTTTTAAAGATGTCGATGAAATATGGCATGCAGGCGATTTCGGCGATGTAAAAGTTGTGGAAACCTTGCAGAAATTCAAACGGTTGAGAGGCGTTTACGGCAATATCGACGGAACTATTATCAGGCAGATTTTTCCTCAAATAGATATTTTTTGGTGCGAAAGGATGAAAATCGTCATGATGCACATTGGCGGTTATCCCGGAAAATATACGCCGGAAGCATTTGCAACGATACAAAAAGAACGTCCCGGCATTTTTATATCGGGACATTCTCATATTTTGAAAGTGATTTACGATAAAAAGAACAAACTACTCCATCTCAATCCCGGAGCCGCCGGAAATTACGGAATTCATCATGTGATCACAATGCTTCGTTTTACCATTGATGAAGAAGAGATTAAAGATCTGGAAATATTCGAAGCAGAACGTTCTCATTCATTATAACTAAATCTCTTCTATTGCCGATACCGGTATCCATCCGACGCTTCCGTTAGCAATTTTTATTTTATGCCAATCGTTGAGAGACTCTAAAATCCATACTTTTGTCCCTTCGTGCAGAACAAAAAGATCAGTGCTACTTCCTTCAGGAGAACTTTTAATGGTTACCGAAGGAGAAAAAACGATAGCCGTTTCGTGCGATACTTGATTGTACGTAGCTTGTCCGGCTACAATGAAAGAGAAAATACAAAGCAGTAATAACACAACGCCCGCCCAAAAACCGAGTTGGCGAATGACGATACTTCGCGCTAAGAAGTATAATCCGATCAAAATCAATGCCGTCGCAAGTAACATGATAGCGCAATACGCCCATTGATTTGGAGTAAATATCGAAACGACCGCTTTATACCAACGAACAGGCAAAACTTCGGGGACAACTTCGATCTTATCGGGAATACGGCTGTTGGATAATCCGAGATTGAAAAGAGCGTCTTCATCCTTTGGATTGATTTTCAGAGCTTTCTCATAAAATAAAATGGCCAAAGGCAAATCGTTCATTTTGAATGCGGAATTTCCCATGTTATAATACAATGCGGCAGACTCTAATCCTAACGTATCGTTGATATATTTGTAATATTCCAAAGCGTCGTGATACATATTTGCATTATAAAAAGAAATTGCCGAATCCATCAATATCTTCGGGTCTTTAATAAGCGACATTTTCATGTTATGTTGCGCAATCTCGGTCGAATCGGTAAATTCAAAGGCGATATTTTCTTGCGCTGTTATATTGTATGTGGAAAAACAAGCTATAATAAAAAATATGATGCGTTTCATATAATTTCCTCCTCTTTATCAACGTAAGTTTTGTTCAATTTTACTGATAATATCTATCGAGTTGCGATAAATTTTCTCCATATCATGTTGCTTATCGCCCGGCGCATAACGCGCAAATTCTCCGGCGTCAATGATATCGACAATCTCTTTAATATAGTCGTCTCCGATGCCTTTTTCGCTCAATCTCTCATAAATGGTCTCTCTGGAAAGAGCAGAACGGGGAATTGTAAATTTATCGCTCAAATAACCCCACAACGCATTGGTATTCTCTTCAAAAAACTGATCCGATTGATTATTCTTCAAATAAGAATACCCTCTTTTGAGGCGGTTTCTCGCAACTTTTGTCGCTTTTTTATTACGCATTAACGCCACATTCCGGCGTTGTTTTCGTGTTTTAGCAGTCGCTATGACCGCCACAAAGAACATTATAATAAGCAATATCGCGATCGCCCAAAACTGCCAACTCCCATAAATAACCGAACCGGTCAACGTAAAGGTATAAGGCGGAAGTTTTAAATGGCGGATATCGTTGCCGATATATTTTATATCTTGCTGATGAATAGCCGTATAAGATATATCATGCACCGTGCCGTCTCCTTTTTCAACAAGTATCGTATAAGCAGGAGAAGTTAAAGTGACGTATGTTCCTTTGGCCGGATCAAAGAAGCTAAATGGAACGGCGGGAATTGTAAAAGTTCCGGCCGCGCGTGGAATAATCAGATATTCGAAAGATTTCCACCCTGAAACGCCGCTTGCCGTTTTTTTTACGTTTTGATTGATTTTTGGATCGTACACTTCAAAATCTACCGGAAAATTAATTTCGGGAAGATCGGCCAGTTCGATATTCCCATTTCCTGCAATCGTGAATTTCAATGTAATCGCTTCATTCGTTTTAGCCTCCGTCGAACTCAATTCCGGCTTGAATGTGTAATTTCCCGTCGCGCCTTTAAAAGAGGCGGGCTTGTTATTTGTGGGATACGGTTTGACATTTAACTTGACCGATTCCGATTGTACGGTTAATTCCACATTATCGACCGATTGAAACATTCCGTTGAAGAATTGATCCAAAAACGGATCGCCGGTTCTCCCTTGACGCGCTTTGGTATATTGCGCCGTCAAATCCAAAATTAAAGGTTCGATGGTTATCTCTCCGGCGCGTACCGGAAATAACGCTACTTTTTTGATATCCGCAGTAATATAACGAACGCCGCTGACGACCTCTTCATTTTGAACCAATCGCTGATTGGGATCCATCAAATCCTGCATCCAAAATCCGGGATATGTGCTACCCGTCCTTGGCCGAATACTGGAAACGCCTACTTTTGTGAACAATTTGTAGGTAATGATTATCTGTTCTCCTTGATAAGGATCTCGTTTAGAAGGATAGGCGCGAACAAAAATATCTTTGCTGTCGGGATTGATTGTGTGCGAAGCGTTTTGCTGTGTTCCGCCTTGTTGTAAATTATGCGGTTGCGACGACGCGCCGGTCGTTACTTTTATCGGCAACGTATTTGATTTATATACTTTCCCTTCAACGCTGATAGATCCTGCTCCGATCGTAAATTCTCCGGCATCGTTAGCGCGTAAAGTATAACTATAAGTCGACACAATACTTTTGATCACTTTTGTTCCGGACATCTGAATGCTCGTCTGCTGCGAAGTATTCGGGCCGGAAAGTATCATAAATCCCTGAAAATTCGGAGGGGTGAAATTTTTATAATCTCCCTCGGATTGAAGGACAAATTTCACTTGAAAACTTGTCCCTTGTTGTACAACCGACGGTCCTTGTAGCGTAAAATCCACCTGAGATATTCCCAAAAAGGGAATAAGCGCCATCATAATTGCTATAAAAAAAGTTTTATTTTTCATCTTCGCCAAACTCCTTTTCATCACCTGCAAATATATATCTATTTTGCGTTCATCGCAATGCTGTTTTACCAATCTTTATCGCTCCCTTTTCTTGGTTTTACTTGTTGTGTTTGCATTTTTTCCAACGTTTTCTTTTCGTTGTTCTTCATCGCTTCGAGCATTCGTTCAGCCTCTTCCTTACTGATTTCTTGTTGCTGCATTTGTTGTTGTCGCTGTTGTTGATCTTGCGAATCTTGTTGATTTTGTTGATTCTGCTGATTTTGCTGTTGTTGATCTTGCTGATCCTGTTGTTGATCCTGATCTTGTTGCTGTTGATTCTGTTGTTGGTTATTCCCGCCGCTTTGTTGTTGTTGCGACAATTTTTGGCGAGCATATTCCAAGTTATAACGAGCGTCTTCATCGTTAGGATTTAATCTCAACGTTTGCTTATATGCTTCAATACTTTTTTGATAATCGTTACTCGACAGATAAGCGTTGCCTATATTATAAAACGAATTGGCTCGCATGTCGACATCGTTAGTAGCATTCAAAGCCGTTGCCGTCCAATTGTTAATAGCCTCTTCCTGATTTTCCTGACGGTAACGGGTCGCTCCAAGATTATAATACGCTTTTGCCGAATTAGGATTAGCCTCCAGCGCTTTTATATAGTCTGTCTCCGCAGCATTATAATCTCCCTTGGAGTAATCTCTGTTACCCTGACGCACCATTTTGTTATCTTTTTGCGCAAAAGATAACATGCCGGAAGATATTATTAATAGCAAAAAAATCTTTCTTTTCATAATCAATAATTTGTCTTGTTAAAAAGTTTGATCTTTTTTTGTAACCGCCCTTTGCGCTCCAATACAAATAATTCTATTACAGTGAAAGAGAGCGCAAACATGAGTAATATCTGAAACTGATGTTCATAGTCGGAAAACATCTTGGCGTCGAATTCCGATTTTTCCATCTTATTGATCTCTTCATAAATTAATTCCAATCCGGCGCGGCTGGTATTAGCGCGAACATACATTCCGCTTCCGATTGATGCAAGTTGTTGCAGAATCACTTCATCTAATTTAGTGACGACCGTGTTGCCCTCTCTGTCTTTCCGATAACCCATAACATTTCCGCGGTTGTCAAGTATCGGAATCGGAGAGCCTTCAGGAAGTCCCATGCCGATAGTAAAAAGTTTTACGCCTTTTTCCGCCGCTGTTTGCGCCGCTTTGATAGCGTCTCCTTCGTGATCCTCGCCGTCGGTGATGATAACTATCGCTTTGCTGTGCGCATCGTCAAAATTAAACGAATTCATTGCAGTATTGATAGCTTCCGCGATCGCAGTGCCTTGCGTAGAGACAATATCGGTATTAATAGTAGTCAGAAACATTCGAGCAGCTGAATAATCGGTCGTGATGGGAAGTTGAACATAGGCTTGCCCCGCAAATACGACAATTCCTATTCTGTCGCCTTTCAGTTGATCAATCAGCCGAGAGATAGAACGTTTTGCCGATTCCAAACGGCTGGGTTTTATATCTTGCGCATTCATTGAGTTGGAAACGTCCAAACAAATAACTAAATCTACGCCTTGACGTTTTACCTCTTCCAATTTCGAGCCGAATTGCGGGTCGGCTATCGCAAAAATCAAAAAGGTAAATCCTGCGATCAATAATATCAGTCGCACAACAGGCCATCCTTTAGAAAAATCGGGGACAAGGATAGACAACAACCGGTTGTCTCCAAAACGTTTCAATGATTTCTTACGCCAATACAACATCCCGACAAACAGCAAGATCATCGCCGGAATGATCAGCAACGCGTATAAATATTGTGGATTTGCAAATTTAAAAACTTCCATTTTCTTTTCTGTTTCAAACGTTTTTAATCGTTTTTTACATCATTCATTCTTAAGGTATTCTTCTGAAAATTGTCATCCGCAACAAAAACTCCAATCCCAAAGCTATTAACGCCAAAACAGCTAAAGGCAAGAATTCTTCATACTTTTTATGAAATTCCGTCACGTCGATCTTCGACTTTTCAAGTTGATCGATCTCTTTATAGATCTCTTCCAGCTTTTTATTTCCCGTTGCCCTGAAATACTGTCCTCCGGTAATTTCAGCTACTTGCGTCAGCAACGGCTCGTCGATACGAACTTCCATGTCGGTGTATCGTTTTCCGAAAGGCGTGTCATAGGCAACCGGAGCTCTTCCGATAGTACCAACTCCAATCGTATATATTCTAATGCCATACGTTTTTGCAATATCGGCGGCAGATAACGGGTCGATCGATCCTGAGTTGTTTTCTCCATCCGTTAACAGAATAATCACTTTGCTGATAGCTTCCGAATCTTTTAACCGGTTGATAGCCGTAGCCATTCCGTCGCCGATAGCGGTTCCGTCTTCGATCATATCAAAGTTGATTTGTTTTACCAAATTCTTTAAAACAGTCCGATCGGTCGTTAACGGACTTTGCGTGAATGATTCTCCCGCAAAGATCACTAATCCGATACGATCGTTCACTCTTCCGTCGATAAAATCGATCAATACGCTCTTCGCCGCTTCTAAACGATTCGGTTTAAAATCTTCCGCTTTCATAGAACCGGAAATATCTAAAGCCGTCACAATGTCAATCCCTTCAACCGTCACATCTTGCCGACTACTCGAAGATTGAGGACGCGCCAGAGCGACAATGATCAAGGCGACCGCCAGCGTTCGAAGCGCAAACATCGAATGACGTAAATAATGTTTCCATGTTCGTTGTTGCTTGCCGAATCTCGATAAACTGGAAATCTGTAACGCGGCATTTTTTCGTTTTCCGCTCCAAATGTAATACGCTATTAATACCGGAATGATCAGTAACAACCAAAAATATTCCGGATTTGCCCATGTGATATCTTCTAAAAATTCTTTCCAACTCATGGCGTCACATTTTGCGATTGATTTTCTACCTCGTCATTATCAGTAATTTCCGGTTTTGTTATGTCATTCTCAAGAACAGCGAGAGGTTCATTTTGAACCGCTTCCCGTTTTTCTTCCATGACCGGCTGCGCTTTAGTTTCTCGAACAAAATCAACGCCATACGCCAAAACCGAATCATTTTCCAACGGCGACGGAGAAGCTTTTGCAAATTTTACCAAATCGGCAGTTTGTAAAATATTGGCAAGTTTTGACAAAGCTTGCTCGTTAATTTCCATGTTTTTTACTCCTGAAAGAATTTCATCCGTCGTCATTTCAACTGCCTGAACGGTAAAACGATTTTCGATATAAACCCGTAAAATATCTGCCAAAGCAGTATAATATTCCTTCACTTTTCCCGCTTGCCACATCTTTTCATGTCGCAATTTCTCCAACGCTTCTAATGCAACAATATCAGCCGGAATTTTCGGTTTTGTCTGAGCAAATCGAAAAACGGGTTTATTGTTTTGCCTGCGCATAAAAAACCATATTGCAAAGGCTACAATTGCAGCCAAAAGCAATGGAACTATAATAAAAGGCAGTATTTCTCTAAAAGTTACCGGAGCCTTCATCAAAGGTTTAATATCTATAAAAGCCTGGGTTGTATCCACGGCGACAGTGCCTACTTCTAACCAAACCGAAGGCGATTGCGTAAAATAACTGGTCGTATCGTTCGGTTTGTAATAGGAAAATTTGAACGGCGTCAATGCATAAAATCCCGTGTCGAAAGAGGTAATGGAGAGCGTTTGACGGAGAATATTATTATTGTCTTCCTTAACGCTGTCAATCGTCGATCTTGAAATAACCTCCACTCCCGGAATAATTTCTTGCGGAATATCAGCCCAATAGACTCTTTCGTTGTTTTTTGCAACAACTTCCAATTGCATCTTTACCTGTTGTCCGATAATAATGGAATTTGTGTCCAATACAGCTCTTGCATAAGGCTCTTCTTGCGAAAAAAGAACCAACGAAAACAGAGAGATAATAGCTGTTATAGCGATATATTTCATCTTTTTTATCATGCTCTTCCTTCTCTTTTCTTAAAAAGATTCATTAAGGGGCGAACGTAATCTTGGTTTGTATTGACAACGGCATAGTCAATTCCGCACCGTTTGAACGTTTCATGCAGTTTTTTGTCAAACAAAAGAAAATAATTGATGTAATGTTGCCTTACGGCGGCATTTGAAGTATCAATCCACATTTTTTTCCCGGTTTCTGCGTCGCGCATGCGCACCAATCCCGCATTAGGAAGTTCTCGTTCCACATAATCTTGCGCTTGAATGGCAATTAAATCGTGTTTACGATTGGCGATCTTCAAAGCATTTTCAAAATCATCATCGATAAAATCGGAGATCAAAAACATGGTGCATTTTTTCTTAATGACGTTGGTGAAATATTTTACCGCTTCGGAAATATTCGTTTTATTACTGGTACGGCGAAAATCGACCAATTCTCTGATAATACGCAAAATATGGGTAGATCCTTTTTTTGGCGGAATGAATTTTTCAATAATATCGCTGAAAAAGATCACGCCGACTTTGTCGTTATTTTGAATAGCTGAAAACGCCAATACAGCCGCAATTTCAGTGATCATTTCCGTTTTGAGTTGACTTCCCGATCCAAAGTCGTTGGAACCAGAAACATCAATCAGTAGCATTACCGTTAATTCGCGTTCTTCTTCAAATATCTTAACGTAAGGATGATTCATCCGCGCCGTTACATTCCAGTCAATACTACGAATATCGTCGCCATATTGGTATTCGCGCACTTCGCTGAACGACATTCCTCGCCCTTTAAAGACGCTGTGGTATTCTCCGGAAAATATTTGATTGGACAATCCCCGCGTTTTAATTTCTATCTTTCTGACTTTCTTTACAATTTCGCTAGCATCCATTTTTAATTAGTTACAAGTGACAAATAACAATCCGCGCAAAGTTTAGCAAGCGATTCAAAAATTTGAAGATTTAAAACTCCTCATTCTCAATTCCTAATTCCTAATTTTTAATTCTTAATTGAATCTTACGGCACCTCAATATTATTCAAAACATCTACGATAATGTCTTCCGTAGTGACATTTTCAGCTTCCGCTTCGTAAGTCAATCCGATACGATGACGTAGAACGTCGTGCGCAACCGCGCGTACATCTTCCGGAATCACATAACCGCGCCGTTTGATAAACGCATACGCTTTCGCCGCCAAAGCCAAACTAATACTTGCGCGCGGCGAACCGCCGTAAGCGATCATATTGACAAAACGATCCAACTTATACTCTTTGGGATAGCGCGTGGCAAATACGATGTCTGTAATATAATTTTCGATTTTTTCGTCCAAATAAACATCGCGAACAAAAGTACGCGCGCGAAGAATATCTTCCGGTTTAAGAATAGTATTGGTTTTTGGAAAGCTATTCATGATATTGTTGCGAAGAATTATTTTTTCCTCATCCTTTTTAGGATAACCGATGACCACTTTTAACATAAAACGGTCAACCTGCGCTTCGGGTAACGGATAAGTTCCTTCCTGCTCGATCGGGTTTTGCGTCGCCATCACAAGAAAAGGCTCTTCCAATTTGAACGTGTTTTGCCCGATAGTCACTTGGTGTTCTTGCATAGCTTCCAGCAAGGCGCTTTGGACTTTTGCGGGAGAACGGTTGATCTCATCGGCAAGGATAAAATTGGCAAAAATAGGACCTTTACGAACGACAAAATCTTCATTCTTTTGCGAATAAATCATCGTGCCGAGCAAGTCGGCAGGTAACAAATCGGGCGTGAATTGTATCCGGCTGAATTGTGCGTCAATGACATTTGCCAAAGAATTAATCGCCAATGTTTTTGCCAATCCCGGCACGCCTTCCAACAAAATATGCCCATTAGAAAGTAAGCCTATCAGCAAACGTTCAACCATATATTTTTGGCCAACAATGACCTTGTCCATCTCTAAGCGAATGAGATTGATGAATTCGCTCTCTTTTTGAATTTTTTCGTTTAACTCTCTAATATCTGTCTGTATCATAGGGGTTTAATTTTATTGAGATCACAAATCACAGGATTCCTCCTCAAAAATTGTGCCTATTAATTATAACTTCTACTAAAAAAACATTGTAATCAAAATCAACAACGCAACAATAACGTCAGAGGAATAATATTTAGTATATAACGCATCTAAAGGTTCCTTGCAGAAGTCAATTTGACATGAAAATATGACAATATTTCTTATTGATAAATTCTTGTAAATAAAAAATCACGGTTATCTAAAGAGAACTAAAATCTATTTAGCAGATAATCGAACGTTTTCAGGGAAAAATTGATTGGCATGATTCAAAGATTTCACTTTTATCAATTTGCACAATTTCAGCGGAAAAAGCATTATTCCGCAGACTGAATAGTTACAAATTATTTACTTCAAAAAAAGCCAATTCATTATTCAGCGCCGGTTACTGCGAATTAAGTATCAATAATTCCTGTTTCGGTCGATATTTTTAATGCTTTATTTAAAAAGTACCGTATTTTTGCAAGTAAATTTTATATCTGTAATTCAGTATGTTAAAAAAGAAAGTTACATCTCCGCCAATGTTTGGGAAAAAACGGGCTTTTCAGTTATCCCTCATTGTCAGTTTTATTTTCAATGCGGTATTGATTTTAGGCGTTTTGTATGGACAAATGCGCGAACACAAATTGACTTTTGATATAGGTTGGCTTTCCTATTTGAAATATTTTCTTTGGAATTTTATCTGTAACATCATCTTTTTTTATCTTCTCTTTCTTTTCAACTTTAAACTCATCCGTTCTCATATCAAAGCAAATAAAATACCATTATCGGCAACGATAGGAACGTTAATGATCTGTTTCTTTTTCAGTCCGTTGTTATCGCAAATACAATGGTCTGCAATCGGAGGCGAAAAAGGCATGGTAACAGAAGGATTTGCCATTTCTAATTTTATTAAGGATATGATTTTAGGAGCTATCGTTATTTTGATAACGCACAATTTATACAGCAATTATAAACGGGAGCAAACCATCATTACCAATCAAAAATTGACGGAAGACAATATCCGGATACGTTTCGAAGCGCTCAAAAACCAGCTTGATCCTCATTTCTTGTTCAACTCGCTGAATACGTTGAACGGTTTGATCGGGATTGAGGATGAAAAAGCTCATGAATATGTCGACAATCTCTCTTCCGTATTTCGATATACGTTAGAAAATAAGCATATCCGCACTTTGAATGAGGAGATAGAATTTGTCGAATCGTACGTAGCATTGCTGAAAATCAGATACGGCGACAATTTCGTCGTTAAATATGATCTTGCAGAACAATACAGAAATTATCTGGTAATGCCCGTCAGCATACAATTACTGGTGGAGAATGCGGTAAAGCACAATGTCATCAGCAATAAGTCGCGACTTTTTATCCATATCGAAACAACAGATAATGAAAGTATTATTGTGAGCAATCACATTAACCGGAAAACGGAAAAAAGCTTGAACTGCGACGTAGGATTGGCTAATTTGACCGACCGGTACGCTATTCTTTTCAAGAAAAATATCACCATATCAAATCTGGAAGGCGTATTTGCCGTAGAGATACCATTGATCAAGGAAATGGATAAAATATAAAGACATGAAAGCAATTATCATTGAAGATGAGATCATCGCCGCACAGACGTTGAGCCGGTTGATTTGCGAGATACGGAGCGATTTCGAAATCGTCGCCGTACTGCAAACCGTTGAAGAGAGCGTAGAATGGTTTCGGGAAAATCCTACGCCCGATTTGGCTTTTATGGATATTCATTTAGCGGATAATTCATCGTTTGCCATTTTTGATAAAGTAACCGTAGATTGTCCTATTATTTTCACTACTGCATACAATGAATATGCGTTGGAAGCTTTCGATGTAAACGGAATAGATTATTTATTGAAACCTATCAACAAGAACAGATTGGCGCAAGCCATCGCTAAATATGACAAACTCAGCCATAAGAACGATAATACGCAATTGATCGCTAATTTGATCGCTACGTTCAATGAGAAACAAAATCACCGAAAATCACACTTTTTGATTCCCTATCGCGATAAGTTGATGCCTTTAGCCATTGAGGACATCGCCTATTTTGTCGCCGAATTTAAAATTGCTAAAGTTATTACCTTCGATTTGCACGGCTTTTCGTTGGATTATTCTTTGGAAGAGTTGATGAAACATCTCAATCCGGAGCTTTTTTTCAGAGTAAACCGGCAATATATTGTTGCACATAAAGCAATTAATGATATCACATTGTGGTTTGCCGGCAAATTATCCGTAAACCTTATCGTACCTGTATCCGAAAAGATAATCGTGAGTAAAGCAAAATCGTCCGAATTTAAAGCATGGTATACGCGGGATTATTAATCAAACAGAGCATATGCTGCTTTGACTTCGGCGAATTTCCTCAAATTCTCTATTAAATCGTAAATTCGCTTATTTTTAGGTAGTTATCTTATTAAAGTTATTTTTTAACCCGAATTCTGCATTTGAATTCACCTATAATTTGCTGATAATAAGAAATTTATAATGATTTTTAGACAAGAAATCTAACGCTATATATTCGAAAAATATCAACTTTATTTGTTATGTGTCAATGACTTGTATATATATTTTTCTATTGCGAAATCCGGATTTAACAAAAACTGCCCAATTACTAAAACAATATATTTTCATACGCCGAAAATAAGATTTCGGTATCTCTAACGGACTATTCGGTACGGCTTTATTCCGTTTGAAGATATTCTTTTATTTAAGGTTTATACAAAGCCCATATTTTTGCTCCATAAAATTTGAGTTTATTGAATATTTAAAAAGATAGAATTATGAGAACTGTAGTAATGAATGACAAGCTGTTGTTAAATGAATACGATATTGTCGGAGAAGGCGAAAGAATGGATACTCATTATAAATATATGATAGAGATTGATCAGAATATATTGAAAGAAGCATGCGAAAAATCTATTTCTCCGGGAATAATGGGCGTTAAGATCGTTGAAAAATATGTCTCTAAGATTTTGGGCAAAAAAGCCGGTCTTTTCCTGATACAAGGAAACCGGTTTTTCTTGAGAATGAATATATATGAAAAACAACGTTTGGTTTTGAATTTATCAATATCAAAAATTGAAAAGAACGAATATTCAGTATCTGCCGAAATTTCTGATAATGAAAACATTTTGATGGAAGTCAACGGTTGCATGAGTTCGAAGAGTTAAAAAAACAATCGTTCTTTACCAAATGATCTCGCAAAAACGAAAACGAATAGATTTGATCAAATGATTTCGGTAACGGAACTATATAAGTTCGGTACTTTTAAAAGTCAATTCGGTATTTTTTCTCAAAACAGAAATCAGAGACCGAATACTTTTGCAACAAATAAAAATACTTTATATAACTAAATGTAAAATTAATTTAAAAATCACTGTCATGAAAAAAGTAATTTTAAGCTTAGCGCTAATTATAGGAGTCGGAGCGACTCAAATAAATGCTCAAAGTATAACGGGAGGGATTAAAGCCGATGCTAACCTCTCTAATTTTATTGTTTCCGATATGCCTCTTACAGAGAGCGAGATGAAATTTGGAGCCACATTGGGAGGTTTTTTAAAATTCGATATTGTAAAAAACTTTGCAATACAACCCGAATTACTCTTTCATTTTCAAACTTCCACAATCAAAACCGTATTTATAAAACAAGATTATCAATATTGGGGAATGGAAATTCCGATTTATGCAATGGGACAATGGTATACGCGCGCAGATCATCGTTTCTATGTCGGCGTCGGGCCGTATGTAGGTTTTGGATTTGACGCTAAATATAAAGACCCTGAAATGAAACTTTACAAAAATGATATTCACCAACCATGGGATTTTGGATTCGGAGCGCAATTAGGATTTGAATTTGCTAATGGACTACAATTTAACGCCGGATATAAAATCGGAATTATTGACGCTTTGGATATAGGAAAAGCCCATGCAACTATGTTGCCGCAAAAAGTTTCACTTGGAATTGGCTATCGCTTCTGATTGCCGGCGTTTCACAACAACGAGGAGGCGCGAACCCTCCTCGTTTAATTGAAAATATTTAATAATTTAAAATAGAAAAAATGCAAAGGATCGTCAATTTATCAATTTCTCAAATAAGAGAGAAAATGGGTAAAGAAGAATCAATAGAAGATATTCTTCTGCTTTCAGGACAAAATTTTTATAATGAATTTAATCGACAACCTGTTCGTATAGAAGCGTTAGTGATCTCTTTCTGTGTTGAAGGAATAGCGGAAGCAGTAATCTGCGACAGAGAATATGTCATAAACAAAGGAGCCATGTTCGTCAAAACGCCCGGAGCGTTTTCATTATGGGATTGGACTTCGGAAAATTATACCGGATATGAGTTGATGATATCGATGGATTTTTTGAAAAAGCTGCCTTTTGATATGAAGATTATCTCTACGGCTTTTGCATATTTGAAAAATGAATATTTGTTCCGGTTAACCGAAGAACAGCAAGAAAACCTGCTTCACATGCTGCGCCTGACGGAAGGATTAACCGAACATTTAGATCATTACAAGCTTCAAGCGCTTCAAGGGACTATTTCATCCATTCTCTATTTTGTTTGCAGCTTGATTCGCCAAGCCGAGAAAAATTTTGATAAAAGAAACGGCGACAGCCCTAATCGGAACAGGAAACATTATTGTTTTCTAAACTTTTTAGAATTACTGGGGAAGTATAGCTACCAAGAGCGTAGCGTCGCTTTTTATGCCGATAAAATGGCCTTAACGCCTAAATATTTATCGTCAATCATCAAAGAGGTCAGCGGAAAAAGAGCGACAGAATGGATTGATGAATATGTAATGATGGAAGCAAAGGTAATTCTGCAACATCCTAAAACCAACGTTGCAGAAGCGGCTTATCAACTCAATTTTTCGAATACTTCATTTTTTGGGCAATATTTTAAAAAACATTCAGGAATGTCGCCCGGAAATTATAAAAGAAAGTACGCCGGATAAAACCGAATCAAAACTCGTACCTCTCTATCTATCCTATATATGCAAAACAGGTTGCTTGTAAGGCGGCCTGTTTTATTTTTAAATTCTCCTGTTTTCGCAATGCAATACCTTGAAATTTTTTGTTGATAATTTGGATTAACTCGGTTTGTAGTTCACTCATTTTTAGGAGTTGAGTTTGTACGTTTAGATTCAAAAAGTTGAAAGTCGATTATTGAGGGGCAAAACAAAATACGCACTTTTTAAAAAACGTTTAAAATGCGATGGAACAATTAGTTATAAAAAAGGGCATGATAATGCCATTGGATAAATATCGGTAAAAGAATGGATAAAAAATAGCCCTGCACATCACTAAAACAATGATTTAATGGATAAACATGTAATAAATAAAAAATGCGTATATTGTTTTGCCGAAAAATGATTGATGGATGTTGCGCGTTGTTTCGGCGGCTTTCTTGAACTTGACGCTGCAAATAAAAGTGTGGAAAATAGGATGATTTGCAGCGGTTTTCACAGTTTTTACAGGTCAAAATTACGGAGAAAAAAAAGGAAACAATATTTATGAGTCGAAAGATATCAGTCCTTTTGAAAAATGCTTTTGCAGCATTGTCGCTTTGGATTTTCCAACAATAGCGCTCAATTCTTCTAACGACATTGATTTAATGCGTTTCAAAGAGCCGCCTTTTTTGAGCAACAACTCTTTTGTCTTTTCTCCAATACCGGGAATAACGTCTAATTCGCTATGTAAAGAGCCTTTACTTCGACGATTTCGATGATGTGTAATGCCAAAACGATGCGCTTCATCGCGCAGTTGTTGAATCACTTTAAGCGTAGGCGAAGCTTTGTCGATATACATTGGAAGCGAGTCGTCCGGATAATATATCTCTTCCAAACGTTTTGCAATACCGATAATGGTTATTTTTCCACGAAGATCAAGTTTTTCCAAACTCTTCATCGCCGAACTCAATTGTCCTTTTCCGCCATCGACAATAATCAACTGCGGCAATTCCTTATTTTCCTCCAACAGTCGGCTGTATCTGCGATAGATCGCTTCTTCCATCGAAGCAAAATCATTAGGCCCTTCGACGGTTTTAATATTAAAATGACGGTACTCCTTTTTCGATGCTTTTGCATTACGAAAAACTACCATTGCCGCTACCGGATAGCTTCCTTGAATATTGGAGTTGTCGAAACATTCTATATGTTCCGGCGGAACGTTCATTCGCAAATCATGTTGCATGATAGCAAGAATACGTTTGGCATGCAGTTCCGGATCGAGCAATTTTTGCATTTTTTCGCGCTCCATACGATGCATACGAGCGTTACGTTCCGAAAGTTCCAGTAGCTTGGCTTTATCGCCTCGCTTCGGAACGGCATAAGAAACTTCGTTTAATAACGCATCCGGCAGAAATGGAACAATAACCTCTTTGGCCGTACTTTGATTTTGTTGGCGTAGCTCCACAATCGCCATTCCCAATAATTCCTCGGGCGTTTCGTCAAGACGTTTTTTCAACTCCAGCATCCGTGATTGGACCACCGCTCCGTCGATGATCTTCATAAAATTGACAAAAGCTTCCGTTGGAGAAACGCTAATGGTAAAAACATCGACATTCGTAAGGGAAGGATTGACGACAACGCTACGACTTTGATATTGCTTCAGAAGATCATATTTTTTCTTAACGATCTGCGCTTCTTCAAAATTCAACTCATCGGCATAACGCATCATTTCTTCCTTTAATGCGGAAAGAACAATTTTTACATTTCCTTTGATAATTTCTCGAATATTGCCGACCATGATGAGATATTCCTCTTGAGTTTGCAAGTTTTCGCATGGAGCGGCGCAATTGCCGATATAATACTCCAAACATATTTTGACCTTCTTTGCTCTGACTTTTTCGGGAGAAAGATGCAATTTACATGATCGTAACGGATAGAGGTGATGGATTAAATCCATCAAAACGTTGGCCGTTCTCACCGACGAATACGGACCAAAATAGTCGGATCCATTCTTTATAACATTACGCGTCAGGAAAATACGAGGAAAAGGTTCGGCGCTGATACAAATCCATGGATATGTCTTATCGTCTTTCAGCATGATATTGTATCGCGGCTGATATTTTTTGATCAACACATTTTCCAACAGCAGCGCATCATTTTCAGTCGCAACCGAAATAGATTTAATATCATTGATCTTTCGCACCAGCAACTCTATCCGAGCGCTGTCATGCTTTTTATTAAAATAAGAAGATACCCGTTTCTTCAAATTGCGCGCCTTGCCGATATATATGATCTCGCCATTTTTATCAAAATATTGATAAACGCCCGGCTTTGAAGGGAGCGACTTGATGATATTTTTTATTAATTCCGAAGCGCGTTCCATAGGAATTAAAGATTCCGTTATTCGAAATTCATAACTATCTAATAGTTAATTTTGGTTTCTCATCCCTCATTTTTCAAATGGTTCCAGCCTTGCGCTTTGATGGGATACGTTACTCCTTTTTTACTGATCAACTGCAAACCTGAAGCGGCGTCGGTTATATATCCTATCGGCGTAATTTCCAAACGATCTTTCAATTTTTCATAATCGCTTTGCTTCACCGTAAAAAGCAATTCATAATCTTCGCCTCCATTCATAGCCGCCGTTGTCGGATCAATAGCAAATGCCGCCGACTGTTGATAGGTCAACGGATCTACCGGTAATTTATCTTCATAAATCGCGCATCCTTTTTTAGATTGAGAACAGATATGATGCAATTCCGAAGCTAATCCGTCCGAAATATCGATCATTGAAGTCGGTTTTATATCAAGTTCTCGAAACATCTCAATAATATCTTTTCGCGGTTCCGGTTTCAATTGACGCTCCAACAGATAATCTACGCCTTCAAAATCGGGCTGCATATTTGGATTTGCTCGAAATACCTGTTTTTCACGCTCCAGCAAGAGTAATCCGATATAAGCCGATCCCAAATCGCCCGAAACAAAAATCAAATCGTTTTCTTTCGCTCCGTCGCGATAGACGACTTCGCCTTTTTTTGCTTCTCCCAATGTCGTGACGCTCAAAAACAATCCCGTTTGGCTTGAAGAGGTATCGCCGCCGACCAAATCGACATCATATCTTTTGCATGCCAGTCGAATGCCTGTATACAGTTCTTCAACAGCTTCCAAAGAGAAACGGTTGGATAACGCTATTGATACCGTAATTTGCTGCGGGATTCCGTTCATGGCATAAATATCTGAAAGGTTTACCGCCGCCGCTTTGTATCCCAAATGTTTAAGCGGCACATACATTAAATCAAAATGGATATTTTCGATCAGCAAATCCGTAGTCAGTAATTTCACTGTATCGTCGTCGGAAGCAATCACGGCGGCGTCGTCGCCTACGCCTTTTATGGTCGAAGGCTGTACAAGAGAGATATGCTCCGTCAAACGATCAATCAATCCGAATTCTCCTAAATCTTGCAATTCATTACGCGGTTCATCCATAAGTTTATTCAAAAAGTAAATTCAATTATATAAATTCTATTCAAAGATTTCAAAATTCAAAAGAATATGAAATCAGCAGATTAAAATCATTTTCTTTTGCAAAAAGGCCGGATAGCTCTCTCAAAAATCCCTTGCATAAATGCGATAGCCATCCCGTAGTTACTCACAGGAATATCGACATTGATATCTTGAACGCGTCCGGCAAGTTGTTTCTTTGTAAAAACGCAACCTCCGCATTGAATAGCCATAGCATATTCATGAATAGAGCGCGGAAGCTGGTCCATGCCGGAGATTATGTCGAATTCGATATTTTTCCCGGTAAATTCTCTTATCCAGTTAGGAATTTTATGTCTTCCGATATCTTCGCAGGTGATCTGATGCGTGCAGGACTCAAGAATTAAAACCCTATCTCCATCCTGTAATTCAGCTATTTTCGGAGTTCCTTTAATGTAATCTCGAAAATTATGATGCTGGCTTGCCAATACGATACTAAATCCCGTTAAAGGCATGTTTTCCGGAACAAAATTTTTAACCTGCGAAAATGCCTGACTATCCGTGATAATTAACGCCGGCTTTGGAGAGACTATTTTCAAAAATTTTTCCGCTTCGCCAACTTTAACGATTACGGCGACGCAATCATTATCCAATAAATCCCGAATAACTTGTATTTGCGGCAAGATGAGTCTTCCTTCAGGAGCTTCCGTATCTTGAGGAGCAATCAACAAAACAACATTGTCAGGATTTACGATATCGCCCAACAATGATCTCCTTTGATAAGCAGTTTCAGGAATTATCCTTTGAAGCGAAAAAATCAATGCTTCTGTATTTATAGGATTTATCGCAGAAAAAGGGATGATTTCAATACCGTATTTTGATTTGATTTTTTTCGAACACGCAATAGAAAGAGGTTCTTGATCTGTTTTATTATGAACAATTAAATAAGGGATGCGATATTTTTGAAAAAGGGAGACCATCTGTTCTTCCGGTTCTCCGAAGGTGTTGTGAGTAATAATTAATAATGCGGCGTCTATTGTCGCGACAACTTGCAGGCTTTTTTTAACTCTTTTCTCGCCTAAATCGCCAACGTCGTCAATGCCGGCGGTATCAATTAAAACGGAAGGCCCGACTCCTCGAATTTCCAACGATTTTCTGACAGGATCGGTCGTCGTTCCTTCATGAGGAGAAACAATAGCTACTTCTTGTCCGGTTAAAGCATTGATAATGCTACTTTTCCCACTATTTCTTCTCCCAAAAATACCAATATGCGGTTTAGATTCCCTTCCCTTGTTCATAATCGTTAAGGCTTATCAAAGTTCTACCAAATTAATCGCCGAAACAGATATCCAATCCACGCGCCGATTCCAATATATCGCTATCCAAAGTGACAAAATTAGGCCTCGAAATAGCTTCGGCAATAGGAACTTGTACGACGTCGGGATGACGATAAGAGACCATCTGTCCAAATTTTCCCTCTTTTACAAGCTCAAAAGCTTTCACGCCGTATCTGGAAGCCAAAACCCGATCGTAAGAAACCGGAATACCTCCGCGCTGTAGATGTCCTAATATAGTTTCTCTTATTTCACGCGTACATCCGATGGCTTTCAACTCTTCGCGAAGACGGATGGAAGCGCCGTATAACCGAATATGATGCGCTCCTATTTCATTATTGATTTCTCCAATCACATCGCCTCCTTTCGGTTTTGCGCCTTCGGCAATGACGATAATACAAAATCCGCGATCATGAACAAAACGTTTCTCAATAGCCTCGGCTACTTTACGAATATCGTAAGGAACTTCTGGAATTAAACAAACGTCTGCGCCGCCGGCAATAGCGGAATGTAATGCAATCCAACCGGCGTCGCGTCCCATTACTTCAATAATGAAAACGCGATTATGGCTTTGCGCCGTTGTTACAAGCTTATCAACGGCTTCCGTAGCAACTTCTACCGCCGTTTGAAAACCAAAAGTGACGTCGGTGCACGATAAATCGTTATCAATGGTTTTTGGAACGCCGACAATATTCAGCCCTTTTTCAAATAATTTTTGCGAATAATGTTGAGAACCGTCGCCGCCAATATTAATAACTGCGTCGACGCCCATATAAGACAATCTTCGAATCATTTCATCAGAACGATCGGCCGTCGCCCAAGTTCCGTCGGGAAGCCTGAAAGGCCAATTGAACGGGCCGCCTTTATTGGTAGTTTCCAAAATGGTTCCGCCGCGATAATGAATTCCTTCAACGGTTTTTCTATCTAAACGAATGACCTCTTGAGGCTCCCAAAGAATTCCGTTGAATCCTTGAATGCTGCCTAAAACTTCCCAATCTTTCTCCTGAGAAGCGCGTTTAACGATAGCTCTTATTACTGCATTTAATCCGGGACAATCGCCACCTCCCGTAGCTATCAATACTCTTTTCATACGCTATATAAATTTATTGCAAAATTACGACTTTTTACGAGAAATACTTAAATCCAACGGATTGGCAGTGCAGCATTAAAATAAAACAGCGATTTTCGGCACAAATATTATCAATCCTATAATAAACGCAGTTAACGCTGCAACAAAAACTCCCGCTGCGGACAGGTCTTTGATAATTTTTATTTTGTCATTTTTATCAGGCTCAACGAAATCCGCTATTCGTTCTATCGAAGAATTGAGAAGCTCCATAGAAAAGACTAATCCTATTGCAAAAATAGCTGCAATCCATTCCAAAACAGAGATTTTAAAGATAAAACCTGCCGTAACAACGCAAATTGTCGCGATCGCCTCTATCCAAGCATTGTGTTCCTCTTTCAGCAAAGTCCGGAAACCGGAAAAAGCGTAACAAAAACTACGTAATCGCTTTTTTATGGAAAATTCCTGTCGCTTCATATAGCCATCTGTCAATCGATTTTTCTATAGACGAAACATCCCGTTTTCGACGGATGGTCTTGCACTAAAGTATCGTTTTTCTCCCTCCGCAAAACAAAGATCATCATATCGCCGTATGTCGCTAAAGTAAAAAATATTCCAAAAAGTAACGCCCAAATATTATCGGCGATAATTCCTGTAGTGGCGGGAATAAATCCTAAAACTACAGCGGGCATAATAATCCCGAAAATATTAGCCTTTGGAATATCGATGGTTATTTTTTTTCGACGATATCCGCCTAATGATTCTTCCATTTTATCTTATTTGCTAACAAAGCTTTGGCTGTGTATGAATCTTTATGTTTCATCAAATCTTCAGGCGTTCCAGCAAAAAGCAAATTTCCTCCTTCTTCGCCTCCTTCCAGCCCTAAATCAATAACCCAATCGGCGGCCTTTATCATCTCCAAATTATGTTCAACCACAATGACCGAATGTCCTCTATCAATCAACGCATTTAAAGATTGCAATAATTTGCTGATATCATGAAAATGCAATCCTGTAGTCGGTTCGTCGAAAATGAAAAGCATCGGCGCATGATTCGCTTTAGAAAGGAAATAAGCCAATTTCACGCGCTGCGCCTCTCCGCCGGAGAGCGTAGCCGTCGGTTGTCCCAATTTTAGATATCCCAAACCGGTATCTTGTAACGCTTTCAGCTTTTCTAAAATATGCTTTATATGACTGTTTGCCTCGTCTTCCTTTTTAAAAAATTGAATTGCTTCGTCGATCGTTTTCTCCAAAAGTTCCGAAATATTGATGTTTTGATATTTTACGTCAAGAACTTCTTTTTTGAATCTTTTGCCTCCGCATTCCTGACATTCCAACCACACATCGGCCATAAATTGCATTTCTACCTTGATTTTCCCTTCTCCTTCACATGTTTCGCAACGTCCTCCCGGTACATTGAAAGAGAAGAAGCCGGATTTGTATCCGCGCGTTTTAGCAAGTTTCAAAGAAGCATATAAATTGCGAATATCGTCGTACGCTCCGATATAAGTCGCCGGATTTGAACGACTCGAACGTCCTATCGGATTCTGATCCACCATTTCTACATTGCTTATTTGTTTTAAACTTCCTTCGAGCGAACAATGCAATCCGGTGCGTTCTTCACAAGAGTCGAATCGCTTTTTCAAGGCAGGATACAGGATTTGCTTGACAAGGGTTGTTTTTCCCGATCCGGAAACGCCGCTTACAACAGTCAACGTGTGCAAAGGAAATGTCACATCAATATTTTTCAAATTATTTTCCTGCGCGCCGATCACTTTGACATACTCTTTCCATGTACGACGAGACGACGGCATCGGGACGGACATTTTTCCCGATAAATATTTCGAAGTCAGACTTTCGTCATTTTTCATCAATTCGGGCAACGTTCCTGAAAAAACTACTTCGCCGCCTAAATATCCCGCTAAAGGACCGATATCAATGATCTGATCGGCGGCGTGAATTACCTCTTCATCGTGTTCCACAACGACGACGGTATTGCCGTAATCGCGTAATTTTTTCAATAAAGCGATGAGCCGCTGCGTATCGCGCGAATGTAATCCGACGCTGGGTTCGTCCAAAATATAAATAGATCCAACCAAATTGCTCCCTAATGAAGTCGCTAATTGTATTCTTTGCGACTCTCCGCCCGACAAAGTATTAGAAAGCCGGTTTAAAGTTAAATAACCTAATCCGACGTCGGTCAGAAATTCCAGCCTCTTGGTAATTTCAATGAAAAGACGATTGGAAACCTTTTGTTCGTATTCGTCAAGATGAAGCGTGCGAAATTTACTTAATAAGGTTTCTATTGGCATCTGCACCATATCGGTAATGCTTATTTCATCTATTTTAACATAACTCGCCTCTTTTCGCAGGCGCGTCCCATGACATTCGGGGCAGATCGTTTTTCCACGATATCGCGCTTGCAAAATCTTGTATTGGATTTTATAGCTATTTTCCGAAACCATGTCGAAAAAATCGTCGATCCCTTCCAATTTGGAAGCTCCTTTCCAAAGCATATTTTTCTGTTTTTCAGTCAATTCAGCATATGGCTTATGTATTGGAAAATCATATTTCATTGCATTTCTCACAAATGTATCGCGCCAAAGCCCCATTTTTTCCCCTTTCCAAGGAGCGACGGCTCCTTCATAAATGGAAAGAGTTTTGTCGGGAATAACCAAATCCTCGTCTATGCCGATAACAAAACCAAACCCTTCGCATGTTTTACACGCCCCGTAAGGATTGTTGAAAGAAAAAAGATGTTCCGTCGGCTCTTCGAAAGTCATTTCATCCGCTTCAAAACGATCGGAGAAGATTTTACGCGCCATTTTTCCAGCTTCTTCATAATCGATATAACAAATTCCTTTTCCTTCATAAAAAGCGCTTTGAACGGAATCAGAGCAACGCATCATGACGTCGCGTTCCTTAACGGCCATCATCCGATCAATGACGATATTAATATCGGTTTCTTCGGTAACATTCGAAAAATCTTGCGGCGTATCAATACGGACGATTTCACCATTGATCATCAGACGAGAAAAACCTTGTTGCAACAGTAACTTGAAATAATCGTTGGCAGAGCGTTTGTTCAATGAAATCGGAGCTAAAACAAAAAAACGAGTATTTTCAGGTAATGAAAAGATGAAATCCACCACATCTTTCACAGAATCGCGTTTTACCAATTCGCCGGAAATAGGAGAATAAGTCTTGCCGACACGGGCAAAAAGCAGCTTCAAATACTCGTAGATCTCGGTGGAAGTTCCTACGGCGCTTCGCGGATTTCGAGTATTGACGCGTTGTTCAATGGCAACGGTCGGCGAAATTCCCGTAATAGATTTAACTTCGGGTTTATTGATGCGCCCAAGAAATTGCCGTGCGTAAGAACTCAAACTTTCTACATAACGACGTTGTCCTTCTGCATATAACGTATCAAACGCTAAAGTAGATTTTCCCGATCCCGAAAGTCCGGTAATTACGACCAATTTATTCCGCTCAATTACTACGTCGATATGCTTTAGATTGTGCAAACGAGCGCCTTTTATAACTATATTTTGTTGATCCTTATTTGTTTGCATTAATACCTGAATCTTTTTACAGATATGCAAAGGTCGGCATAAATGAGTAATGAAAATATATATGCTAATAAAAAGTAGTTTTCATTTTGATATTTTATCAAAACCACTGATTAATGATGCTCATGCGATTTATGAAATCTGAAAAGAACTTTCCGCATCGCTAAATCAAAGATAGAGATACAACCGGTATTTTATTTTACCTGTCGACGGATTGAAGCCCATATCTGCGTCTGTTTTGTTGCGTTAAAAGCATACAGGGAGTTGGAGCGCATATTGAAAATAACCGATATAAAATGAGTATCGACAAAACCATGATTATGAAAAGACATCAACCTGTTGCAAAATTCTCCATCGAAGAATTTTGGGGTACGCATTGATAAAGCCAAGAAAAAACAGGAAAAGTATTACTTCTCTCTTTTTCTGTTTTGAGCGCGTTCTTTTTTCATTTTACTATACATTCTCAGATTTCTTATCATAGTAAAAACCTTTATCGCCGTCGATATGCCGCTGACGATCATAGGAAGATAATTTTCTACATTAATATCTTTCGAAGCGCGTCTTTTTTTATTGAAAATAGAACTTACCGCTACGGCAGGTTGTTTTATCGCGTTGACTTTGTCGACAAACGATTGTTCTATTTCGGCAATTTCTCTGTCAATGGCCCGCTTTCTGTTACGAAGTTGATCAATGTTGACAATGTTATGGTTCATGTTTTTCCTCCTTTTTTTTATTGGAGTCGTCGGACGGTTCGCAAATCAACCGGATGATCATATTGGCAATAGGTCGAATCACTAACTTCTCACGAAATAACCAGAAAATCGCCAGACACAATCCTACAATTCCTATCTCAATCAAAACTACAATCCATGAGATGCCGATAATATTTAATAAAACGCTATAAAGTAGTACTAATATCAATAATCCCAAGATCGCCAAAAATGCTCCGACAATGGCCAATAGAGATATTTTTCCGAGAAGCAACGAAGTCTTTTCAATAGAAGAGAGCTGCAAGCGCTCCAATTGAAGTTGAATGTATTTTTTTAACTCTTCAATCATTGATTTGAAAGATAGCGTATGCAATATTATTTATTCCTCGTCTTCTGCCGCTAAAGATATGTCTTTAGCGACATCTTTGATCTCTTCGACAAATTCTTCTGCTTTTTCCGCCAGATTTTTAAATTTATCTTCAATATTGTCTTTAAAATCTTTCGCAGTTTTAATGATCTTTCTTCTTGTGACCGACCCTTTGTGAGGAGCATATAACATTCCTACTATTACTCCAACGGCCGCGCCGCTTAAAAATCCTAATAAAATTTTTCCTGAATCCATAATTAAATATTTTTTGTAATATTATTAATAAAAGCAAATTCGCTAAAATATTCTTTCAAAATAATTCTCATCACGGTATATGCCGGAATGGCTATGATCATAGCTCCGATTCCTCCGAAATGTCCCGCTGCAATCACGACCAAGAAAATCTCAATCGGATGAGCGTTGACGCTTTTGGAAAAAATAATCGGTTGATTAAATACATTGTCGATAATATTTGTCCCGACAAATACGAGAATTACTTTCACAACCACCCAAATCAATCCGTCGTACATTCCCAGCGCCAAACTTGAAATAACGGCTAAAACAACGCCGATAACTCCTCCCATTATTGGTCCCAAATAGGGAATGATATTCATGAATCCGCCGATGAATCCTATTAAAAATGCATTGGGAATATTAAGGATGCGTAATCCTATCGATTCCAATGTAATCATAATAGTTAATTGCGTCAGCAATCCTATAAAATAACGCGATAAAAGAACTCTTGTTTTATGTAAAACGTTTCTGACCTTATATTGTTTATCTTTTTTGAAAATGGATAAAAAAATATTCAGAAACCTGTTCCTGTCTTTCAACAGAAAGAACGTGATGAAAAAGATAGAAAAAACGGCCATAAAGAAAGACGATATAAATGAAAATAATCCGGTAAAAGCGTTTCCGATGACCTGTATGCTCATAACAGATTTTACTTTATTCATTATTTCGGTTCCTAATTCCCTTGTCTCTTCAAGCGCCCCATGCCTTATAAGAAAATTTTGCGTGTCGTTCATGATTGCCGTAAAATATCCGGCTACTTCTTCCGTATTGATTTGTGAGATCATTTGCGCTTCTTTACTAATCAGCGGAACGACGGCGGAAACAATTCCTACGAATACGATCAATACAGTCAGCAACGTTAAAATAGCCGCCAGCCAACGAGGAAAAGCAAAGTTTTTTATTTTTCGAGATATAAAAAAGTCCATTAGCGGATTTACTACCATCGTCAAAACAACCGCGCCGATCACATAGCCTGTAATGGTAGAAAAGTACCACATCAAAAATATCGTTATAATAACTCCCAAAATGGTAAACAGAGTACGCAATTTTTGATTCATATAGATTTCATTTTTAATGATTTTTGCGGCAAATATAGTGCAATTTTAATCAAAAAATATTTATTGCAAAAATTGAATGAGCGTATACTTCTACAAAGCAATGTTATTTTCCATAAAAGTGACAAAATACTAAATTGTCTCATTCCCGTTCCTCGTTCTCGAAAAAACGCAATACGCTAATTTTGTGTGTCATTTCGAGCTGAAAGCGAAATAATCCGGAGAAGATTAAGCTTTTAAAGAATTTGCATTGAATCGGTAGAACAAATTTCCCTGTAAAATATCATACCTTTGTACCCGCAATTTTGAGGAGAGAAAAATGACAGGATCGGAAAGAAAAAAGATTATAGAACTTATTAAACGCGAGGTAGTTCCCGCAATCGGTTGTACGGAGCCTATCGCCGTTGCCTTAGCTGCGGCTAAAGCGCGCGAAGTATTGGGAGATATTCCTGAGAATATAGAAGCGTATCTTAGTCCCAACATTTTAAAAAATGCTATGGGCGTGGGAATTCCAGGAACAGGCATGATAGGGCTTCCTATTGCCATCGCTTTAGGCGTATTGATTGGAAAATCGGAATATCAGTTGGAAGTGTTGAAAGAATCCAATCCGGAAGCTGTCGAAAAAGGGAAAAAATATATAGCAGAGTATCCTGTTCATATTTCACTGAAGGAGGAAGTAAAAGATAAATTGTATATTGAAGTACTCGCTTCAAAAGGCCCCGAATCGGCGCGGGTTATTATTCGTACAACTCACACCAACATCTGCTTTATTGAAAAGGATGGAGAGATTATTCTTGATAAGCAAGAACGTCGCAGCATTGAAGAGAATGAAGACGACGCATCTTTGATATTGTGCAAAGTATATGATTTTGCTATGACTGCGCCATTGGAAGAGATCGCATTTATTTTAGAGACAGGGAAAACCAATAAGAAAGCGGCATTATCTGCTTTTGAAAATGACTACGGCCATTCCTTAGGAAAAACGCTCGCCAAAGAGTCAAAAGATAATATGATGGGCGACAGTCTTTTTTCTCATATTTTAGCATATACGTCGGCTGCTTGCGACGCTCGAATGGCGGGAGCGATGATCCCTGTAGTTAGTAATTCGGGAAGCGGAAATCAAGGAATTTCCGCATCGTTACCGGTTCTGATTTATGCTGAAGAGACCGGACAACCGGAAGAAAATCTGATTCGCGCATTGATATTGAGCCATCTCACTGTTATTTATATTAAGTCTTACCTCGGAAGATTGTCCGCTTTATGCGGGTGCGTTGTGGCCGCCACAGGTTCTGCGTGCGGAATTACCTACCTGATGGGCGGCAAGTATGAACAGATCTCTTTTGCAGTGAAAAATATGGTCGCCAATCTCACAGGAATGATATGCGACGGGGCAAAACCCAGTTGCGCATTAAAAGTATGCAGCGGCGTATCTACTGCGGTCTTTTCGGCGATGATGGCGATGGACGGTAAAACGGTGAGTTCTTTAGAAGGAATTATTGACGACGATGTCGATCAATCCATCAAAAATCTTACCCTTATCGGAGTCGAAGGAATGAACGAAACCGATCGGTTGATACTGAAAATAATGACGGAAAAATAAAGATTTGTTTTATCGTTGTCTCCATATTAAAATATTTAACGTACATTTGCAAAAATAATATTGTATTATGATGATGCTTGCCGTTTTACTTGGAATGGTTGGCCCGTGGCAAATAGTAATTATCCTAGTGGTCATATTGCTCTTTTTCGGAGGTAAAAAAATACCTGAAATGATGAAAGGACTTGGAAAAGGAGTTAAAAGTTTTAAAGAAGGATTGAACGAAGACGACAAAGAATCTTCGGAAACAACGAAAAAGGATCAAAAAGAGGGGGGAAATCAAAAAACATCGAATTAAACCTGTTCTCTGAAGTTTGCGCCTGATTTGCCAGATATTTTCTATTCGGCTGATAGTAATATTGTTATTCTACAAACATTCGAGAGCGCTCTTTATTATTCGATTTTTTGAAACGATGAAAGAGTCGGCAATATTTATGCGATTTTATCGTTAATTTTATCTTGAAAATATATATCTTTGCATAATGGTAAGAAAACGCCTTATATTTTTGTATATTATTATTTGTCTGTTACTTGCAAGTTGCAGCAAGCATCAAAAATTGATAAAAAGTAGCGATAATGATTTGAAATATGAAGCGGCTATAGCCTATTTCAATAAAAAAGACTATTTCCGCGCATTACAACTTTTTGATCAATTAACGACGGCGTTCCGTGGGACTTCTCGCGGCGAACGTATTAATTATTATCAGGCATATTGTTATTACGAACAAGGCGATTGGACGTTGGGGGGATATTATTTTCAGAGATTTGCAAAAAATTATCCCAATAGTCGAGATGCCGAAGAGGCTCTATTTATGTCGGCCATTTGTAAATACAACCTGTCGCCTCGATATTCGTTAGATCAAACCGTTACGAAAGAAGCAATTGCAGAATTCCAGATTTTTCTAAATCGCTATCCGAATACGACGCGTAAAGATGAATGTAACGGTTATATTGATGAATTACGAGAAAAATTAGCTCGAAAAGATATTGAAGCGTCTAAATTGTATTTTCATATGGAAGAATATGAAGCCGCCGTGGTCTCTTTTGAGAATATGATAAAGGATTATCCTAACAGCAAGTATGTAGAAGACGCTTCTTATTATATTATGCGTTCTTATTATCGTTTTGCGTTGAATAGTATTCATGAAAAACAATTAGAGCGTTTTCAAATGGCATTTAATGCCTATACGGATTTTGTGGCGTATTATCCGAACAGCCCGTTCAGGAAAGATGCCGATAAAATGAAAGACATCGCATTAGAACACATAAAAAAACTTCAGAAATAAATATATATCAATGGATTATAAAAGAATTAAAACAGAAGACACCGCAGTAACGCGTACCATGAGGGAATTTAGTAAAGGGACCAATAATGTGTACGAAACTGTCGCTATTTTAGCAAAACGTGCAGATCAAATAGAAGTAGCGTTGAAAAAAGAGTTGGATGAAAAAGTGCAAGAATTTGCAACGCCTAACGATACTTTGGATGAAGTGTTTGAAAATCGGGAACAAATTGAAATTGCCAGATTTTACGAAAATCTTCCTAAACCGACTCTTTTGGCGACGTGGGAATATGTGAACGATAGAATTTATTTCCGCAATCCGATCAAGCAAGATAACTTCTAAATATTTCTTTAATGCTGAAAGGGAAAAAGATATTATTGGGCATAAGCGGCAGCATTGCCGCTTATAAAATGCCTTTTCTTGTACGTCTTTTAAAGAAAGAAGGCGCAGAAGTGACTGTGATCTTGACCCCGACGGCTTTTGATTTTGTGACTCCGTTGACGCTTTCCACGTTGTCGGAAAATGAAGTTTTGAGCGATCCATATGATAAAAAGAGCGGTAGATGGACCAGTCATGTGAATTTGGGAATTACCTCGAACCTGTACTTGATCGCCCCCGCTTCGGCGGCCACATTATCGAAATTAGCGCATGGACTGGCAGATAATCTTCTGACAACAACCTATTTGGCTTCCCGCTGTCCTGTCTTTATAGCTCCTGCGATGGATGTGGACATGTTTCGTCATCCTGCCACGCAAGAAAATATCGAGATTTTGCGAAAACGCGGTCATCTGATCATTGATCCGGGCGAAGGAGATTTGGCCAGCGGACTTAAAGGTGCAGGACGATTGGAGGATCCGGAAAATATTTTAAAAATCATCAAAGATTTTTTTTTAACCGCGCAGCGGCTGAACGGTAAAAAGATATTGATCACAGCCGGCCCAACCTACGAGCCTATAGATCCCGTTCGTTTCATTGGAAATTATTCTTCCGGAAAAATGGGCGTTGCTCTTGCTGAAGAGGCCGCTTCTATGGGAGCCGAAACAACTTTGATCTGCGGACCGATGGCTTATTATCCGGAAAGCAAGTGGATTAAAGTAATTAAAGTGCAAACCGCTCAACAAATGTTGGAGGCTTGTTTGGAACATTTTCCTCAAAACGACGTGGCTATCAAGGCCGCCGCCGTGGCTGATTTCACACCGGAAACGGTTGAAGAAGAAAAAATCAAAAAACAAAAAAATACAACGCCCGAAATAAAACTGAAATCGACAGTCGATATCTTAGCGCAATTAGGAAAGCAAAAACGTGCAGATCAGGTTTTGATAGGTTTTGCATTGGAAACCGAGCATGTTTTTGAAAATGCCGAGAAAAAACTTCGTGAAAAGAATCTTGATTTTATCGTAGTAAACGATGCAAAAAAAAGCGGCGCCGGTTTCAATGTAGATACAAACATTATCACCATATTATACTCTGATGGAAAGAAACAATCCTTTGAACAGAAACAAAAACGATTAGTCGCTCGCGACATTTTGTTGGCGGCGGCGAAAGTATTATAAATTTATCGATCATGAGAAAATGTTTTTTAATAATAATCTTTGTCTTTGTATGTATCGTAAATACACATGCACAAGACATATTGGCCAGTATCAGCGTTTCGGCAAGCAGGGTGGACGGAACAGATAGGACGGTTTACGACGCTATGCAAAAATCGCTTACCGAAATGGTAAACGGCAGATCATGGACGCCTTATCAATTAAAACCCGACGAACGCTTTAGAATACGGATGTCTATCAATATTACCAATCGTATTTCCGATACCGAATTCGACGGGACCATAACTCTTGTCATGGGACGAATTGTTTTTAATTCTAATTACGAGTCGCCCGTTCTTAATATTATGGATAATAATCTCCATTTCTATTATAATCAATATGAACCGTTGGAATATATCGAAAACGTTTATACAAATAACCTTACTTCTGTTGTTGCATTTTATATCTATTATGCGTTAGGCATTCAGTTTGACACGTTTCAAGCTTCCGGCGGCCAAGAATTTTATGAAAGAGCAAACAACATTGTACAATCTGCGCAATCTTCAAATGAAACCGGATGGAAAACGCAAGACGGAGATAAAAGTCGGTATCGGATATTGGAATACATTATGAGCCCTACCTATCGAAGTTTGCGTACATTTTTGTATCAATACCATCGTCAAGGACTTGATATTATGGCTGACAACGTAGAGAACGGAAGAACGCAGATCATACGCGGGCTTGAGGAGTTGAAAAGAGCATATTTGGAACGTCCGGGAATGTATGCGACGCAAATAATGATTGACGTAAAACGTGATGAGGTTATCAATATATTCAAGCAAGGTTCTGATAACGAGAAAAATACGGTATCAGACCTGATGAAACAAATAGACATTACCAATTCCTCAAAATACGACGCGATGAAATCAAGCGGCAGTACGGCGGGAGGTACTAATTATCCGGGATCCGGAACCAATCGAGATTATGGAACGGGAACCGGCGGTAATTCGGGATTTGGCGGTTCGGGTACGAAATATTAAAATGACGACATAATTAATTTGTCTATGCTCAGAGAGTTGCATATACATAATTATTTCTTGATCAACAATCTATCGCTTAATTTTTCAGACGGATTTACGTTGATTACCGGAGAAACAGGCGCCGGTAAATCTATGTTAATAGGCGCTATTTCTTTACTTTTGGGCGATAAAGCCGAACAAAAAATGTTGTTTGATCCGGAGCAAAAATGCGTTGTTGAAGGAATATTTCATATTGAAAAGTTGCATCTGCAATATTTTTTTAAGCAATATGAGTTGGATTATCTTCCCGAAACGATTATTCGAAGAGAAATAGCCCCAAAAGCGACTCGCTCGCGCGCTTTTATCAATGATACGCCCGTAACCAACGCGCAATTGAAAGAGCTTGGATCGCAACTTATTGATATTCATTCGCAACATGAAACGCTGAATTTGAATAATCCGGCAATACAACTTCAAATCATTGACCAATTCGGAAAATTGGAAAATCAAACCGAAGCGCTGAAATTTTTATTTATAGAGATCAAGAAAGAGAAAAAAGAGTTAGCTGAGCAGACAGTTCTTTTACAGGAAGTTCTTCGCGAACAAGATTTCCGACGTTACGCTTTGCAAGAGTTGGACGCCGCCGCCGTCAAAAAGGGAGAAATAGAAACTTTAGAGAGAGAATTTCAATTGGCCGGCAATGCTGACATTTTGAAAACTTGGCTTGACAGGATACATTTTCTTTGCAATGAACAGGATCCTTCTTTGGTGCAAACAATCGATGCATTAGAATCTGAAGGGAAAAAGATATCCGTGAAAGATGAAACTGTGGAAGAAATTCTTGAAAGATTGCGTTCCGTTTCTTTTGAGTTGAGCGATCTGGCAAACGACGCTAACAGGATATCCGACAGATTGAATAACGATCCTGAAAAATTACAACAAATTGAAATGCGATTGGATTTGTTGAATAGATTGATATTCAAATATCATGTTCGCAATGAGGAACAATTATTGGATTTGTTGAACGAATATCGAACGCAAGTGGAGGAAATTTCGCAAATAGAATCCCGTATTGCAATATTACAAGAAAATATTTTGCAAAAAGAGACGCTTTGGAAAGAACAGGCCGATTCTTTGAGTAAGAAACGCATGCAATTAGCGCCGATATTTTCCAAAAAAATGACATTGTTATTACAATCGTTGGGGATGCCCGACGTTATTTTCGAATTGCACAGAGAATTGCAGGAATCTCCTACTGAAACAGGAATCGATAAAATCAAGTTTTTATTTACCGCCAACAAAGGAAGTCGTCCGGATGAGATCCGAAAAATAGCAAGCGGAGGAGAATTATCGCGTATTATGCTCGCTATTAAAAACATATTAAGCGATACATTACTTTTTCCAACCATGATCTTTGACGAAATTGATTCGGGAATATCGGGGACTATTGCCGCCAAGGCAGGCGAAATGTTAAAGCAAATATCCCAGAGAAAACAAATCATCGTAATAACCCATCTCCCTACTATCGCGGCGTTTGCGGAGCATCATCTCTATGTAAAAAAGGATGCGCAACAATCGACTCAAATATCTGTTCGTTATCTCTTTTATGAAGAACGTATCGAAGAACTGGCTCAAATGTTGAGCGGCGACCACGCCATGCAAGAGGCGCGTGAAACGGCGATAAAATTATTACAAGCTGCAGCAAAAACGAATTAAAATATGGTATTGTTATTAGTTATCTTTTTCTTGACGACTATTTTGGTTTCCTTTACCTGTTCGATGATGGAATCGATCCTCTTATTAGTTACGGAGCCTTTTATAGAAGCGCAGGCGTCGGAAGGAAGAGATGTGCGTATGTTGAGGAAAATCAAAAAGAACGTTGACAAATCTCTTTCCGGTATTTTGGCGCTGAACACAATAGTTAACACGATCGGATCTGCCGGCGTGGGCGTTCAGGCGACAAAGGTATTTGGCGATGCCTATTTTGGGATAGTTTCGGCATGTTTGACCGTTTTAATATTAATTTTCGGAGAAATTGTTCCGAAAACTATCGGAGCTAATTATTGGCGGCAATTATCCGTTTTTTCCGGATATATTATCCATTTTATTACCTATTTGATGTATCCTTTTATCTTTTTGTCAAGATTTATCACACAATTATTTACCAAGGGGGAAAATACAAACGCCATAAGCAGAGAAGAAGTTGTCGCTTTGGCAGGCATCGGATCGCGCGAAGGCGTTTTTGAAGAGAGGGAAAGCGCCGTTATTCAGAATATTATCCATTTGAAAGATAAAAAAGTGCGGGATATTATGACGCCAAGAACAGTTGTCTGCTCCGCTTCCGAAGACACGACGGTAAAAGAGTTGCTTGAAAGAGAAGAATTTTTACAACATTCCCGTATTCCCGTTTATGCGACTTCGCCTGATGATATTACCGGATATATATTGAAAATGAATGCGCTGGAAGAAATCGCTCATGATAATGGAAATATTTCGTTGAAAGAGATCAAAAGGGAGATGATCGTTTATTATGAAAATTTTTCCGTTTCAGGTTTATTAGCGTCGCTTATGCAGAAAAAAGAGCATATTGCATTGATCGTTGACGAATTTGGGAGTATTGCAGGTATTGCAACCATGGAAGACGTTATCGAAACTTTATTAGGATTGGAAATTATCGATGAGCATGATACTCAAATCGACATGCAACAACATGCAAAAATGAAATGGGAAGAGAGATCACAAGACATTGACATATAATATTTTACTTCTATTTATATCATTTTTTAATAAAAAAATTAATTTTTGCTTTTGGTTTTACTCTTTTTTATACTTTTGTCTCTTAATAAAAGGAGTTGATATGGACGAGACGGATAACAGAGAATTTAGAAGCAATATTTTTTCAAAATTGATTAGGGCAGGCAAGAGAATCTATTTTTTTGATATTAAAACAACAAAGGCGAACGATTGTTACCTAACGATTACCGAGAGTAAAAAACTTTATGATAATGAAACAGGTAAATTTACCATTGAAAAGTATAAAATATTTTTATATCCTGAAGATTTTGAAAAATTCGGAGACACGTTTGATGAAATTGTAGAATTGATCCGAAAGTATAGTGCAGGAGAGATCAGCGATGAAGATCTGGCGGAATTGGAAGCCGAGCAAATACGAAAAGATCGAGAAGAAGCAGAAAATTGAGAAAATTAATATGAAGAGCCGCCTTTGCTTGAAGGGCGGCTCTTTTGTTTGTCAAAGGAATAAACGATAATAAGGTGGCTTCATATTATTTTACCGTAGGATCAAGTCTAAACTTTCCTGACTTGTCCTCCTATTGAAGATCGCAAAAATAAAGGCTAACATCCAGCTTGTTAGGAAGAAAAATCACTAAATTTGCCGCATTAAGCAGGATTTATACTTCATATTAGATTAGAGTAGTAAGAACATTATCAGGGGCGCAAGTAGTGCAGGTTGTCTATTATTGACACCGAAAGCGTGTTATATATAAACACATTGGCTCGGCATGCACAGATAAAGAACCGGATGAGAAGAAGAAAGTTACACGTGACTTGATAATAATTCATACGCCATCTTTTTCCGCGTTTCAAGAACGCACTCAAGCAATTTGCTTTATTTGGACAAAAGTGAGTTCTTGGGAGTTTATTATACGTTTTTCTATGAAATTATCAGTAGCTTAATTTTTTAAAACAGGGAGAATTGAGGCGCATATTGCATTACTTTTACGGAGTATATAAAGAGCCTAAAATAATGTTATATAACTCAAAATTAATATTATAGCTAAAGATAGCCGCTGAAATAACGCACAATATCTATCAACTGACTGAATAAAATGGACAAAACATCAACTCCTAAAAATGGATGAACTACAAGCTGAACTAATCCAAATTACCAACAATAATTTTTAAAGCGCGGCATTGCGGAAAACAGGAATATCGCAAATCAATGAAAAATAATCAGGTAAGCAACAACTTTGGATTCAGCCAAAGTAATGATTATAGTGACTGATTTCTGTCTTGACTTGGCTTTTTTCTGTTTTTCGATACCTTCAACACCAAAGAAAAACAGAGCGTAACACAGAACTTTACAGTCGATTCGCTATGCTCTGCTCGATTTTGCTTTTCAGGGAAGTATTTATTTTAAAAATCTTTTGAATTGCCTGTTCAAAATCTGTTTCGGAAAATACACCGTGAGCTATTCTCGGTCTTTTATGAAGAGGAACAAATAAAATGGCAGGGACGCGTCTAATACCTAAATCGCCGGCTAACAATTGTTCTTCCATCACATTTGCTCGGTAAAATGCGACATCTGGAAATTTTAATTGCAAATTGCCTAACAGCTCCAGATATATGGGTAAATTTTTTGGGTCGTTTTTATGAAAAAAGACGACAACCGAAGCCGTATTACAATTTTGAGGGGCGTTAGTCCCCTCAAAATCATATATTTTTTCTAAAAAATCAGCTTTTGTCAGCTGTTTTATCATCTCTATTTTTGAGTAGCGGAAGGCATCGTTTTATTCAATAAGATTTTATCGATCAGCTTCACATATTCCTCTTTAGGATAAGCCCCTTTTGTAGCGGTCGGTTGCCCTTTCATCGGAACAAAGATAACCGTTGGAATATTTCTTGCTTGGAAAAGAGCCGCCAACTCTTTTTGTTGATCAACATTGATTTTGTAGATGTAGATGTCGTTATAAGATTTTGAAAATTCTTCCATATAAGGAGCGATTTTTCTACAAGGTCCGCACCAATCCGCATAAAAATCAATGATGCAAGGTTTATCGCCTAAATATACAAATTCGGAGGTGTCTTTTGCGTAGTCCCACACCTTTTTCATGAATGTTTCTTTCGTCAACATTTCAGGTTTTTTGTCGGTTTGCGCAGAGAGCGTTATCCCCGAGATGATAAATAAAACGCTGAAAAACATATAAATTAAATTCCTTTTCATCGATATTATTTTTTAATTAATTTGAATATACAAAGTTAAGATTTTTATTAACGCTATAAAGAGATGTTAAACAATTTTTATGCCGAAACGTTCTTTTTTGTTGCAGAGTTTGATTTTTGCTGTTTTTCCAACCCTGCAATCGACAATAAAATTCCTAATACAACGCCCAATAAAGCGGCAAAAAGCGCTTGATATTGTTCGGGAAGAATGAAAGTGATCGTATGCGCCGGAAACCAAAAAAGCGGAATGGTTTTTTTTAAGACAAATCCCCAATGCCTTTCCCAATTAATATTTTGAAACGCCGCTCCCATTCTGATCGTATGCGAAAAGAATCCCTTGATCGTTCCTCTTGTATTTGAAATATGCATGTCTGTGATTTTATGTAAGGTCATAAAAACAGGCGCAAAGATCACGTTCATCGAAACGCTTACGCAAAATGCGACTAAAACTTTTTCCCAAGTAATTGCGCTGTTTGCAAACGAAACGATTGCTCCTGAAAGACCCATATATTCCAAAAATTTCGGCGTTCCGTTGGAAAAAATGACCATTGCCATCTTAATTCCCATTCCTAATATTGCCCAAACGAGCGCTCTCGGTAAGATTCCAAATCCTTTTTCATAATATACGCCCTTTTGAATTCTCAACCCGATTACCTCTCCCAATGTAGAAAGGATGGCAAATTTAAAGGCGCTCATGATCATTCCATGAGCGCGATTGAAATTATCATACCATTCGTATACGGCAGGAATCACAAAAAACGGGAGAAAGAAAAGAATGACGCAGAGCGCAAAAATCAAATCTTGTTTTTTCATATACATAGTTTTTATAAGACGATGCAAAATTAGGGTTTATTTTTGAAATTTTCAGAGGACAAAGAATTGTATTTCAAAGAAATTAGCGATAAGATAAAAAGCAACAATAGTTTTATAAGCGGGATTCTGTTACGCAGCATGCTGCGCTCCTGTCATTTATCTATGATTACAGTCGCCTGTAACCTTTAACGACCTACCCTCCATGAATTTCGCGAAGCGAAAACGGGACGGGCAGCCCCTGTCATGGTTTATTTGGTCTTTCAACCCATAAGGCTTGTCCTTGCGTCATGTCGCCATGTCGCAACGTGAGCTCTTACCTCGCGTTTTCACCCTTACCTGCCGAAGCAGGCGGTTATTTTCTGTGACGCTTGCTGTCTGCCGTTTCCGGCAGCCTTCCCGTTAGGAAGTATGGCGCCCTGCGTTGCCCCGACTTTCCTCGTCTTATCTGAAATAAGCCGCGACAGGAAAAACTATTGTTGCTATAAAGTTATTATTTGCTCGAAAAAATGTATTACATCCAGCGCTTTCGCTTGAAATAAAGAATCATTCCTCCGCTCAAGAGCATCATGAATCCGATAATTACCAAAAATGCCCATTTAAAATCTCCCATCGGCAGAAAAACGTTCATTCCATAAAATCCGACAATAAGGTTTAAAGGCAGCGTAATTGCCGATACTAATGTTAAAATTTTCATGATCTCGTTACTTCGGTTGACCTGCAACGAATCGAACGTGCGAGATAATCCTACAATCAATTCGGAATAATCCTCAATTAAGTCCCATATTTTATTGAAAACGTCTAAAATATTACCCCAATAATCTTCCATATTCTCTGAAAATCCTTCGATTTGTCCACTCTCAAATTTCTTTAAAAGAGGAAGTTCCGGTTTGAAAATGGTATTCAACTGAATAATATTTTTTTGCGTAACGGAGATACTTTCAATTGTCTTGATGGAATTTATGTCAAAAAGATAACGTCCGACGCTATCCACATGATCCCCCACTCTGCGAACGATCCCGTAAGAAAGTTTTGCCACATATTCCAAAATAAAATATAATAAAGTATCCGAAGTGGCAATTTCCAGATCTTCTTTATTCTCAATACGACTTTTGGTATCTTCAAATTTTTCGCTCAATATCCATCCCGGTCGTCCCATCGTGATCACAAAATCTTTTCCCCAAAATATTTTTTCCTCGCGCGTTTTAATAAACGTATTAGTCTTATTGAAATAAGGAAAATGCAAGATGAGAAAATAATAGTCGTCGTAGATATCTATTTTAGGGCGTTGATTGAGAACGGAACGGCAATCTTCGATATCGAGTTCGTGAAAATGAAAAACGTCTTCCAAATATTGAAGGTCTGCATCGGTGGGATTTAGCAGATGATGCCATTTTATGGTACCAATTTTTACCGTTTGAATCATATCACCCTCCTTATTTTTAATGGAACAGCTAATTTTTTACATGAATTCTACATGCCTCTGTATATTTTCAATATGGCTGCAAAGGTATACATTTTTATCAGTAATAAAAAATATAATTTTCGTTTATAACTCTTGTTGTTTTGTGGAAAAATAGATAAAAGACAAAATGCAAAAATAGCTTAATTTTGCGCTATTATCATTTTCATATAAATCGTGAGCGGTAAATGAGAGGAAGAGTAAATTTGGCAAGGCGAAAAAATATGATTATCATAGTCGTCTCGGCTATCGTATTAGTGTATATTTTATGGCTTTTTTATGTACAGGTCATTGATAAAAGCTATCAGGTAAAGTCGGAAAATAACACTATGCGAAATATCACGTTATTTCCGCCGCGGGGATTGATCTACGATCGCGATGGATTATTGCTGGTATCAAATGAGGTGGCGTACGACTTGATGGTGGTTCCTCGTTTGGTAAAACCAATGGATACTTTAGCCTTTTGCAATATATTAAATATTGATATTCAATATTTCAGGGAACAGTTACATGCAGCGCGAAACTACTCGCGTTACAAAGCTTCTATTATGGCGTCGCAGCTTTCTAAAGAGATGGCGGGATATTTTCAGGAGAAACTTTATGAATTTCCGGGGTTTTATTTGCAATCGCGTACTATCCGACTTTATGATGAAAAAATTGCCGCTCATGCCATCGGTTACATTGGCGAGGTAGATCGGACGGATATTGCTAAAGACGATTATTATCGAGCGGGAGATTATATCGGGCGAAGCGGTATTGAAGCGTTTTATGAAAGAGAATTGCGCGGAAAAAAAGGTAAATCTGTGCGATTGGTAGACGTTCATAACCGCTTGAAAGGTTCTTATCAAAATGGAACGTTCGACGAAGATCCTGTTCCCGGACAAAGTATCTATATGACTTTGGACGCCGAATTACAGAAATTTGCCGAAATGCTCATGCAAGGAAAAAAAGGAAGCATAACCGCCATAGAACCTGCCACCGGCGAAGTTTTAGTCATGGTCTCCAATCCGGACTACAATCCTAATCTGTTGGTCGGTTACGATCGCTCGAAAAATTACAAAATGTTAGCGGCCGACTCGCTTAGGCCGTTGTTCAATCGGGCTGTCTCCGCAAAATATCCTCCCGGTTCAACTTTTAAAATGGCGACCGGATTGGCGGCGTTGCAAGAGAATATCATCAAGCCTTCTACCTGTTTTATGTGTAACGGACAATCTACCAAGCCGATCCGATGTACGCACAACCACAAATCTCCTTTGAATTTGTATGAAGCCATCGAAGAGTCGTGCAATCCCTATTTTTGGAGCGTTTATAAAGCTTTTTTAGAAAATGCGGAAGGAGCTAATACAACGGAACGTTTTCTTAAATGGAGAGATTATATGCTGGCAATGGGGTTTGGAGAACGTTTTGATAACGATATTCTTTACCAAAGCAAAGGGAATATACCAACCAATAGTTATTTTGACAGATATTATGGAAAGGGGAAATGGAATGCTTTAACTATCAGGTCGCTAAGTATCGGACAAGGCGAAGTGGAACTGACTCCTTTGCAAATGGCCAATTACGTCGCTACCATAGCAAATCGCGGATATTATGTCGTACCTCATTTAGCGCGTGAAATTGCGATAGATAGTATATATGTTGAAAAGCTTAAATTTGAGACCATTAATACGGGCATAAATCCTGAATATTATGAATCCGTTATAGAGGGTATGTGGCGGGTTTATAACGGCGCGCGAGGGACAATGCGTTATTATTCTGATAAAGAGCTTAATATGTGTGGTAAAACGGGGACTGCTCAAAATCCGCATGGGAAAGATCACTCCCTTTTCGTGGCGTTTGCGCCAAAAGATAATCCTAAAATTGTCGTTAGCGTTATTGTTGAAAATGCAGGATTTGGGGCTACTTGGGCAGGTCCGATAGGGACTTTGATTATGGAGCAATATCTTAAAGGCAATACGCGCAACACATGGTGGAAAGAGAAAGTATTAACGCAACAACCTTAATTTGATGAGAGAACAAAAAGGACTTTTCGGAAAAGTAGATTGGCTATTAGTTATTACCTATCTCGCCTTGGTTGTTATTGGTTGGATTAATATTTATGCGGCGGTATACGACGAGACGCATCATTCCATAATGGATACAAGTTGTAATTATGGCAAACAGATGATTTTCATTATTGCATCTATTGTTATTGCGATTATCATTTTGCTGTTAGACGCTAAAATATTTTTCTCTTTTGCTTGGTTTTTTTATATAGGAGCGATGTTGGTGTTGATTGGCGTGGCTCTTTTCGGTTCAGAAGTAGCCGGAGCGAAAGCATGGTTTAAAATAGGTAATTTTTCCATTCAACCTGCCGAATTTGCAAAAGCGGCGACGGCATTGGCATTGGCGAAATATCTTTCTCATAACCCTTTGGATCCGCGCATAATTAAACCGCAATTTCTCGCTGCAACCATTATTTTATTACCTGTATTGTTGATTATTTTGCAAAATGATACCGGAACGGCTCTTGTCTTTTTTGCTCTTTTTGTAGCGATGTATCGAGAAGGAATGAGCGGCTGGGTCATTATTATTCCCGTTTTGATCGCGTTGTTATGCGTTTTGACACTTTTATTAGGAGAGTGGTGGATTATTGCCGGCGTAGCGTTGACTCTTTTTGCAATATGGTATTTTCTTCTAAAATATAAAATGAAAAAACTGAAATATGTATTAGCTATTTTCGGATGTTGCGTTTTTATTATTTTGGGATTTGATACCGCATTTGATTATGTTTTGAGCGATTATCAGAAAAACCGGATCTACGTTACGTTAGGAATGGAGAAAGATCAGTTGAATGTGGGATATAACGTGCATCAATCATTAATTGCAATCGGTTCGGGAGGCATGAAAGGAAAAGGATTTTTGGAAGGGACGCAGACGAAATTTGATTTTGTTCCCGAACAAAGTACTGATTTTATCTTCTGTACGGTAGGAGAAGAGTGGGGCTTTATAGGAAGTTCGATTGTTATTTTATTATTTGTATTTCTAATTTTTAGAATATTGCGAAACGCCGAACGACAGCGATCTGTTTTTTCTCGAATTTATGGATGTTGCGTGGCGTTGATTTTTGCTTTTCATGTTGTGGTTAATATCGGAATGGTCTTGGGATTATTGCCCGTTATTGGGATTCCTTTGCCGTTTCTCAGTTACGGCGGTTCTTCATTATTGGGATTCACCATCTTGCTGTTTATTTTTATAAAGCAGGATGCTAATCGTTTGAGTTTGTTATAAAAATCTTTGTATGGAGAATTTGCAAGATCCGTTTCATTATTGCGCCGGCTATTTCCAATATTCAAGATTTCAAACTAAAGAGGTTTTTATTGGAGAAATCCCATTAGGAGGAAGAAATCCTATACGTATACAATCCATGACCAATACCAATACGTTGGATGCGTCGGCTACGATCGCGCAATCGATCAAAATGATTGAAGCCGGATGCGAATATGTCCGCATTACGGCTCAAAGTATTAAAGAAGCGGAGCATTTAGGCGTTATCAAAAAAGGGTTGAGAGCGGCAGGATTCAATACGCCAATTATTGCCGACGTTCATTTTAATGCGCAGATTGCTTTGACGGCCGCTCGAATTGCCGATAAAGTACGCATTAATCCGGGAAATTATTCCGAACGAAATACGGGAAAGATATATTTTAACGAACAAGAATATGAAAACGGGCTTGAAAAGATCCGCGCTAATATAAAACCGCTTTTGGATGTTTGTAAGACGTATGGAACGGCTTTGCGCATTGGCAGCAATCAAGGTTCTTTGTCGGAGCGAATTATGAGCCGTTATGGCGATACGCCTGAAGGAATGGCGGAAGCGGCTCTGGAATTTGTGCGTATTTGCGATGGTTACGGATTTCATAATCTTGTGCTCTCCATGAAATCGAGCAATACCCGAAATATGGTTTTTGCCACTCGTTTATTAATTCATAAAATGATGGCGGAAGGATATAATTATCCGTTACATTTAGGGGTAACGGAAGCCGGTTCGGGAGAAGACGGCAGAATAAAATCTGCTGTTGGAATAGGCGCATTACTGACGGATGGGATAGGGGATACTATTCGCGTTTCATTAACAGAATCTCCTGAAAAAGAGTTAATTCCTGCAAAAAAATTAGTAGAGCGGTTTAATAAAATTAAAGAAAAATCGCCGATTCGTCCGATTGATTCGTCTAAAAATCCGTTTTTATACGGTCGTTTGGAGAGCGATAGTTATGAAAAAATGGGGAACGAACAAATCCCTGTCGTAATTTCCAACCGTGAAAATATGAGAGCGGATTATATAGCGGAAAAAGAGCTTTTCTCACATGTCGAAGTTGTTTCCGGAGATGAAAAAAAGCTTATTCACTTCGAACGAAATATTCTCGAAGCATTATTAATTCAAGGAAATAGAAGGCCTAAAATATTCCGGCGCGTTTATTCCGGCGTTGATAAAGAGGCAATCCAATTGAAAGCGGCAACCGATTTTGGCGCATTATTAATTGACGGGCTCTGCGACGGCATGTTTTTAGAGACTCCCGACATCAATGATCATCCTGATTTTCCCGTAGATTTAAGTTTTTCCATCTTACAAGCTGCTCGTTCTCGTTTTTCAAAAGCAGAAATTATCTCTTGCCCTTCTTGCGGACGGACGCAATATGATATTGTCTCAACCGTCGAACGCGTGAGAACGAAAGTAGCGCATCTGACGGGAATAACTATTGCGGTGATGGGATGTATTGTGAACGGTCCCGGAGAAATGGCGGGAGCGGATTATGGGTATATAGGATCGGGGAAAGGAACAGCGACGCTATTTAAAGGAAAAATGGCCATAAAAAAACATATTCCGCAAGAAGAAGCTGTGGAAGCTTTGGTAGAATTGATCAAGGAAAATGGCGATTGGAAGGAAAAATAATCCTCGCTAAAAATCCCACTCTGTTTCAATTACTTTTAAACGTATCTTTTGCAGGCTCAAATTGTCATAATCCTTTTGGATACGTTTGGATAATGCAGTTTTATATTTCGCCAAACGAACAATTAGTATCAATACGACTATTCCGGTTAATAGGCTTGCGCCAATCCAGTCAAAGGGCGCGCCGTTATGATATCCGCGCAAAGCGACTGTAAGTATAAATAGCAGGTAAAACCCTATAATATAATAAAGATAGAAATTTAACTTTCTCCTGTTCCGTTTGACAATGGATTTTGGGTCGTCGTATTGAGCAATAATCTGTTCAATCTCAGTAATGATTTTCTGTTTTTCTTCTTGAAGGATATTTTCGTCAAATCCTCTTTCGCGAAGTATTTTTCCTGCAGCAATTCTTTTTGGAAAGTCCAATGTTTCTCCGGATTTAAAGTATTCAAAAAGTTCTCCATCTGTTTGGGTAGCCAAAAATTCTCTTACTTCCATAAATTGATGCGCTTAAATATTTCTACAAATATAGCTACTTTTAATGAGTTATTCCATAACGATTAAAAGATTATATTTGCATACTTAAAAATTTATTCGATATGATTGGGAAAGTTCTTTTTATAATAGCCTCATTCTATTTGGTTGTTATAATCAATGGGTGTTGTAACGACGATCCGAAAGATTGTGAATGGATCGGATTTCAAGCAAGTATAATTGAAAATTCAGGAAAATCTCCTGTTTTATGGCAAAAAAACGAGATCAACAAAAAAGCGTTTGGTATTAGAATATCCGTTGTAGAATTATTTTCCGATATAACGCAGGCAAAA